>JAGHBJ010000082.1 GCA_021161045.1 Candidatus Bathyarchaeota archaeon
CTCTGTTTACTGTGAATCAACAACGGATGCCAATGGCGATTATTGGGGTGTTGCAGGAGCCGCTTGTTGGAATATTACCCTTAATCTGCGGAATACCGGTACAACCCAAGCTACTATTATAGGCGTGTTCATAAACGGTAAGGCCATTGCAGACTATGGGAAGACTGGAGATTATGATCTAATACAAGTCTATGACGCATCGGGAAATCAAGTGGACTTTTCAAGTGGAGGAACAATAACGGTTGATCCAGGCTCTTCGACAGAGATATACATCGTTATTAAGCAGGATGATGCTCTAACTTTCAGCTCTGGTACTACGATCGAGCTGTCTCTGCACTCTGGCGCTGGCAACAGCTACATGAAGATGGTGACCCTCACCTAACCCCCCATTTTTATATCTTTCTAAAATCCATTTTATCGTTAAGAATTTCTTCCTCCATTTTTATTCTCCACTTCTCTTTAATATGATCCTTTCTTCCATAAATCTGGAAAATTAGAGGGATAGTCCGTGAGGCTTCTATGGAGGCTTCGAAGGCGTGGAGTCAGCGGCGAGGATAGGGTTGAGAAGGTGGATGTAGGCGTCGAGAGGATTAAGCCCTCGGAGGATGCAACCCTCATCGAGAGCTATTATGTATCTAATCCCCATGCCAAGGCCTCCATCTACCAGGTTCCAGGCTTAGGCCTCATGTATTTCATCGAGGAGGTGGAGCTCAGCCTCGATGAGTATGATGCCTATGATCGATTGATGAAGATCATGAGTCGAGAGCTGGAGCCTCCGGAGAACTTGGACATCGATCCAGTGGAGTATGTCCGTGAGCAGGCTGAACGGATGAGGGAGAACTATAAGAGGACTTTCAAGGGGTTGAGCGAGGAGAGTTGGGGTCGAGTCCTCTATTACGTCATCAGGGATCTAGCTGGATATGGCCCTATAGACCCCTTGATGAGGGATCCAAACATCGAGGACATATCCTGCAACGGCTTGAGGAAGCCCATATATGTATGGCATAGGAAGTATGAGAGCCTCCCGACAAACCTCTCCTTCATAGATGACCGGGTCTTCAACGACTTCATCATAAAGCTCGCCCATAAGAGCTCCAGACATATCTCAAGCGCCCATCCGATCCTAGATGCGACGCTGCCGGAGAAGCATAGGTTGGCGGCCACCTTCCAACGTGAGGTCTCGACGCATGGAAGTAGCTTCTGTATAAGGAAGTTTAGGGCGGATCCCTTCTCTATAATAGATCTCATAACGCTGGGAACTCTCCCCTCGAAGCTGGCAGCCTACTTCTGGCTGATGCTTGAGAACAGGATGAGCTTCATCATCCTCGGAGGCACGGGGGCTGGGAAGACCAGCATGCTCAACGCCCTCCTTTCATTGATCCCGCTGAATAAGAAGATAGTCACCGTGGAGGACGTCGCGGAGCTGAATATACCCCATGAGAATTGGGTTCAGCTCATCAGCCGTAAGGGCTTCACCTTCGGCTCCTCCGGCGTCGAGTCCATAGACCTCTTCGACCTGGTGAAGCTCAGCCTACGATACAGGCCTGACTACATCGTCGTCGGAGAGGTCAGGGGGGAGGAGGCCTATACGTTGTTCCAGGCGATGGCCACGGGCCATGGAGGCCTCTGCACAATGCACGCTGACAGCCTCGACCACGCCGTTAAGAGGCTGACCTCCGAGCCGATGAACATCGCTGAGGTATACATACCCCTCGCCAACATCGCCGTCTACGTCGCGAGGGTTGACCTCCCAAAGCCTAGAGGCGGCCTCAAGTTCGGTAGGAGGGTGAGAACCGTCTGGGAGATCGCCGACTATGAGGACTATAGGGTCGTCGCCAGCTGGGATCCGAAGCGGGATGACTTCAATCTAAGCCTGGAGGCGAGTGTGAAGCTGAGCCAGATCTCCGAGATGAGGGGGCTAACCCTGGAGGATCTCCAATTGGAGATCGAGAGGCGAAGCCGCCTACTGGAGGAGATGGCGAGGCGGGGCATAAGGAGGCAGGAGGAGGTGTCGAGGGTGATCCAAGAGTATCTCAGAACCGGTAACAGCAACCTAGACGAGTTGATGGGGAATGTGGCTTAGAGATCTCTGCTATAGCCGCTTCAGCTGGATCGGCCGCCCTCTCTCAGGCGTCTTCAGGGGGCTTGGAGCCGACCTAGAGGCCGCTGGAATGAGGATACATCCCGAAGTCTATATGAGCATGGTGGGCTTCGCATCACTCCTATCCCTAACCGCCATAGGCGGCTTCGTGGCGATCACCTGGCTACTATATCTATTGACGGGGGTTATGCCCCTGCCCTTGAGGCTTCTCGTCTACGCCCCCTGGAATCTCAGACTCATCATCCTCGTCGCCCTAACCTCCACACCTCTCCTCATCATTCTCCTAGGGGCCGCGATTCCAAAGCTCGTCGCCTCTAATAGGGCTTCAAAACTGAGGAATGAGATCCCCTATGCCTCGATGTATATGAGCGTGATGACCAGCGGCGGCCTCTCACCCTATCAAAGCTTGATGAGGATGAGGGAGATAGACCTCCTGCCGACGCTGAGGGATGAGATGGGGAGACTTCAAACAATCATCCTCTCCACGGGCATCGACCCCGTCTCGGCGATGGAGAAGGCCGTGAAGGTCGTCGGCATAAAGGAGTATAAGAGCCTCCTACTCGGCTACGCCTCCATCGTCCGTAGGGGAGGCGACGTCCTCCATTATCTCTACAGCCAGACGGAGTCGATGTTCGAGGATCTCTCGATTAGGATCAAGGCGATGGGTGAACGTCTAAGCATGCTGATGGAGGCGAACATAATAGTCTCCATACTTGGAGCGCTCGGCCTCATAATGATCTTCATCGTCTCCCTCAGCCTCCCCTCCGTCGGGATGAGCTTCACCCCCGAGCAGTTCAACCTCTTCTCCTTCCTCGTCCTCCCCATGCTCTCCCTCCTCTTCATGTATCTAGGCGACCTCGTCCAAATCGGCGGTGGAGGCTCAACCTGGAAGGCCTACCTCTACCCCATCGCCGCAGCCCCGATAGCCATCTTCATCGCCTCCCAGACGGTTCTCCCCCATCTCATCGGTTTGAGACCTATACTCCCACAGCTTACAGCCCTAATCGAGAGGTTGAACGCCCTATTAGGGCTGGGGGAAGGCTCCGAGGCAGCCTTAGGCCTCGCGCTATCACTCCTAGCGATCTCCATTCCAGGGATAATTGGAGATTGGCTCTACGCTGAGAGGGATCGAAAGATCTTCGAGGGAGTCACAGCCTTCATAAGGGATATAGTTGAGACCCGTAAAACCGGTCTAAGCCCGGAGAGGTGTATCATAGCCCTAAGCGAGAAGGACTACGGGGAGTTTACGCCGCATCTCAAGAGGATCGCCCTCAAACTGAGGTGGGGGATGTCTCTGAGAAGCATCTTCGAGGAGTTCAGGGATAGGGTTCGAAACTGGCTTTCACAGGTGGTCATCTACTTCCTCATCGACGCCATAGAGATCGGAGGTGGAACGGAGGAGACCCTTGAGACCCTCGCCGACTTCGTGGAGAGGACGGGTCATCTAGAACAGGAGAGGAGGGGATTATTGGCGCCCCTAACCTTCATCCCATATATCGGGGCGATACTGCTGACCTCGACGACGGTCATCTTCCTCAGATTCTTCGCGAATCTCACCTCCCTCGGCGGCCTGGGCATACCCCAGGTCACATTGAGGAAGGTTCTCCTCACGCCGCTGGTTCTACACTCCTTCATCCTCGGCCTAACAACGGGTAAGCTGGGATGCTCGAACAGGGTGTCAGCGGGCTTCAAGCATTCAGCTATCCTCGTGATAATCTCCCTACTCGGGATCTGGGCTGCCTCCAGCATCCTCTCCCTAAACTTCATGGGGTGAGCGATGTTGAGTCGAGGCTACACCAACCTCATCTCAACGATCCTCCTCAGCTCCTTCCTCCTAAGCCTCATGCTGATCGCCTCCTATCTCTCCAGCGACCTCCTAAACCTCCAGATAGCCCAATCGGAGCTGAAGTCGGCTGAGGGCCTCCTGGAGACGATAGATGAGAATATAGAGGGGCTGCTCCACAGCCCCGGCTCATCCCTCGTCTTCAGAACCAGCCTCTCGAAGGTTATGCCAAGCTTCGCAGATGGAGGAGTCCTAAATCTAACCATCCGGGGAGCTGACAGCTGCTACAATTACAGCTATGAGATGAAGATCATCAGGATCGAAGGGGGTAGGGGACTATCAGGCACCTATGAATACGACGTTAGGGGTGGGGGAGACCCCCTAGTCTCGCCGAGTGACGGCTATATCGGACGGATCCACGTCTCCAAGCCCCTCCACGTCCTCATAACCCTCGATTATAGTAGGGTGCTCTACATCTACACGGGTGTTATAAAACTCTACAACGGCTCGGATTACGTCCCCCACAACACAGTGGAGCTCATCGTGGTTCAGCTGAAGACGGGGGAGTTCAAGCCTGGAAATAAGCTCGTCATTCTCATCGAGAATGAAGGCGTCGAAACTGAGACCCTGCTACTCAACGGCGACGTCGAGATCACCTCCTCAACTGGGGATGGATGCGACTCCATCAAGCTGAGTGAGATGGGTGGCAACCCCGTCTATCCCACCCTCCTAATCCTAAGGGTGGTGGGAATGAAGGTTTCGATTACCGGAGGTGACTAGATGCCGGATTCAACGGTGATACCCCACGTCCTGGGAACCATCGCTCTCATCTCCATATTCCTCGCCATGGAGGCCTATTATGACGGCTTCTACGCCAAGCTCAGCGAGGAGGCCTACGAGGCTCAGCTGAGGCAGGTCGCCGAGTATGTCGCCTCCAACTTCATAGACCTCGTCGTAGTGGCCCAGGTGGCTGAGGGGGAAGTCTTCATGGTTAAGCGGCTTGACATACCCCGATTCATCGGGGGGAAACCCTACAACATCACCCTAACCGAGATACAACGGGGGGGCGACGTCTCCCTCGTCTCCATAATCCTATCAAGGGATAGGGCCGACCTCTACTCAGCCGTCGATCTCCCCTGGACTGCCGACGCCATCTCCATCTACTCGGATCAGGATGTTAACCCTCCATATAACATAACCTTGGCATCGAGGCTGGAGAGCGTCGACGATCAGGGTGGAGTCTTCACCATCGTCGCCTGGTGCTGGAGGAGCGGCGACTCCATCGTCATCGGCCTAGGATTGATGGGGGAGGGGTGATGCAGACAACCCTGGAGTATCTAACCGCAGGGATCATCGTCCTCCTAATCCTGGGAACCACGACGAGCTATGCGTCAAACCTCATCTACGACAAGGTGAGAACCCTGGAGGCTGAGACGGGGCTTGAGAGGGTTGACCAGATCATAGAGATACTCCTCCTCTCCCCGGGTAGACCCCCAGATTGGGGTGAGGGCGTCGATAAGCCTGAGGCCCTGGGCCTAGCCCTGGAGAATGCGTTGAAATCCTATCAGCTAGACCCCCTTAAGGTTAGGCGGCTGAGGGAGGGGGAAAATGGATACCTCTCCCCATACGACATCAGGGAGCTTCTAGGCATAGATCCAGCCTACTACATCTCCATAGAGATCAAACCCACCTATGGAGTTGAGATAGAGCAGCTATCCCAAGGCAGATTCAAGATCTATGTTAGGGATCCCTGGGGTACGCCGGTGATCAACGCCAACGTCACAGCGGTGCTCGGAGACCTGGCTCTGGAGACCGTGAACTATACGACGATCACCCAGATCCTCAGCGGCGATCTCAGGGGTGTGGAGTACGCCTATAACGTCACCGATAGATTCGGGGTCTGCACCCTCAACTTCCAGGGCGACGGCGGGGTTTTACTCCTCTGCGTAGGCCACCTCGGCCTGATCTCCTTCGCCTCCTGGCCTGAGGAAGCTGAGGGCATCATAGGCCATCTCACATCCTCCATGGGATCCCTCTCGGGGTATGAGGCTGAATCCACCTATCGCCTCGTCGACATCGGGGGGCTAAGCTACCTCTTCAGGTTGACGATATGGAGGTGAAGCCTTGAGGCGTAGGGGTCAGATGCGGATCATTGAAGCCCTCATCGCCTGCTCACTCATCCTCTTCTGCCACTACTTCCTCTCATCCTCCATCAACATCGTCTCCAGGGAGGAGGAGCCTGAGCTCCACTTCCTAGCTAGGAATCTAATGGAGGTGATCGGAAGTGAGGAGAATCTCCAACGCATAATGATGGGCGAGTCCAGATCCGAGGTATTATCCGAGTTCCTTAAGACGATGCTCCCCCCAGGCGTTTTCTATAACATCACCATCTACAGCCTAACCTCCGGCGAGATGCTGGGAAACGCCTCTAACATCTCCGGTGAGGAGTTTAAGGCTCGGTCATCTGTCTCCCTGGAGGGTGTCTACACCTTCTCCTATCCAATAGTCCTGGAGAAGAAGATCCCCATCGACGTGGTGCTGGTCATCGACCGGTCGGGGAGCATGAGGTGGAGGATACCAGGAGACGAGTATAGTAAGATGCACTATGCTAAGGAGGCTGCCTGCACCTTCATTGACGCCCTCAACGCCTCTAGGGATCGAGTAGGTCTCGTCTCCTTCGCCACGGTCTCCAACGTTGAGGTTTCCCTCACCTCGGATCACGACTATGTCAAACTCAAGATCAATAATCTATCTCCCTCGGGATGGACGAACATCGGGGACGCCATAGCGGATGCGACAGTCCTCTTCGACGAGGATGGGAGGGAGGACGCTATATGGGCGATGATCCTCCTCTCAGATGGGAGGGCTAACATGCCGATAGATGAGGAGTATGCGAGGGAGTATGCATTAAACAAGTCGAGGGTCGCCCAGGAGAAGGGTATAAGAATCTACACCATCGGCCTAGGAGCTAAGGATGACCTAGATGAGGAGCTCCTCAGGGAGATACAGACCGACGGCTACTACTACTCCCCCTCAGCTGAGGATCTGGAGGAGATCTACACGGCGATAGCTGAGGATCTAATCTACGAGGTGGAGCATGACATCGTCGTCATCAAGGTGACCCTATTGAAGCCGTGAGGCGTTAAGCGATGGAGGGGAGAGGTCAGATACTCATTGTCTCCACTCTCATCATCATGGCGATGCTCCTAGCCACCTCCCTCCTACTCTCGGGAACGGTTATGCTGAGGCTTAAGCTTCCAGAGTCGAAGTTCAGGAGCACCATATTGGAGATCACCTATAGCAGCCGATCAGCCCTAGCCATAGCCCTGGCAGATGTATCGAAGAGACTGAGCTATAAGGCTGAGACCCACCTCTACCAGAACTACACAGATCTTGATGATTACCCTGAGGCGGAGGCTGGGGGCTACGAGATCCTAGATAAATGGCTCCTAGACACATTAGAGCGGTATCCCGCCCTCGGAGTCGTCCTAAACATCTCAGAGCCGAAATTCACCTGTAAATGGGGAGGCATAGACGGCAGGGGATACTCGAAGGCTGAGACCTCAATCTCCATAGACATAACCTCCGAGGGCTTCAGGGGTTTCAGGCAGCAGATCGAGATAGAGCTGAACGCCACTGTTGGGAGGCTCATCGAGACGGATGGCGAGGAGACGGCCTTCGAACTCCTCATGAGGAGGGAGAGGGGGAACCCCGTAGGCCCCTTAGAGCGGCCCCTCATAAACATCTACTTCGAGATCTACGATAGAACAAATGATCACAGATATATGAATAAAACATCCGTCACATCGGTTAGATACATAGGGGATGGCAGACACCTAGTAACCTACTCAACCCACCTAGGGAACATAACCGGAAACCTCGACGAGTTGACCGCTGAGGTCTCAGCGATCCCGGAGGAGAATTTCACAGGCTCTAAGGAGGAGCTCCTAAACCTCATTGACGATGTCAAGGCAACATACCTCGATGGAAAGCGACTCGACGCCTGGTCGGAGCTCCTATCCGAGGTTAGGCCACGCCTCGACCACTCCTCACCCCTCTGCATCGTAACCCCTGAGACCGAGACTGGAGGCCTATTGAGGCTGATAGACCTCATCCTCAGCCAGCTTAGACCATGGATAAGGGTGGTGGTGAGGGATAATCGGGGGATAACCGTCAGCGCCTACGGCGAGCTTAAGGAATTGGAGGGAGATATCCTCGGCCCCTACATAAAGAGAGCTACAGCCGATCCAAGCTTTATAACACCTGAAGGGGAGGCCACCATAAGCTGTATGGCCGACGATCGATGGAATGGAAACTCCACAATCGCATCCGTGGAGCTCTTCATAACGAACACCACATCGTCTCCAAGTCAACCTCTATACGGCTCGGGAATCGAGATGAACCCAGTCGACGGAGCTCTAGACGAATCCATAGAGTGGGTTGAGACCCCTATCTACCCTGGGCAGCTAAGCCCAGGGGTCAACTATCTCTGGATACATGCCCAGGACTCCGAGGGGAACTGGGGTGAATTCGAGGTCTTAGAGGTTCGCCTCATAGAGGACTCCACACTGCGGATAGAGTCCCTAGAGCTGGTAGGCCACTATGACTACTGGTGGTTCTGGAGATACAACTGGGTGACGGCCACCGTAACGATCACCGACATCTACGGCAACCCGATAGAGGGGGTGACGGTACATGGATACTGGAGTGGAGACGTCTCAGGGGAGGAGGAGAGGATAACAGACGAGTATGGGCGATGCACCTTCAACTCCCCCATAATCTGGGGCTGGGCCTCCCACACCTACACCTTCACCGTCGACAACGTCCAAAAAGACGGCTATACATGGGATGGGATAACCGCCACGGAGATCCTCATATACCCATAGGGGGCGGAAGGCTGGGAAGAAATCTTTTATTGGATATCCATCATTAGTGGATGGAGCCGCCGTAGCTCAGCCTGGTAGAGCGCCCGGCTGTTAACCGGATGGTCGACGGTTCAAATCCGTCCGGCGGCGCCACTCGAAGCACTTATATGGGCTTTATCTCCCCCACCTATGGGTTTGAGATTTTTAAGGTGGAGGAGGCCGGAGAGCAGGATCTTAGACCTTTTAGAGAGACACATGTCTCTCTGCGTCTCAGCGTCCGATGAGCTGGTTTTGGCCTATAAGGCTAAGGCCTTCGGAAGCCTCGATGAGGCTGAGAGGCATATTAGGGCGCTTTCTGGGTTTGAGGAGCAGGCTGATGCTGTGAGGAGGGAGATGGTTGACCTCATCGCGGGTGGGGTGATGCCTCCGCTGAGTAAGGGTGACTTGATGAGCCTCGTCGCCCAGGTTGACCTCGTCGCCGACTGGTCTAAGGAGGCTGGACGCATACTGGAGATCCTCCCCATGGAGGGCTTTTCCGATGAGCTTAAGGAGCTCCTCTTCGAGTTCGTCAAGATGGATAATCGATGTGTCCACACACTTTCAAGGGTTGTTAGGCTCCTCTACACGGATCATGAGGAGGCTCTCGACGCCTGTAATCTGGTTGAGATGATTGAGGAAGGGATCGACGCCCTCTATATAGAGTCTCTCAGAATGCTCCATACCTCAGGGCTGGAGGCCCCAACTCTCTTCCTCGCCGATCAGCTCGTGGAGTCGCTGGAGATGATCGGGGATAGCTGCGAGGATACAGCCGATCTCATTAGGGTGGTCATCGTCAGCACCTTCCACTGAATCTGAGGCCACCTCTTAGTAGATGAAGGCTGAGAGGAAGGCAGCTGCCCCTCCAGCTGCTGCGAAGATGAGTATCCAGGAGTAGAGTATCTCCAGGAGGGCCTTAATGTTGATCCACTTTCCCTCCGCCAATCCCAGGCCTATGAGGGATGCGATCTGGATTTGGGTTCCTGAGAGCGGCAGCCCCAATAGGGTTCCTGAGAGGAGGGTGAGGGCGACGCTCATCTGAGAAGCGAGAGCCGTCTCAGGTCTCAGCTGGATGAGATCTAGGCCGACAGCCCTGACGACGCCTCCGCCGAGGATCATGAGACCCAAGGCCATCCCCACGCCCCCTAAGAGCCTCATCTGGAAGGGGTTGAAGCCTTCAAGGGCTGAAAGGAGGGCGGTTACGTTGGCCACATCATTTCCACCCCTCGATAGGGAGATGATGGAGACGAGGGGGATCAAGGCGATACAAGAGATCTGAGCCATCCTGATCCTATCCCTAAGACCCCTAACCCTCCGTCTCAGCACCACTTTGAAGAGCGTGGCGAGGACTGCGGCGAGGAGGAGGGAGAGGATGGGGAAGATAAACC
>JAGHBJ010000013.1 GCA_021161045.1 Candidatus Bathyarchaeota archaeon
ACTTCCGACCCCTCAACTCCTTGATAGCCCTCTTCGCATCCTCCTCAGCCTCAGCTCTACGCTGATAGAAGCGTAGAACAGCCATCAACTCCTCCAAGACCCGTGGATCGGATTCGATGTCCCCGTAGACATGATAGTAGGGAACCCCTATGCGGTTGAGGGCTCCTCCAGCAGCCATTCCGGCTACCAAGCCTGGAACCCTCGGGTCTTTATGGCTGAATATGATGACCCTCGCTATGTCCCCTGTCTCTGCCTCGTAGAGTTTGACGGCGTCTACGGTGTCGTAGGGGAAGGTCCAGGAGCCCTGGTTTACGATGAGGGCTATAGGCCTCTCGGCTGCTATGCGTCTGATATGCCTCCTCACAAGCTCCGTGTTCCATGCGATCTGATCCATCTTCGGCAATCCCTCTCCGCCCCTGACAACCTCAACGCCGTTTCTCTCCAGGGCCTCTATGAGGAGTTTTTCACGGTGGATCATGTGATCGATGTTCTCAGCCCTAACCCAGGGCCTGGGATCGTTGGGTGAGAAGACTCCAACCTTCATGGCTCCTCCCTCGGCAGCCGCTCCTCGACGGGGAGGAGGGGCCAGGGCCTCTTGTGAGGTTCAGCCTGATACCAGTAGGCTGTGCTGCTTATGTCATCGCTCCTCCAGTTCGCATGGCCATGCTCCAACGTCACCCGTATGGACTTCTGGAAGTATATCGGGTCGAGGATGTGATACCTATACCAGCTGATCTTCCCACTCCAATTCGGGCCTCCTGGGAGGGGAAGCCCATAGAAGGGGGTGCAGAACTCCTGCGTTGGACACCAAGCCATGCAGTAATAATCCTCAGTTCCGGTTCCAACTATGCTCGGCAGAGGTTCCCCGTCGATGAAGATCATCTCATCCCCCTCACCATACCAGTTAAACTCATCCGTCATCCTTAGATTGTGGATGTCGACGTGGCATCCGACGTAGTGGCCTCTACCCTCGGCTTCGAGAATGATGTAGTTTCCGCTCCCATCGATGTTCTTCTCCTCCCTCCAAATCCTCCTATAGTCTATGGGCTGGGAGTAGTCGAGGCCGTCGGTGGGGTTCTCCCTCCTCCAAGCTGCGTGGAATCTCCCTAGGTCTTCGTCGAGCTCCTCATACTCCTCATAGTCGATGTGGTAGTAGAGGTGGCTGATCTCGATGTCGCATTCATTTTCGACTTCGATTCTGGCTCCGTCGCTGAAGGGCATAGGCCACCAGGAGTTTAGGCCCCTCCCATCCTCAGGGGCCATCTGCAGCGGCAGAGAGACGAAGTTTCTGTAGATGCCATGCCCCAAGCCGAAGAAATCGCCTATGGGAGCCTCGACGCTCGGCTCCCTCTCACCATCCCAATACATCCTCAGGACGATCTTCCTAGGATGCCACCGATCTTCGCATCGTATGGTCACCCAGATATGCCTGATACATCCGGCTCCCTCTATCTCGGCCAGGGCGTAGGTTTCACCCTTCGGAACCCTGACATAATCCCTATTTCCACCCGTTGGGTCGTGGCTTGAGATCTTCCTGCGCCGAACATCCCTAAGCCTTGGGAGATCCCATAGATTTAGGAGCAATAGACACCACCGATGGAGTTAGGCCTAAAGCCCATAAGAGTTATCCGGTTTTGTCTCACAAGGCTTAAGTCGTCATCTAAAGGTCTAAGTAGGAGAGGATCGGCCGTGGAGATAACGGTAACCCTCATAACGGGGAGGACGGCCGAGCAGGGCGTTGGAAAGGAGATCGGAAAAACATCGGAACGCTATCAGAGGGGCGTCAACTACATCCTCCTAAATCCTAGAGATGCCGAGAGGATCGGTGTCGAGGAGGGGGCAGCCGTTGAGGTCTCAACGCTCCATGGCTCAACGAGGGTCTGGTGTAAGCTCTCAGAGGACATCGAGGCCGGCATGGCCTTCATACCCCTAGGCCCCTGGGCGAACAGACTCTTCGACCCCGAGACCCATGGGACGGGCATACCATCGGTGAAAGGCGTCGAGGCGAAGATCCGCAGGGCTGAGGGAGAGCCTCCAACCCTGGAGGAGCTCCTAAAGGAGTTGAAGGGGTGAATCATGATGCCTGTGTATAGGAGTGTGGTCTGCCCCTTCTGCGGATGCCTCTGCGACGACTTGGAGATCACCGTTGAGGATAACCGGATCGTCAAGGTGCGGAATGGATGCGCCATCTCCACATCGAAGTTTCTACACCACCATGAGAATAGGGTTGAGAATCCCCTCATAGACGGCAAGCCCGTCGCCCTCGAGGAGGCTGTGAAAGAGGCGGCTGAGATACTCAAATCTGCGAGGAGGCCCCTAATCTACGGCCTCAGCTCCACGGAGTGCGGAGCCATAGCCAAGGCGATAGAGCTCGCAGAACTCATAGGCGGAGTCGTCGACAACACGGCCTCCGTCTGCCATGGGCCGACGATACTTGCGCTCCAAACCCTCGGCGAATCGAAGTGCACCCTGGGAACCGTCAGGAACAGGGCTGACCTCATCATCTACTGGGGATGCAACCCCCTCGAGGCCCATATAAGGCATCTGACCCGATACTCTGCGATGGCGAGAGGCCTATACACCTCTGGAGGCAGGAAGGACCGGTATGTGGTGGCCGTCGACGTTAGGGAGACGAGGATGAAGAGGGTGGCAGACCTCTTCCTGAAGGTGAATCCCGGAGGCGACTATGAGCTCCTATCGGCTCTGAGGGCCGTCGTCAGGGGCTACGGCCTCGACGTCGATGAGGTTTCAGGTGTTCCGAGGGATGTCATATTGGAGCTGGCTGAGAGGATGAAGAAGAGCAGGTTTGGAGCCATCTTCTTCGGCCTTGGCTTGACGCAGAGCGAGGGGCGGCATATGAACATCGAGGCAGCCATAGGCCTCGTCGCCGATCTGAATCATCACACGAAGTTCGTCCTCATACCCATGAGGGGGCACTACAACGTCGCTGGAGCCAACACGGTGACGACTTGGCAGACGGGCTACCCCTATGCTGTTGATTTCAGCAGGGGCTACCCGAGATACAATCCAGGTGAATACACAGCCGTAGACCTCCTCGCCCGGGGGGAGGCCGATGCGGCGTTGATCATCGCCTCAGACCCCGCTGCGCATCTCCCCTATAAGGCTGCGAGGCGGCTGGCTGAGATCCCCACCATCGTCCTCGACCCGAAGAGGAGTATGACCTCTATGATCAGCAGAGTCGTCATCCCGACGGCAGCCGCAGGCATAGAGGCTGAGGGGACAGCCTACAGGATGGATGGAATACCGATAAGATTGAAGAAGCTTATGGAGCCGCCTGAGGGAGTCCTCCCCGACGCGGAGGTTCTAAGCCTCATCATAGAGGAGGTGATGAGATGAACCTCATCATAAAGGGTGGATACGTCTACGACCCGATAAACAAGGTCAACGGGGAGAAGATGGACATCTACATAAAGGACGGCAAGATCGTCGAGGAGCTCCCGGAGCATAAGGCCAAGGTCATCGACGCCTCTGGGATGGTCGTCATGCCTGGAGGCGTAGACCTCCACAGCCACATCGCCGGATCGAAGATAAATCTCGGGAGACTCCTCAGACCGGAGGATCACAGGAAAGATCCAGTTCCAAGAACCAGAGTCACAAGGGCCGGCGTCGGATACTCCTGCCCCTCAACATACATCGCCGGATACCGCTATGCGCAGATGGGCTACACAACCGTCATGGAGCCCGCTATGCCTCCGCTCGGCGCCAGACACGTCCACGAGGAGCTCAACGATACCCCCATCGTCGACAAATCCGCCTACCCGCTCTTCGGGAACAACTACTTCGTCCTCAAGTATGTGAGGGAGGGCGACCTGGAGATGTTGAAAGCCTTCATAGCATGGCTTATGAGGGCGACGAGGGGATACGCCATCAAGATAGTAAACCCAGGCGGCGTCGAGTCCTGGAAGTGGGGTAAGAACGTCGACGGCCTAGACGACACGGTTGAGGGATTCGACGTCACACCGAGGCAGATAATCACAAGCCTCGCCAGGGCCAACGAGGAGCTGGGGCTGCCACATACAATACATCTACACTGCAACAACCTAGGGGTTCCAGGAAACTACCAGACCACACTGGAGACCATGAGGGCTGTAGAGGACGTGAAGCCCAAGGAGGGGAGGGAGAATACGCTCCATATCGTCCACTGCCAGTTCAACGCCCTCGCCGGCGACAGCTGGGCCACACTGCGATCGGGGGCGCCTGAGATCGCTAAGTATGTCAACTCCCATAGGCATGTAACCCTCGACCTGGGTCAGGTCATCTTCACCGACACGACGACGATGACCGGAGACGGCCCCTGGCAGTTCAGGCTATACAACCTAACGGGGAACAAGTGGGTTAACAGCGATGTGGAGATGGAGGCCGGGGCAGGCGTCGTCCCCTATACGTTTAGGAAGAAGAATCCGGTCAACGCCATCCAGTGGGCCATAGGCCTCGAGCTCGCCTTGTTGATCTATGACCCCTGGAGGGTCTACATGACGACGGATCACCCCAACGGGGGGCCGTTCACCTTCTATCCGAAGGTTATAGCATGGCTGATGAGCCGTAAGGCGAGAACCGATACGATGCTTGAGATACATAGGGCTGCGATGAGGAAGACGACTCTGGCTGACATATATAGGGAGTATGACTTCTATGAGATCGCCATCACCACGAGGGCTGCCCCCGCTAAGGTTCTGGGACTCGGGGAGAAGGGTCATCTGGGGCCTGGGGCCGACGGCGATGTCGCCATCTATGACATCAACCCCACGGAGTGGAGGCCCTCCATGTATAGGGAGGTGGAGAAGGCCTTCTCAAGGGCCAAATATACGATCAAGGGTGGCGAGATCGTCGTCGTCGACGGGGAGGTTGTCTCAACGCCCCTGGGCAAAACCTACTGGGTTGACGTTGAGATTCCAGAGGATTTGGAGGGTGAGCTTATGAAAGACCTTGAGGAGGGCTTCAGGAACTATTACACCATCAGCCTAAGCAACTACCCAGTTGAGGATGCCTATCTCCCAGTTCAGAGGCGTGTGGAGGTGGTGGGTTGGAGATGATGAGGGTTAACGGCGTGGAGGTTGAGGACACCTTCGCAGAGGCCTTCAGGATGTGGGGATGCAGAGTCATCATCACGGCTAAGAACCAGAAATGGGCTGACACGGCTGCGATGGAGATGACCGGCTTCGCCACAAGCGTCATAATGTGCGACTGCGAAGCGGGCATAGAGCGCCGGCTCAGCGAGGATGAAACCCCAGACGGTCGACCTGGGACGGCGGTTATAGTCTTCGCCCACTCAAAGAAGACGTTGATAGAGCCCCTCGTCAGACGCATAGGGCAGTGCGTCCTCACCTGCCCAACGACGGCAGTCTATAATGGCATACCGGAGGAGGAGGCCGATGCGATGCTTGACATAGGGAAGAGGCTGAGATTCTTCGGCGACGGCTATCAGGTGAAGATGAGGCTCGGCGACGGATGGCTTCGGCGTCGAAGATTCTGGCGTATACCCGTGATGGAGGGCGAATTCCTGATAGAGGAGATACTTGGAGCCAAGAAGGGTGTTGGGGGTGGAAACTTCATCATCATGGGCGTCGACGAGGACTCGACGCTGGAGGCAGCTGAGAGGGCTGTCGAGGCTATACACAGGGTGCCTGGAGTCATAACGCCGTTCCCTGGGGGCCTATGCCGAAGTGGGAGCAAGGTGGGTTCAAGATATCCCTTCCTAAGGGCCTCGACGAACACGCCTTTCTGCCCAGCGATTAAGCATACGTATCCAGAGTCTCAGGTGCCTGAAGGGGTGAACTCCATCATAGAGGTTGTCCTAAACGGCCTCGACGAGGCCTCTGTTCGAAGGGCGATGGCTGAGGGCATAAGGGCAGCAGTGGAGGTTGAGGGTGTGAAGAGGATCACAGCCGTCAACTTCGGCGGTAAGCTCGGCAAGTATCAGATATATCTGAGAGACTGCCTCGGAGGTGAAGTGAGTTGATGGAGCTGAGGCTTAAGCCGAAGGTCTCTGGTCTGAGCATACCCCTGGAGGCTGAGGTCATCTCACCCGACGTAATAGCTGGAAAGACGCTGAGGGAGGTTGAGGAGCTTAGGGTCTACCATGGGAATAGGGCTGAGAGGCTCGGTGAATACTTCGAGGTTGAGGGTGAGGTTGCGGCGGAGCCTGGGGAGCAGCTCATCGTCGTTGAGGGGGATGTATCCTGGGTGAAGTATATCGGAGCTGGGATGACGGCGGGAAAGGTCGTCGTCAAGGGCGACGCTGGGATGCACCTCGGCTCCAAGATGTCTGGAGGCGAGATCATCGTCGAGGGCTCCGTTGGGGATTGGGCTGGAGCTGAGATGACTGGAGGCCTCATAAGGATAGGGGGAGATGCCGGAGACCTCCTGGGCGCAGCCTACAGGGGGAGCCCTGAGGGTATGAGGGGCGGCTGCATCTTCGTCGAGGGCTCAGCAGGCTATGAGACGGGGACAGGAATGAGGAGGGGTCTCATCGTCATAGGCGGCGACGCAGCCCCCTTCACCGGCGCCCACATGAATGGGGGCGTCATCTTCATCCTCGGCAGAGCTGCTAAGCGACTTGGAGCGCAGATGAAGGGGAATGGCTCGCTGATCATCTGCCTCGGAGAGGTTGAGGAGCTCCTGCCAACCTTCGTCTACGACACAACCTATACGCCTACCTTCATGCGCATCTACCTAAAGACCCTCAGCGAGAAGCTCGGCATAAAGCGGGCTGAGGAGTATATAGGCAGGCCCTTCAGAAGATACAGGGGCGACAGGGCTGTGGGTGGAGACGGGGAGATACTCGTAGTTGAGCGGGGATGAAGATCGGGGTATTAGCCCAACGCCCTGATGAGTGGCATGTGGAGAGGCTGCTCGAAGCCCTGAGGCGGAGAGACGTAGAGGCCTATCACCTCCCCCCAACCCGATTTTTATCCCGCATCGGCCTGAGGCCAAAGGTATCGATTAGGGGTTACTCCATAGATGATTATGACGCCATCATAGTCCGCAGGGTTCCAGGAGGCTCACCTGAACAGGTCTTCTACAGGATGGATGTCCTCCATAGACTCGAAGACTTGGGTATCTACCTTATGAATTCGGCTGAGAGCATCGAGAGGGCTGTGGATAAGTATTATACTTCGACGCTGCTGGAGGACGCCGGCATAAAGACGCCGAGGACTGTGGTCACGGAGAGCTATCGGGAGGCGATGGAGGCCTTTGAGGAGCTTGGAGGAGACGTCGTCGTCAAGCCCCTCTTCGGCTCCTTCGGCGTCGGCATGATAAGGGTTTCAGACCCAGACCTGGCTCATAGGGTCTTCAGGGCCATAGAGCTAATCCGAGGCGTCTATTATCTCCAGGAATACATACCGCATAGGAGGAGGGACATAAGGGCCTTCGTCATCGGAGGCCGAGTCGTGGCCTCCATGATTCGCATAGGGACCGATTGGAGAACCAATATCTCCCGGGGTGGGAGGGCTAAGCCTCTAACCTTAGACCCAGAGCTGGAGGAGTTGAGCATCAGGGCTGCGAGGGTCATAGGCCTCGAATACGCCGGAGTTGACATACTCCCCTCGGAG
>JAGHBJ010000127.1 GCA_021161045.1 Candidatus Bathyarchaeota archaeon
CCTGAGGGTGCGATTCTGGCTGAGGGGGCTATACTCCCCTACTTCGCCAAGCCGTTGGAGCCTGGGGTTATGTGGGTTTACGCTGTGAAGCAGCATCTCTGGGCCTCGGCGATGCCGAGTAGAGACAACCCTCAGTTGATGAGGGTTTTGAGGGAGTTCTTCCCGAATTGTCAGCCTATGAGGGATGTCCTGGAGACGAGTCTCACGAATCCGAATCTCCAGCCCCATGTTCCGCCGACGCTTCTTAACGTCGGGGCTTGGGAGCGGTGTGGGGGAGACCTCGACTTCTATGGATCCCTCATCACCCCGAGCGTCGCAGCGGTGATGGAGGCCGTAGACCGTGAACGTATAGCTGTGGGGGCTGCGCTGGGCCTTAGGCTGATGCCCAAGCCTGAGGTCTTGAAGCTGGAGTATGGCCGATACGGTGTGAGGGGCGAGTCGATGTATGAGGTGTATCAAACCTTGAAGTCGCATAGGGGTTGGAGGCCGAGGATGACCCTAAAGGAGTTCGCCCAGCGAACGGCCTTCGGGGAGGATCTCCTCTATGGCTATGTCCCCATCTCATCGCTGGGCGATCAACTCGGCGTTGAGACCCCGACGATAGATGCCTTAGTGAACCTGGCCTCAATAGTCGTCGGCAGAGACTTCTGGAGTGAGGGCGTAACCGTCAGGGAGCTGGGGCTTGAGGGTCTCTCAGCTGAGGAGATGATTCGATATGTCGCTGAGGGAGGCCTCAATTGACTTGAACATCCATTTCAGGTTGGGGAAAGGTTATAATCGCCCTCACCTAATTTTCCCTGGAGGGCTTCTATGAGTGGAATACTGCTTGTTAGGGACATTATGACGAGGAATGTGAAGACGGTGAGGACCGACGACTCGGTTCTCAGCGTTGTGAGGAAGATGAATAAGTTTAGGATAGGGTCGCTGATCGTCACCAACAACGGCAGACCCGTCGGCATCATAACGGAGAGGGATATATTGGAGAAGATCGTTGAGCAGCGCCTCGACCCTGAGGCCGTCCTGGCGAGGCATATCATGTCGAGTCCCCTCGTCACCATAGACCCCAACACGCCGGTGGAGGAGGCGGCGAGGCTGATGGCTGAGAAGCAGATTAAGAGGCTCGCCGTCGTCGAGGATGATAGACTCGTCGGCATAGTCTCCTCAACGGATATCATGAGGGCGAGCCCGACGCATATAAGCATCCTGGAGGAGCTCTTTAGGGTGGAGTAGGCTCTCCCGCCTTGGAGGTGGGGGAGATGTGCAGGCTGAGAGCCAACATAGTGAAGAACTGTAGGAGATGTAAGGCGAGCTACAGGAAATACTGCCCCTACAGGAAGAGGAAGTAGGCTTAGAGCTCCACCTCCACCTCTATCGGGATGCCACGCCTAATGCTCTGGGTGACGATGCAGAAGTCCTCGAAGATCTCAAGGCATCGAGAGATATCCCTCTCCTTCTCCCTCAGCCTCGGCTTAACTCTAACCCTCATCTCCTTGATCCTCCAACGGCCCCTCTCATTTCTGGCCAGCTTCCCCTCCACAACGGCGTCGACTCCCTCCACGTCGACACGCATCTTCCTGAGGCAGAATAGGAGGCTGGCTGAGAGACAATTGCCGACGGCGGCCGCCACCAACCTATGGGCGTTAGGGCCGAGGCTCTTACCAAGGGGTGGAGGCTCATCTATGATGATGGGTTTAACCCCCTCCAAGTCGAAGTGGGCCTCATAGACGAACTCCTCAAGGTTCTTAACTTCAACCCTGAAGGGCTTCTCCTCAGACATCTCCATTAAAGGCGCTGAATAGATAATTAAAGGGTTCTACCGTTTTCATTCCCTGGTTCAGCCTAGGATTTTAAACTACTCCTTGAAGTAGTCCTCGTATTTTGATAGGTGTGCGTCTGGGTGTCTCCGTTTGTAGCGGCGCTCCTTCTCATAGCCTCCTACGGCGAGGATTATGGTGAGGGCGAAGAATATCCAGATGACCCACTCGAAGCTGGTGTCCCCAGAGACCGTTATGAGGTAGATGAGGGAGAAGCAGACAACTACCGAGAGGGATGCGCCGATGTAGAGGATGGTCCAGGGCTTAAGGATGACTTATCACCCCTCCAATAAGGTGGGTAGCCCCTTAGGAGTTTCTCCTTTAGCCTACATATCTCTTTCCAAACCTTATAGGGGAGATCGGAGTAGAGAGGGTTGTGAAGTCTGAGGAGCTTTACACTAAGTTCTATGGATGCTTAGCCGGAGTAGCCATAGGGGACGCCATGGGTATGCCCACGGCTGGATACACCCCTGAGGAGATCGCCGAGCGCTTCGGCGTTGTCGAAGACTTCCTCGACGCTCCCATGGATCACCCCTTCCATGGAGGCCTTAGACGGGGCGAGGTGACTGACGACACGGAGCTTACCCTGCTGGTTGTCGATATGATCCTGAGGGATGAGTCTCCCTCAGCTGAGGGGATGGCGAGACGCCTCGTCAGATGGGCCAGGGAGCGAAGTATTCTTGAGACGGAGGTTATAGGCCCCAGCACCAGGAGGGCTCTCCAGGAGCTCCTCAAGGGTGGAGACCCGAGGGAGACGGGTAGATGGGGGACGACCAACGGGGCTGCGATGAAGATCGCCCCTATAGGGCTGCTCCATCCAGGGGAGCCGGAGGAGGTTGTCAGTGACGTCGTCGAGGTCTGCCTTCCGACGCATGGGACCAGCGTAGCCATCTCAGCTGCCTCAGCCATCGCTGGGGCCGTCGCCGAGGCCCTAAACCCGCATAGTAGCTCAGGATCCATCGTGGAGGCGGCCATAAGATGCGCAGAGCTGGGCGAGGAGCATGGTAGGAGGGTTCCGAAGCCCCCAGTCGCCGAGAGAATAAGGCTGGCCCTCAGTCTCACCGAGGGTCTAGAACCCCCGAGGGCTGCGAGGGTCCTCTATCGAGAGATTGGAGCCGACATGAGGTGTGAGAACTCGATTCCGACGGCCATAGCCCTCTTCCACTCAGCTCGGGGGGAGCCTATGGAGGCGATCCTCTCAGCCGTGAATATGGGTGGGGACACGGATACCATAGCTTCGATGGCTGGAGCCATAGCCGGAGCCTATGGGGGGATAGAGGCCTTCCCAGAGGAGGCGGTGAGACTCGTCGAGGATGTGAACGAAATCAGGCTGTGGGAGCTGGCCTGGGCCCTGGCGGAGAGGGTGAGCCGATGCTTGACCTAATAACCCTCGGCGACTCGGTTGTCGACCTCATCATCAGGGTGGAGCATCTACCCATCGAGAGCGAGGACTCCCAGAGCGGCATCCTGGAGAGGGAGGCTGGAGGGGCCGCCAACATACTGATAATGGCCTCGAGGCTCGGCCTAAGGGTCGGCCTCATCGACCGAGTAGGCGGAGACGGGGAGGGAGGCCTCTACTTCCAGGCCCTGATGGGGGAGGGCGTCGACGTCTCAAGGGTGAGGGAGGTTGATGAGCCGACAGCCCTATGCATCGTCCTCGTCGACGCCGAGGGAGGCCACGCCTATATAGGTCTGCCTGGGGCGACGGATAATCTTTCCGTCGAGGATTTAGATGAGGAATACATCAAGGCCTCCAGCTCCCTCTACGTCTCCGGATACACCCTCATATCGCAGAGGAGCAGGGAGGCCGTCGTGAGGGCTGTGGAGATCGCCGAGGATGAGGGCCTATCCATATACTTTGATCCAAGTCCAAAGGTGAGGCGCATAGAGTCTGAAACCCTCAGGGGGCTTATCTCCATCGCTGAGGTTATCTTCCTCAACGAGGCTGAGCTTGAAGCCATAACGGGAACCAGAGACCCAGATGGAGCTCATAGGCTCCAGGATTCGGGAGCCGAGGTGATAGTAGTTAAGAGGGGGGCCTCAGGATGCCTCATAGCCTGGGACGGGGAGCTCATAAACATCCCAGCCTATAGGGTTAAGGCCGTAGACCCAACGGGGGCCGGAGACGCCTTTAATGCCGCCTTCATTTACGCCTATCTAAAGGGCTGGCCACCTGAGGATGCTGGGAGGCTGGCTAACGCCGTTGGAGCTCTCACAACCATGAGGATCGGAGCCGGTAGAAGGGTTCCGACGAGAGATGAGATCAACAGCTTCCTCATGGAGCGAGGCGTGGGGCTGAGGGTTTGAGTTAAAGCCGCTTTAACCCCTCGGTGAAGTGTTATATTGGTTGAGGGTGAGTGTTGATGCGTATGGAGGCCCTAAGCCGCATCGATGAGGCCTACTGCCGTAGGCTGCTGGAGGAGATGGTTTCAATCCCCTCCGTCGTGGGTGAGGAGAAGGAGCTGGCTGAGTATGTCGCCTCAGAGCTTGAGGCCCTCGGCCTTAAGCCTGAGCTACAGGTCGTCGAGGAGGATCGCCCAAATGTCATCGCCCTATGGGACTCTGGGAAGCCTGGGCGGATGCTGATGCTCAACGGCCACCTGGACACAGTCCCCGTCTGCGAGGGGTGGAGCACAGACCCCTTCAAACCCGTCGTGAAGGGGGATCGCCTCTACGGCCTCGGAGCCCTTGACATGAAGGGGGGCCTCGCCTGCCTATTGACAGCCCTAAAGGCCATAGTGGAAGCCGAGCCCGACATAGCGGGCTCAATAGCCTACACAGCCGTCGTCGGGGAGGAGGCCTACTCGAAGGGGGCTAAGGCCCTGCTCAAAACCCACGTCGCCAGGGCGGACGCCGTCATCATCGGCGAACCCTATTCGGGATATGGAGCCGGAGCCATACCACTGGGCATAACGGGTAAGATACTCTACAACATCGTCGTGAAGGGTAAGGCGGCCCACGCCTTCAGACCCGAGGAGGGAATAAACGCCATAGAGGAGGCAGCCCGCATCATAGCGAACCTCCACAAGCTGAGGCTGATGGAGCATCCAAAATTCGGCAGGGGAAACCTATGCACCCTTAAGATCGAGGGCGGCTACAAGGTCTACTCAGTCGTCGTCCCAGACCACTGCCGCTTCGAGGTCAACAGGCTGCTCGTCCCAGGGGAGACGGTCTCATCAGCCATAGAGGGTATGAGGCAGCTCGTCGAGTCCCTAAGCCTAAGGGCTGAGGTGGAGGTTGGAACCAAGCCGCCGAGGTATGAGGCCTTCGAGATGTCACCCGACGAGCCTATCATAAAGGCCTTCACAGAGGCCTTC
>JAGHBJ010000031.1 GCA_021161045.1 Candidatus Bathyarchaeota archaeon
CTCCTGATGTTAATGTTAAGAAGATAGAGATCAGGGAGATAACGCCTTGCATAATTGATCCGAGGAGAATTAAGTTTATAGCTCAGGCAGATCAACCACTGGGCGATATTTTACCAATTCTTTATCTGGCGATTCCGAATGCGAAGTATTCTAAGGGGACTGGATCGTTAAGCTATAGATATAAGGAGCATTTGGTTACCATATTTTCAAATGGGCAAATTGGAATGACTTATGTTAAGGATAGAGAAGAGGCTGAACAATTGATTGAGGAGATTAGAGATCTGATAAATCGTGCCTTCACCTATCTGAAAACTCATGGAAAGCCAGGTGTGGAGCAGGTTCAAGCGAAGATGGGGGTTAATCCCATGAAGGTTTATAATCTGCTGCCGAGGACAAACTGCGGGGAATGTGGTGAGCAGGGTTGCTTCGCCTTTGCGGTCAAACTTCTAAATGGTGATAGAACCTTGAATGAGTGTCCCCTTCTAATGACGGAGGAATATAAGGCAAATAGGGTTCAAATCGATAAGATGTTGAATCCAATAAAACTTAGGTAGAGTTTGCTACTTCAATTCGTCAGCCTCGCCTTATATCTAAACTGCCTTTCATAGAGCTCCCTCAACCTCTCCAGGGTGTCGGCCTCCTCGGGGCCCTTATCCAATCTGATACGCTTTATCCTGGCGAATCTGAGGGCGAATCCAGATCGATAGTGGGGGCTTCTCTGTATCTCGTTGAATGCCACCTCCACGACGATCTCAGGCTTCACATAGACCGTTGTGGGCGTCTCGCCGATCTTCAGCTCCAAAAGCCTCCTGGTCATCCACTCGAACTCCTCGTCGGTGAGACCCTTGAAGGTCTTACCCACCATGCTATAGCCGCCGTCGTCTCTGACGGCGAGGTGATAGTTGCTTAGCCATCCACGCCTTCGGCCATGACCCCACTCGGCTGCGATGATGACGACGTCGAGGGTCTCAGCGGGCTTGATCTTCAGCCACAGCTTCCCCCTCCTCCCAGGGGTGTAGGGGCCGTCAAGCCTCTTCGCCATCAGGCCCTCATGCCCCTCCTCCATGGCTTCCCTCAGAAAGGCCTCAGCCTCAGAGGCGTCGTCGGTTATTATGCGTTTAGCCAGCAGCTCCCCAGGGCAGATGGATTTCAGAAGCCTCCACCGCTCCCTGTAGGGTTCATCGATGAGAAGCCTTCCATCGAGATAGAGGATGTCGAAGAGATGTAGCCTCAGTGGTATACGCTTCACCATCTCCTCCACGTCGTGAACCCGTCTGAAGCGCCTCATCAAATCCTGGAAGGGGAGTGGACGGCCGTTTCGGCCTATGGCCACCACCTCGCCTTCGAGGATGACATCCCTCGACTTGATGACCGCCTCGATGAGCTCAACTATGTCTGGGAGGCTTTCAGTGACGTCGCTGAGCCTCCTGCTGAATATCCGGATGTTGTTTCCATGTCTATGTATCTGGATTCGGGCGCCGTCGAACTTGTATTCGAAGGCTGTGAGGCCGCCGTGCTCCTCCAGGGCCTCTTCGACATCTTCAGCCATGGATGCCAGCATGGGCTTGAGGGGGTGGAACATTCGGGGCTTCACAGCCCTAATCCCCTCCTCCCCCTCCAAGATGGCTATTCGGGCCACCTCTCCGAGGTCGCCGGTCAGCATTAAGGCTCTTCGGAGGAGCTCCAGGTCTACGCCGGAGGCCTCAGCTATGGCTTCAAGCATCACCCCCTCATTCACGCCTATGCGCATCTCCCCGAAGATTATGTGGATCAATAGCTCCACCTCATCTCGTGAGGCTCTGCTGAAGAGGGCCTCCAGCAGCCGCTCCTTCCTCCGCCTTGAGCCGGCGCCCGTTGCCTCTGCGATCTCGGTGAGAAGTCTATGGACGCCGAGGATTGTCAGCGGCTCCTCTATGAGGGTTCTCTGCCGTCCCCCCTTCAAGGCTCGTTTAACGGTCTCGAAGCCTACGTCGAGAGTTCTTTCATCATACTCTGGGAATATGGAGCCGACGATGAGTAGAACCGCTGGAGCAATCTCCTCCGGCCTCAGCCCCCTCAAAAAATCGGCGATGAGCCGTGTCTTCTCCTTCCTCCTCGTCGTCCCCCGTAGAGCCGTACAGAGTTCCAGCAGCCTGTTGAAGGGGGTTTCACTCAGAGCCAATCCTCCAGCCTCCTCTGCCCATAGGCCCTTCTCACACGTTTTATGATGGTATCAACCCTTCGGGGGGAGAAGCCTCGCTCATCGCAGAGGAAGTGTCTCAACCCCTCCTCATCCAGTGGATTCCAGCATACCTCATAGTCCTCCACGACCTCTGGGTTTAGGTATAGCTCTCTGATCTCCTCATAGTTCTCCGGCAGCTTCGCCCTCACCTCCCCTGGCAGCGCCTCCAGGCCTCCATACTCCCTAATCAGCTTCACAGCTCGTTTGGGGCCTATGCCCCTAACACCCTCGTTGAAGTCTGTTCCGATGAGGATGGCGACGTCGATGAGCTGCTCACGGGTTAGGCCGAGGGTTGACAGCAGCCTATCCAGCTCTATGATTTCAGGCTCCAATCTTCGAGCCATCCCCTTACTGGGTAGATACTCCTCACCCTGTATGGTGACATATCTAACGAGGCGTGGAGCTCCGAAGAGGAGGGAGTCATAGTCCCTGCTGTTCACGGCCCAGGCGTCTCCCCTCGAAACCATATAGGCTGCCTGAGCCTCCCCCTCCGAGGGGGCCTGAATCCAGGGGATGCCCAATAGGGTGAGGAGTCTCTTAGCATCCTCAATCATCTCCCCCGTCAACCGCCCCGTCATCACGGCCTTAGAGAAGGCTGTTGCATAGTCGCCTCTTGCCAGGGCTTCAAGGTATTCCCTCTCAGCCTTCAGCCTCACCTCCCTACGCTTCTCGATCTCGCTCAGCTTCAACTTCGGCGGCTTCCCATCGAAGATGTAGATAGGCCAGATATCATAGTCGGCCATAAGCCTCGTCGACCTGAAGGCGAGGCCGACGAGATGTGATGTGATTCTCCCCTCCTCATCTCTGAGGGGCTGTCCGAGGGGTGTCCTTATCAAGGCGAGGAACTGGTGGAGGACGTTGTGGGCGTCGACGGCGAGGACTCTACCCTTAAGCTCCTCGAGGCTGCTGACACGCTTGACGATGATTGGGGTGAGGTTTACACCCAAGTGGGATCAAAGGGAAGAATGATTGGGGTTGGTTAAATTTTTATTAGCACCTAGTTAGGTATCGCTCTATCTCCCACTCCGTTATCCTGTTGAGATTTTTCTCCCAGCTTCCACCAACGTGAGAGAGGTACTCCTCATACTCCCTCTGCTTCAGCTCCATCAGATTCTCTGAGACGTATCCACCGAGAGCCTCGTAGACCACCTTATCAGCCCTAAAAGCCTCTAAGGCCTCCTCAAGATTTCCTGGAAGCACCCCTACCCCGCGGCGTTCAAGCTCCTCCCTCGAGAAGTGGTAGACATTCTCCTGGATCGGCTCCTCAGGCTCTATCTTATGCTCGACGCCGTCGAGGCCCGCCTTAAGGACGGCGACAGCAGCCAGGTAGGGGGTTGAGGAGGGGTCTGGATGTCGATACTCGACTCTGGTTCCAGCCTCAACGCCCCTCGGATATTGGGGAACCCTAACAAGCGTCGACCTGTTTCCGAGGCCCCAGCAGATGTAAACGGGCGCCTCATAGTGGGGCACCAGCCGCTTATAGGAATTGACCGTCGGAGCCACCACCAGTGAGAGGGCTGACGCATGTTTTAGGAGGCCCCCGATATAGTGTAGGGCGGTGTCTGAGAGGCCTATGGGACTCTCGGCGTCGTAGAATAGATTGCGGCCGGTCTCTAAGTCGATGAGGCTCTGGTGGAGGTGGCATCCGCTTCCGTTGATGCCCCAGAAGGGTTTGGGCATGAAGGTGGCGGTGACCCCATACTTCTCAGCTATGGTCTTCACAGCCAGCTTATACAGAACGATGTTGTCAGCCGTCTTCAGGGCATCGGCGAATCTGAAGTTGATCTCATGCTGCCCCTCAGCCCCCTCGTGATGCACCTTATCCAGCTGGAATCCGGCGGCCTCAAGGCAGATCATCGTCTCCATCTTCACCTCCTCAGACCTGTCGAGGGGAGGCAGATCGAAGTATCCCCCACTCCCAGCAGGCCTTATACCCGACCCCTCACGCTTGACGTAGAAGAACTCCACCTCTGGGCCGAGGTTGAAGCCCATGCCTCGTTTCTCTAACTCGTCCATGGTTCTCCTCAGCAGCCCCCTCGGATCGCCCTCGAAGGGTGTTCCATCAGGTTTTGAGACGTAGCAGAACATGAGGGCGACGCCTGGGGTCTCCCATAGGGGTATGAGGAAGGTGGAGGGATCTGGATGAGCTACAAGGTCGCTGGTCTCTATGTCGGCATATCCAGGAATCGATGAGCCGTCGAATCCTATGCCTATCGTCAGAGCCTCCTCCAACCTGTATTCGGGTATCATCATCGCCCTCGGACTGCCATGGATGTCGATGACTATGAGCCTCACATATTTAATGTCCCTATCCCTCACGACCTCTAGGATCCTCTTAACATCATCCTCGGAGACCTCTATGAGGGGCATGGGATCAGGTGCCTACAATACATATATTAAGCTTATGGAGGTTTCACTAAACGTTTGTTCGAAAAGCTATTATATTTTTGAATGGATGTTTAATCATGTTCGCCCTCGACGAGATCGATCGAAAACTCCTCAGGGAGCTTCTAATAGACTCTAAGCGCTCCTATAGGGAGCTGGCTCGTAGCATAGGAGTTTCGACGGCCACCGTCATCAATAGGGTTCAGCGGCTGGAAAGCAGCGGGGTCATCAAGGGCTATACGATCATGGTGGACCATGAACGCCTAGGCTTCGAGCTTACCGTCGTCACGGAGATCACCGTCTCAAAGGGGCGTCTCATAGAGGTGGAGGAGGCGGTGTCGAAGCTGCCGAACGTCTGCGCCGTCTACGACATCACAGGCCTAACAGATGCGATGGTGGTGGCCAAGTTTAGAAGCCGTAGGGAGCTGAGTAAGTTCACTAAGGGTCTATTGGCGATGCCATACGTCGAGAGAACCAATACCCACGTCGTCCTAACAACCGTGAAGGAAGACTTCAGAATGCTCGAAGCCCTATAGGCTCCTTTTTATAAAAAATAATGGGCTAGCCCCTTCTCAGAACTCTCCCTGGAAGAGCTCCTGTATGCTCCCCCTCGTCGATGACCACTGTGCCGTTTACGATGACGTATTCGATTCCCTCGGGATATTGATGTGGCTCCATGAAGGTGGCCTTATCGATGACGGTGTCTGGGTTGAAGATGGTGATGTCGGCTTTGAATCCTGGCCTTATGAGGCCGCGGTCCCATAGGCCGAGGCGTCTCGCTGGGGCTGAGGTCATCTTCCTCACCGCCTCCTCAAGGGTTAGGACGCCCAGCTCCCTGACGTAGCGGCCGAGGATTCTCGGGAAGGTTCCATAGTATCTTGGATGAGGCTTCCCCTTTCCGAGGACTCCGTGGGGTGAGATGGCTCTGCCGTCGGAGCCAACCATCATGTAGGGACTTCTCATCACCCTTTGGACATCCTCCTCGGACATGCCGAAGGCGACGATCCAGGTCTGCCCCTCATCCTCCAGCAGCAGATCCATAACGGCCTCAACGGGTTCTTTATCCATCTTCTCGGCGATCTCCGTGATGCGCAGCCCCTCATACTCTGGATGCCTATTGGAGACGACCACCAGGATTATGCTCCAATCTCGATCGCCCACCTCCTCCTTGATGCGCCGTCGATCCTCTGGATTCCTCAATCTCTCAAGCATCGCCTCGACGCCGCCGACGTGAACCCAATCGGGGAGATAAGCTGAGAGGCCGGTGCTTGAAGCTGTGTAGGGATACTGATCAATGGTGACGTCGACGCCCCTCCTACGGGCCTCCTCCACCAACCTCAGCGACTCCCTGGTTTTACCCCAGTTCCGCTTACCTGAGGCCTTGAAGTGGGATATCTCAACGGGCAACCCAGCCTTCTCACCGATCTCTATCGCTTCTCTAACAGCTTCGAGGAGGGTGTCTCCCTCGCCTCGGATGTGTGATGCATAGATGCCTCCGTATTTGGCGACGACCTTGGCCAGCTCTATTATCTCCTCGGTCTTCGCATAGCATCCAGGCGGATAGATGAGGCCTGTTGATAGTCCCCAGGCTCCGGCCTCCATGGCCTCAGCCGTCAGCCTCTTCATCTCCTCCAGCTCCTCGGGGGTTGGCTCCCTATCCTCGAAGCCCATGACGTTCTGCCTTATGGTTCCATGGCCCACCAGCGGCGCAACGTTTAGGGCTATGCCCTGAGCCTCCAGTTTGGCCATATATTCTGCCATCGTCTCCCAGTCGAATTGGAAGTCCTCCCCCAGGCGGGTCCTCATGAACTTCTCCCTGTAGGCTCTCACCTCAGCGTTTTGGGGTGCCGCTGAGGCTCCGCAGTTTCCGACGACCTCGGTGGTGACTCCCTGCCTGATCTTGCTCTCAGCCCTCGGATCGACGAGCAGTGTGAAATCTGAGTGGCTGTGGATGTCTATGAAGCCTGGGGCGACGATGAGTCCCTCGGCGTTGATCCTACGTTCAGCCTTCGCCCCGTTGAGGTGGCCTATGGCCTCTATGTGGTCGTCGACGATTCCTACATCAGCCTTGAACCAGGGGTTTCCGGAGCCGTCGAGGATGGCTCCACCCTGGATGATGAGGTCGAAATCCATCGCATCAACTCTCCCAGCTAAGCTTAAGGGGTTTTCTCAAGAGCCTCCAGGCCGAGCCTATAGGTCTCGTAGATGGCCTTAGCCGCCTCTATGATGGCCTTCTGCTCCTCCTCCGTCAACTCCTCCCATAGGTCTGGTCCAAGGCTCCGGCCGACGTGAATCGGAACGTTGACGTTCACCGCTTCAGGTATGCCAGGCAGCTCTCTGGAGACGGCTACACTGTAGATTTCACGTCGATCTTCGATGATGGAGCGGATTATGTCCCTGAAGGCTGAGGCTGGGCCATACTCGGTTCCACCTATGATGTCGACGATACGCTTTGAGACTCCTCGGACATATTCGACGATGGCCTCCCTGTTCAGGGTTTTGCCCGTTGAGGCGAGATACTCCTCGAGGGGCTGCCCCCCTATTCGAACTGTGGACCAGAGGGGATATGCGGCCTTGCCGTGTTCACCGCCGACGTATCCCTCAACCTGGGAGAAGGGGACTCCAAGCTCCTCGGCGAGCTTCACCCTAAACCTCAACGTATCGGCGTGGTCTCCGGTGCTTATGACATAGCTCTCCCCTGAAACCTTCTTGAAGAGGGTGGCCATGGCGTCGACGGGGTTTGAGACCACCACCCATCTGGCGCCTCTATTCCTCGGGGGCATCACCTCGGCTATATACGCGATGGTTCTTGCGTTCTCATAGACGAGGTCTCTACGACTCATCTTTACGCCTGGAGTCCTCGGCTTTCCAGCTGTGATGACGACGAGGTCTGCCCCCGAGACATCCTCATCCCTCTCATAGGCGTTGATCTCGACGTCGAGCTTCAGGCTTGCCGCCGCATGTTTCAACTCCTCGCCGAAGGCCCACGCCAGGCCTGGCTTTATATCAACCAGGGAGAGCTCATCCATTAGACCCTCACGGAGTAGGGTGTAGGCGGTCGGCCTTCCAACCCTACCCGTTCCAACCACGGCTACGTGATAGCCCACATATGTGGATTTCATCCATCTCCTACTTAAATGAAGGGTTCAAATTTTTAGGCTCATTAAGGATGTCTATTAGATTAGGAACATGGATGGGCAAATTCTTCTATGGAGAGGATGTACCTATAGGAGACACCTTATCGAGGAGTTGGGGAAGATTCAGATGCTCCTGGAGAGATTGGAGTGCCCCTTCCAGATCATAGAGGAGAACTGCTGTGGGTATCCCCTCTACCTCATGGGTTGTCAGGGGGAGATGAAGAGGTTGGCTGTTGAGAACGCTGAGGAGCTGAAGCGCTTCGACCTCATCGTCGTCCCATGTCCAGCGTGTCTAAGAGCCTTCAAGGAGATATATAAGGAGCAGATGGGGTTGAGGCTCCCCAGGGTTCTCCACCTAACCCAGTTCCTCATCAAGGTGCTTAAGGAGCGGCCTATCGAATTTAGGGAGGTAAAGATGAAGGTGATGTATCATGATCCCTGTGAGCTTGGGAGGAGGATGGGAATATACGACGAGCCCAGAGCGCTCCTGAGGCTGATTCCAGGCCTAGAGATATTCGAGCAACGCTTCACGAGAGAACGCTCAGCTTGCTGTGGAGGGGGAGGACTCCTAACCGCGGTAGCTCCATCCCTTGCATCCATGGCTGCCGCACGTAAACTCATCGAGGAGGATAGGATATCCGGGGAATTGGATGCGATAGTCACCGCCTGCCCTCAGTGCATCCTCAATCTGAGGAGGGGATTGGAGCTTTGGGTTGAAGATGAGGACCTCAGAGGGATCCAGGTTCTGGATATAGCTCAGATACTCGATATGGCCTTAGGGGGGTGATGTGGATGGAGAGTTTCGATGAATACTTCAACACCCTATGGGATGCGGCGATGGATGAGGATCTCAGGGTGGCCCTTAAGAGGGCTGTTGAGAGATTTCGGAGAAATAGGGCGGAGGCCTTTAAGATTTATCCATGGATCGAGGAGAAGGCTGAGAAGCTTAGGAAGGTGAAGGATTACTCCCTGCTACATATGGATGAGCTGGCTAAGGAGGTTAAGGATAGAGTTGAGGATCTACATGGAAGCTGTATAATAGCTGAGACCGCGGAGGAGGCTGTTGAATACATCACCGATCAGGTGAAAGCAGGAGACATAGTGGTTAAGGCTAAGAGCATGACATCTGAGGAGCTGGATCTAAATAGACATCTGGAGGAGGCGGGATGCGAGGTCTATGAGACGGATCTAGGGGAGTTCATAGTCCAGCAGATGGGCTCCCGGCCGATGCACATCCTAGCGCCAGCCGTCCATGTCCGAAGGGAGAAGGTGGCTAAACTCTTCTCCAAGGTTATGGGTAGAGAATTTAAGCCCGATATACCCACCCTCGTCACGGCGGCTAGAGATTTCCTAAGGGAGAAATTCATAAAGGCCAGGGTTGGGATCACCGGCGCCAACGCCATCGCAGCTGAAACGGGGACGGTATTCATCATCGAAAACGAGGGGAATGCGAAGCTTGTGACCGGCCTTCCAGATAAGCACATCGTCATAGCCGGTTTGGAGAAGATCGTTCCAACGCTCCAAGATGGCATGCTGGTTGTGGAGGTAGCGATGAGATATGCTAACTATAAGTCGTCGAGCTACGTCAATCTCATAAGCGGTCCCAGCAAGACGGGGGATATAGAGAAGCAGATCGTCTATGGAGCGCATGGACCTAGGGAGTATCACGTCGTCCTCCTAGACAACCATCGGAGGGAGATGGCGAGGGATCCGGTATATCGACAGGCCCTTAGATGCCTTAGATGTGGGGGCTGCCTCTACGCGTGCACCATCTATCCCCTTGTCGCAGGATACTTTGGACACGTCTATATTGGGGGTATAGGGGCCATCCTCACGAGGTTCCTAGCTGGGGGAATTGAGGCGGCCGCCCCGATGGCCTACACATGCACCCTCTGCGGCAGATGCAGGGAGTTCTGCCCAATGAAGATAGATGTACCCGAGATGATACTAAAGCTTAGGGGGGAACTGGCGGAGAGGGGGTTGACGCCGACTAGGGTTAAGGAATACGTTGAGGAACTGATAGGTTTCAAGACAGGCTGAAGACTGTTGTCTTCATTTATATAGCTGGGAATTGTAGTGAATCTGGGATGGGGAAACCCTATATCTATGTCAGATTCAGGTGGTGGAGGGGCTTAAACTTAGAGGAGGTGGCCGGTGAGCTTGGTAAATACTTCAAGGTGGAGCTCTTCGAGATGCCCACCGATGAGAGGGATATCGCCATCAGCAGAGATGACAGGGAGAGGTTGAAGGTGAGGGCTGACACCCTATGCGCACGCCTCTCCCCCTACAGGGCTACGCTATATCAGAGGGAGCCAGCCCCCTTCACCAAGAGGGATCTGGAGCTTAGACGGCGGCTCCTAGAGCTTTATCCACGGGATAGGCCGACGATATTCCCCTGGGGCTTCAACTTTGAGCCTCCCTTCGAGGTGGAGGAATAAGTAAGATTTTTCCATCACCTCCCCAAGCATTTGATCCTTGATGAGTAAGCGATGCCCCATCCTCCCCAACTATCACACGGATAAGCATGGCCGATGCGTAAGATACATCATCTGCAGCATACAGGGGAGGACGAAGGATCCGAGTCCAGCTAAGGGTCCAAAGTAGAGGGGTGAAACCCATGCCCGATATGTTGGAGGGGGTGATAGTCAACTATAGGATCGGCCCTAAAACCCAGAGGCCGAGGGAGTGTCTCATAAGACCCCTAGGCCTAGACCTGAAGAGGGCGGGGAGCCTTATAGGATGGAGGGTTGGCTGGCCTGCTGAGGAGCCGAGGATCAAGGGTAAGGTATTATCGCTGCATGGCCGTAGAGGGGTTTTAAGGGTGAGATTTGAGCGGGGAGTCCCTGGACAGGCCCTGGGAAGCCGCGTTAGGCTGTATAAAAGAGGGGAAAAACGTCGAGTAGAGGCTACTCGATGAGGAATCCCTTTAGATGTTTAGTCATCGCCTTACCCAGCGCCTCCTCCACCGGCCTGTAGACATCGGAGTATCGCAGCCCATCTCCAATGGGTATCCTCTCCCTCGGGACGATGGTGACGTAGACCTCATCACCCTCTTCGACGGCGGCTGAGGTTATGGGTCTCCCCTCATCGTTGAAGGTTGAGATGAGGTCTGGGAAGGTGGCTAACCTGCGTCCTCCACGCTCTAGGGTCATATACTCGTTGAGGAAGGTCAACTCATACTTCTCCCCCTCCGCCTCGACCTCCAGTAGGCCGACGTCGAAGCCTCCACGGGTCTCAAGATGCTTCCTCCTAACCCTTCCACGGCAGAGGATGGAGCCTCCGAGATACTCCATCGCCGCCCTGACAGCCCTCTCCGCCCCATCCCTCAACGCCTTCAAGACGAGGTGGCCAAGCTCTAAAGCCTTTGAAACCGCCCCTGGAGCTCCATGTTCAACGGCGTAGCTCAGCGCCACGGGGTCTCTCGCCATAGCTACCATTCCCCGCTCCGATGCGACGAGCCGTGCCACCCTACTGGTGGTCTCCACAGAGCCCCAGGCGACGACCTCAACGCCCTCGGCTACGATGGCCTTCACAGACCTATAATCCTCCAATCTATGTAGACCCATACTCCCCATCACGGCTGTTGGATGGGCTCTCCCATCGCATGGGGCGTCGACGACGGGGAGCTCCAGGGCGGCGGCTGGAAGCCATCCTCCGAAGCTGTTGTATCCACCGTTCTCCGCCGCTATAACGCCCTCAAACTCTATGCCCGACTCCCATAGGAGCTGAGCCGCCCTGATGAAGCCGCTGGGCTTCATACGGCTCCTCTGAGTTGGAGCTCCGAGGGCGACGATGGTGGCGACGATCGTATCCTCGGGCAGCTCATCGGGTTGATAGAGCCATATATCCCCGATCTCCAGCGCTAGGAGACCCTTCCTCCTCCCACCTTCAGGGGAGCCTCCCCCACCGCCTCCGAGGATGGCTCCGCCGAGGGCGAGGGCCTCCACATCCTCAGCTGTGATCCTCCTCGGCAAGGTATCACCCTAAGAGAATCGGCCTCTAAGCCTAAAATGGTTGTGAAAAAATGGGGGCTACCTATACCAGGGGAGCTTCCCCATCTCCTCCAGCTTCAGCCAGCTCTCCCAGCTCTCGTTGACCCAGCGCTGAATCTCCTCTATCTGCTCATCGGTTAGATGCCTGAACCGGCCCTGCAGCCTTAGATACTCCTTTATCGGCTTCAGCTTCTTCGGCTTGATGTTCAGCTTCACCCGCCCCTCCTCGATCTCGATGAGGGGCCAGGCGCCGGTTAGCACCGCCAGCCTCGCCACCTCAACCGTCTTCTCAGGCGGATAATACCAGCCCGTTGGACATGGAGCCTGGATGTGGATGTAGGCCAACCCCTTACCCGCCGATGTGATCTCGGCTGCCCTCTTGATCTTACGTCTTAGATCCGGTATGAAGGCTATTGAGGCCGTAGCCACATAGGGTATTCCATGGGCCGCCATGATTAGGGGGACATTCTTAGGCCTCTCACGCTTACCCCTCCAGAACCTACCAGCGGGCGTTGTCGTCGTCCTTGCGTAGAGGGGTGTCGAGCCGCTGCGCTGAATCCCCGTATTCATGTAGGCCTCGTTGTCGTAGCATATCCAGATGATGGATTCACCCCTCTCAGCGGCGCCGGAGAGGGCCTGTAGGCCTATATCAACGGTTCCACCGTCTCCCGCGAAGCTGACGACATGGATCTTATCGGCCTTACCCTTCAACTTGTAGCCCCTATAGAGACCTGTCTGATAGCCGGCTGTCGCGGCGTAGTTGGCGAGTATCCATGGGACTCCGACGACGGAGCTATAGTTTACGCCTGCACAGTTCGGGGGATCGACGACCACCGTGTTAGGCCCGAGAACGTCGAGCACATGCCTCAGGATGATGCTGGCTCCACAGCCGGTGCATCCTCCGCTGCCTGGATAGATAACCCTCTTCTCCTTGAAGGGAACCAGCCTGCCGGCGGGTTTGAAGGGATGCTCTATATATTCAACCTCCCTCTCGACGCGACCCCTCTCAACGGCCTTGAGAATCCGCTCACCCATCTTCCTGAAGTCCATGGTGGAGATATCGTCGCCACCCATGCCAGCGATGAAGTTTATAATTAAGGGTCTATCCTCCATGGAGTAGAGGGCTGACTTCAGGTCTGCACCGAGGCCTCCGCCTCCCGTTCCGTGGAGAACCATCCTATCGACGACACCTATAGCCTCAACCTCCTCAGCCAGCCTCCTAAACTCCTCGGAGGGGAAAGGCCTCATCGTCTTCACCCTCACCAACCCGATTCTATGACCCTCATCCTGGAGCTCGTCGATGGCCCTCCTCGCAGCCGTCGTCATCGAGCCCATGGTGACAAGGATGGCGTCTACATCCTCGCATCTATACTCCTCTATGAGACCATTGCCGTAGGTTCTGCCGAAGCGCTTGCCATACTCCTCGTTGACCTCCTTAATGACCTGCTTCGCGTCATTGAGTATCTCCTCATAGATTCTCCGATAGGTGGTGTGAAGCGGCGGTGGGAGACCGGCCGACGGGGCGAAGTCGCTGACGGTTGGATCCACTGCATGCTTAGGCTCATAGGGCGGTAGGAAGTCGTCGACATCCTCCTGATCAGGTATTTCAACCCGCTCATTTGAGTAGGAGAGGTAGAAGCCGTCGAGGCAGAGCATCGCCGGCAGCAGAACCCGCTTGTCCTCAGCTATCTTGTAGAGCTGTATGACCGTGTCGAGGCACTCCTGGTTGCTCTCAACGAACTGTATTATCCAGCCGAGGTTTAGCTCGGGCATAACATCCGAATAGTCGGGCTGGATGGACCAGAACCATCCTAGGGTTCTATTGGCTATCGCCATCAGCAGCGGCGTCCTATAAGCCGGTGCCTGGGCGACGCACTCATGCATGTAGGCGAGTCCCTGGCTGTTTGTCGCAGTGAAGGCCCTCACACCTGAGAGGGAGAGGCCTATGGCGACTCCCATCGCCGTGTGCTCCCCCTCGGCGTGGATATACTCGGCGTCCAGCTCGCCGTTGGCTATAAAGTCTGCAAGATACTCCACGATGGTCGTCTGAGGGGTGATGGGGAAGAGGGCTATCCCCTTAACCCTTGAGAGCTTAACGCCGTAGGCGACCGCCTTATTTCCAGGCATAACATCTACTTCCGGCATATCACCTCACTCCCTCACCATCTCAATCGCCTTAACTGGACACTCATTGGCGCAGACTCCACATCCCTTACAGAACCTCGGATCCAGCTGGGGTCCCTCCTCACCCTTGGATAGGGCGGCCTCGGGGCAGTAGGCGACGCAGAGCCAGCACTTTGTACACTTCTCATAGTCGATCTTGGGGGTGAAGACCCTCCAGTCTCCGACGTACATGCCTCCTACTCCGCCGCCTCCTGAGAGGAGGCCTCCGCGTCCTACTAGACCCTTAATTCCGAAGGGATACTTCTCACCGCTCATATACCTTCACCTCCTCATACCCCCTCTTGGCTGCGGCGATGTTCTTCTCCGCTATCTCCCCTGGAAACCTCTTCTTGATGGCTTTCTCTATGGACTCCAGCTTCAATAGGCCCGTCGTCTTAACGAAGGCGCCTAGGAGTGCCGTGTTTGGTATCGGTCTGCCGAAGCTCTCCAGGGCGATGGTGGTGGCGTCCACCACTCCGATCTTCGAGACCTCAACGCCCAGTTCCTTTAAGGCCTCCTCTGGTGAGAGCGGCGTATTCCAGACTATCATCCCATCGCTCTTCAACCCTGTCGTCACATCAACAGCCTTAGGTATCTCGGGATCGAGGATGAGAACTATGTCTGGGGTGTAGACGGAGCATCGGGTTGCCTCATCCATCTCCCCTATCTGGGCGAAGGCGACGACTGGTGAACCCCTCCTGGCGGAGCCGTAGAAGGGGAAGGCTCTACAGTATTTGCCCTCATAGACGGCTGCTAAGGCGATCATCTCACCGCTGGCGACGACCCCCTGGCCACCCCTCCCATGCAGTCTAATCTCTATCATCTAGACGACCTCCAAGAATTTGGGGTTTCTATACATCTCCAGCTCTTCTCCATACCCCCATCGAGGGATAAAAGCTTTCCTCAACCCCGTATATTCCGATATTTATAGAAAGGCCCAAAAAGGCTTTAATCATAGACACTGCCATTCGCTTGATCGAGATGGAGGAGCATTTCTACAGTCGATTGGGTAAGGCCCTTAGACCTGGAGTCATCGCCCGAGTCGTTCTAGCCGCCTTCGAGAGAGCTAAGAGGGGTGAGAAGCTCATCTCCCTGACGGGTGGAAGCTACGACCCCGAGAGCCTCCCAGCGAGGGAGGTGGAGGAGGTTATCAGAGATATTCCACCCGAGGAGTGGAGGGACATATTCCAATATGGCAGCAACCTAGGCAGCGGGAAGCTTAGAGCCGAGCTCGCCAGGTTCAGCGGGGAAGCTGGGATAGAGGCCGATCCGGAGGGGGAGATCATCGTCACAACAGGCTCCCAGCAGGCCCTAGACCTCATCTCAAGGGTCTTCCTCGATCCTGGAGACCTCGTAGTCGTTGGGGAGCCGACATATCTCCAGGCCTTAGCCTCCTTCAGGCTATATGGAGCGGAGATAGAGACCACACCCATAGACGAGGAGGGAATGAACATAGACGCCTTGGAGGAGAAGCTTAAGGATTTGAGGGCGGAGGAGAGGAGGGTGAAGCTCCTCTACACGGTTCCCTCATATCAGAATCCGACGGGAACCGTGATGACCGAGCATAGACGACGCAGACTGCTGGAGCTCGCAGCCGAGTACGACTTCCTCATCATCGAGGACAACCCCTACGGCTACATCTCCTTCGAAGGCTCCATGCCTAAGCCGATTAAGGCCTATGACAGGGAGGGTCGAGTCATCTATCTAAGCACCTTCTCCAAGATCGTCTCCCCAGGTCTCAGGATCGGATGGGCCATAGGGCGTAGGGGCTTCATAGAGAAGATGGCGCTGGCGAAGATGAACGCCGACATCTGTAGCGATGGCCTAAGCCAATACGTCGCAGCCGAGCTTTTGAGGAGGGGCCTAGTTCACAAGCTGATCGATAGGATTAGGAGGGTGTATAGGGAGAAACGGGATCTGATGCTTGAGTCGATGGAGCTCCACTTCCCAGAGGAGGCTGAATGGAGGGAGCCGAGGGGAGGCCTCTTCCTATGGGTGAAGATGCCCATAGGCTTCGACGCCGACGCGCTGCTGGACGACGCCCTGAGGAGGGGTGTAGCCTACATACCAGGGTCAAACTTCTTCACGGATCCCAGCGTCCGGAACTATCTCCGACTAAACTACAGCTACCCCTCCAGGGAGGAGATAGCTGAGGGGATAGGCATCCTAGGGGAGCTCTTCAGGGAGGCGTTGAAGCACTGAATAGGACAAATTATTTCTAATTTGAAGCATTTATGTCATAAAATATATATCATCGTCGAGGACCTAGAGAAGGACGGGTTGAAGCCCTGTCCACGATGTATAGAGGAGTATGGTGGAATCCCCTGCAGTAGGTTTGGATGCTGCCTCTATGAAGACGTAACGCCGAAAGGAGTGGAGGCTAATACTCGACTGGAACCTCCTGCATCAAGTTGAAGAGTCTTAGGAAGGCCTTGCTGTAGCGCATGATCTCACTCATGCTCCCCTTAAACCTCAGCTGCCTAGTCATGATGGCGTTTCCAGGGTCTAGCTCACCCTTATTCACCTTCACCCATATCTCATAGGGGCCTTCAAGGGTGAAGTCCGTTGACTCTCCCTCACCTAGCTCTCTAACCTCCGTGACCTTTCCATCCTCGAATTTGACGTATATAGGGGGGAGATCCTCCTTATCCGTCACCCTGAAGGTGAAGGAGGCCGTGAAGCCCTTCGCCTTCAGGCCGAACTCCTCGTCGCTGTTGGCCACCTCCTCAACCCGCTTCCAGTAATCAACGCTGAGGAACTTCACCATCTCTAAACCCTCAATTTTATCTCCCCGACGTGGGTAAAAGCCTTTTCGATGCGGCAACTTTACATCCCATTCAACGCCATGATCTCTGATCAACCATGAGGAATCCCCTAAAGGAGAAGCTTAGGCGTGGGGAGGCCGTCATAGGAACCTTCGTGGGCCTGGGACATCCCGACGTCACCGAGTGGCTCTCGAGGCTCGGCTTTGATTGGCTCCTCCTAGATGCGGAGCATGGCCCCCTAAGCTTCGAGACCCTCCAGGTGATGATGCAGTCGATGAATGGGTCAGGCTGCGTCCCCATAGTGAGACCTCAGTGGAACGATCCCGTCATCATAAAGCGTATCCTCGACATCGGAGCCTATGGAGTCCTCATCCCATGGGTCAACAACCGTGAGGAGGCAGAGCTGGCTGTAAAGGCCTGTAGATATCCCCCTGAGGGCATAAGGGGCTTCGGCCCAAGGAGGGCTGCGATGTTCGACCCCGAATACTTCAAGACGGCAAACGAGGAGATATTGGTCGCCGTTCAAATAGAGACCCATAAGGCTTTGGAGAATCTCGATGAGATCCTCTCCGTCGATGGGGTTGACGCCTGCTATATAGGCCCCTGGGATCTCTCCTGCAACCTCGGCCTCGGCGTCCCACCGCCCTGGGATAACCCCAGATATAGGGAGGCCCTTGAACGGGTTTTGAGAGCTGCGGAGGAGCATGGCAAGCCAGCTGGGATGTTTACGACACCGGAGACCATAGAGTGGGCCATTGAGATGGGATTCACCTTCAACACCGTCGGCGATGCGGACTCCTTCCTCATCTGGGGTGCGAGAGAGGCCTTGAGGCGGGCGAGGGAGGCGACGAAGGCATCGTAAAAG
>JAGHBJ010000089.1 GCA_021161045.1 Candidatus Bathyarchaeota archaeon
GCTTCACACCCCGCTTCTCCAAGGCCTCCACCAAGACTCTCTCAGCCCTGAGACTCGGCCTCCTATGAATGAGGATGACCTCGGAGGCGATGTCGGCGAGATAGAGGGCCTCAGAGGCCGCCGCGTTCCCCCCGCCGACGATGGCTACTCTACGATCCTTGAAGAGGGGGCCGTCGCAGAGGGCGCAGTAGCTGACGCCTCGACCCCTCAGACGCTCCTCCCCTGGAGCTCCAAGTCTCCGATGGCTCGTCCCCATCGCCAGGATGATGGCCTCACCCTCATAGAGGCCTTCGGCAGTCTTCACCCGTTTGGCCTCCCCGAGCTGGAGCTCCAAGGCCTCCTCGGGGTATCGAAGCTCGGCTCCTGCTGATTGGCACTGCCTCATCATCCTTGAGGCCAGCTCCTGTCCCGCTATGCCTTCGGGGAAGCCTGGATAGTTCTCTATTTTGGGGGCTTCGAGGAGGAGGCCTCCTGGGATGTTGGCCTCAACGATGAGGGTTTTTAGGCCGCTTCGAGCCGCGTAGATGCCTGCGGCCAATCCAGCTGGCCCTGCCCCGATGATGAGGAGCTCCCATCTCTCAGCCATCATCCTATAGGATTGGAGATTTGTGGAGAAGACTTTTTCCCCTTTCTCCACCCCTTTATAGGAGGGATTGAGTCGATACGGTATTGCCAGGATCAGGGCTAGAGAGATTCTCGACTCCAGGGGGAATCCCACCGTCGAGGTGGAGGTTGAAACGGAGGGTGGAGCCAGGGGTGTGGCCTCCGTCCCAAGTGGAGCCTCCAGGGGCCGCTATGAGGCCGTGGAGCTTAGGGATGGAGACCGCCGATTCCATGGAATGGGCGTCCTGAAGGCTGTGAGGAATGTCGTCGAGGTCATCGCCCCCCGTCTAAAGGGATTGGACGTAAGGGAGCAGAGGGTCATCGATGAGATGATGATCGAACTCGATGGCACGGGGAACAAATCGAGGCTTGGAGCCAACGCCATATTGGCTGTGAGCCTCGCCTGCGCCAAGGCGGCCGCCTCATCCCTCGGCCTCCAGCTCTATGAATACCTCGGCGGATTAGATGCGAACCTGATGCCGATCCCCTTCTTCAACATCATCAACGGCGGAAGACACGCTGGAAACGAGCTGGACTTCCAGGAGTTCCTCATCGCCCCCATAGGGGCTGAGAGCTTCGGGGAGGCCCTGAGGATGGGGGCTGAGGTCTACCATGAGCTAAGGAGAATCCTAGTCGAGCGTTATGGGCGGTCGGCGATAAACGTCGGCGATGAGGGGGGCTTCAGCCCGCCGATGAAGAGGGCTGAGGAGGCTCTGGAAGCCATCCTATGGGCGATAGAGGAGATGGGCTACAGCAAGGCTATCTCCCCAGCCCTCGACGTGGCCGCCTCCACCTTCTACAGTCCAGAGGGATATAGGGTGGGCGGTGAGACCCTAAGCCGAGGGGAGCTCCTCGACTACTATGAGGAGCTGATTAGGGTCTACCACATCATCTCCATCGAGGATCCACTGCATGAGGAGGATTTCGATGGCTTCGCAGAGGCGACGAAGAGGCTGGGGATACAGGTGGTCGGCGACGACCTCTTCACCACCAACGTCGAGAGGCTGAGGAGGGGCATCTCCATGGGGGCGGCAAACGCCCTCCTCTTGAAGGTGAACCAGGTTGGGACGCTGACGGAGGCGCTGGAGGCGGCTGAGCTGGCCATGAGCAGCGACTATGGAGTGATGGTCTCACATCGATCGGGGGAGACGGAGGACACCTACATCGCAGACCTCGCCGTGGCCCTGGAATGTGGACAGATAAAGGCTGGAGCACCCTGTAGAGGGGAGAGGACGGCGAAGTATAACAGGCTGCTCCGCATAGAGGAGCGCCTGGGGAGCAGGGCACGCTATCCCAAGGGGCTTCCACGAAGGATTTAAATGGCCTTCACGAGGAGATTCAAGTCAAGTCGATGAGCCATGACCCTATGTGTAGCCGTAATAGGAGCCGGCGTCATCGGGGGAGCCATCGCCCGACGCCTCATAGAGAGCCAGGCGGCTGAGAAGGTTATAGCAACGAGGAGGAGGATTGAAAGGCTTAGGCCGCTGGAGGAGATCGGCGTAATAACGACGAGAGATAACCGCTGGGCCGCCGGTGAAGCTGATGTGGTCTTCATCTGCGTCAAACCAAATGACGTGAGAAAAGTCTTAGAGGAGATCAAGGGAGAGATAGACGAGAAGCTCGTCATCTCAACTGCTGCCATCATCCCCCTCAGCTATTATCGGTCGATAGCTCCAGAGGCCCGATATGTTAGAACCATGCCTAACATCGCAGCCCTCATAGGGGAATCCTTCACGGCCTACGCCTGCGATGAAAAGGTGACGAAGGAAGATAGGAGGCTGATCAGGAGGCTGCTGGAGCCTTTAGGTCCCTGCGAGGAGGTGGAGGAAAAGCACCTCGACGCCATAACGGGGCTGAGTGGAAGCGGGCCGGCCTATATAGCGATAGTCATCGACTCCCTCCTCTACGCAGGCCTAAAGGTGGGGCTGCCGAGGGAGCTGGCGCTCCGCTCCTCAGCCCAGGCCGTGCTGGGAACAGCCAAACTGGTGCTGGAGGGATGCCTCGACACCTCGAAGGTGAAGGAGATGGTCACCACGCCTGGAGGCACAACCATAGAGGGCATATATCAGCTGGAGGACTCAGCCATCATGACGGCCTTCATGAGAGCTGTGGAATCGGCTACGGAGAAGTGTAGGCTGCTGAGGGAGAAGCTGGGGATAGAGTAGCGGAGTTGGAATTACAACCGTTGTTATGGTGCAACCCAGAATGGTGAAGTGCTTATAGGGGGAGAGGGAACCATAATTTGGGATTATCATGGCCTACGACCTATTGATTAAGGGTGCGAGGATCGTCGACGGAGCCGGTGGCCCCTGGTTCTGGGGCGACATAGCCATCGAGGGGGACGCCATAAAGGCGGTGGGGAGACTCGGCGACGTAGAGGCTGAGAGGGTTATAAAGGCTGAGGGATTGGCTGCGGCTCCAGGCTTCATAGACCCCCACAGCCATGCCGATGCCGTCGCCCCCGTCTTCCCAGAGCTTGAGAGCCTTGTGATGCAGGGGATCACCACCGTCATCGCTGGGAACTGTGGATCGAGCCTCGCCCCCGTGAATCCGGAGCTTAGGGAGATTATGGAGAGGGAGGCGAAGAGGTGGCTGCCCCCAGAGCTTGAGATCAAGATCACCTGGACAACCTTCGACGAGTATCTCACCGAGATGGAGGGGAGACGATATGGCGTAAACATGGCGCACCTCGTCGGCCACGGCTCCATAAGGGCCGCGGCGATGGGCTATGAGGCCAGAGACCCCACGACGGAGGAGCTGGAGGAGATGAAGAGGCTGACGGCTGAGGCGATGGAGGCTGGAGCCTACGGCCTGAGCACAGGTCTCATCTATCCCCCAGGATGCTATGCGAAGACCGAGGAGATCATAGAGCTGGCCAAGGTCGTCGCCAAATACGGCGGAGTCTATGCTTCGCATATCCGAGGGGAGGGGAAGACCCTGCTGGAGGCTGTCCGAGAGGCCATAAGGATAGGGGAGGAGGCGGGGATACCCGTTGAGATCTCGCATCACAAGGCCGCGAGTAAGAGGGTCTGGGGGAAGAGCGTTGAGACCCTTAAGATGATGGAGGAGGCCCGTAAGAGGGGTGTCGACGTCACCTGTGATCAATACCCCTACAGGGCTGGGGCGACAAGCCTTGCGACGCTGCTCCCACCCTGGGCGCATGAGGGCGGCATGGAGAAGCTGCTGGAGAGGCTTAAGGATCCAGAGCTTAGGGAGAAGATGCGACGGGACATCGAGGAAGGACTCCCAGGCTGGGAGAACTTCGTCGAGGAGCTGGGATGGGAGAACATCTACATCTCCCACGTCCAGACGGAGAAGAATAAGGTGGTTGAAGGGAAGAACCTCGTCGAGGTTAAGGATATCCGAGGGGATCCAGATGAATTCACATCCGTCGTCAACCTACTACTAGAAGAGGATGGAGCCGTCGGCATGATTATCTTCGCCATGGATGAGGAGGATGTCCAACGAATCATGAGGCATCCCCTCCAGATGGTGGGAACCGACGCCCTCGCAGCCTCGCCGAGAGGCCCCATGTCCCATGGAAAACCGCACCCCAGATACTACGGAACCTATCCAAGGGTGCTAGGCCGCTATGTGAGGGAGCTGGGAGTCCTCACCCTTGAGGAGGCCGTTAGGAAGATGACCTCAGCCCCCGCTCAGCGCTTCGGCCTATGGAACCGCGGCCTCATAAGGCCAGGGTTCAAAGCCGACATTGTCCTCTTCGATCCAGACACCATCATAGACAAGGCCACCTTCGAGAATCCCCACCAATTCCCGGAGGGAATCGAATACGTCATCGTAAACGGAGTCGTCGAGGTTGAAGAGGGCAGACTAACCGGAGAGCTGGGTGGAAGGGTGCTGAGAAAAAGGTGAAGAGGCCTCTCCTCTTTTTACCCTAGATATCTCCCCATGTGAACTGGAGTAGCGTGGATCAGCGGTAGATCCCTCATCGTCTTCAGACCTGGCTCGGCCTCGATGACCCTTGGAATCATGTTGATGATGACGCCTACAGTTCCATAGTCTCCATGGACGCAGGGCGATATCTTCTGATGGATCGGCGGCACGCCGTCGATGGTGACGCTGTCATACTCCTCCTCGGCTCCGATGTAGGCCCTGAAGTCGAGGGTGATGACCTTCTCGCCGTCCATGATTCCATGAGCCTTCTGCCTCAGGCCGGCGTTATAGCCCTTAGGCACCTCAACATAGTCGCTTCTCACATCTCTGTCGAGGACGACGGGTTCAACCGGCTCCACCTCGATGCGGTCTAGAACCCAGCCAAGGGTGTCAGCGATCATGCCGATGGACTGAACCAACCCGACGTGCCCCGTGATCTCTCCGCCCTCGATCTTCTTCTTGAACTCCTCGACGGTGAGGCCTGCGCCGATCTTCTTCTGGAAGGGGATTCGCCGAGTTGCGGCGTTCATCTGCCTAGCAACCTCTATGCGTCGAACATCGATGCAGACTCCGGTCAACAGCAGCGGAAGAGTATCCATGAGGAAGCCTGGGTTTATCCCCGTTCCCAGAAGCGTCACCCCATTTTCCTTAGCCAGCTTGTCCAGCTTCTCCGCGTAGGCCTTCCCCTCCTCGGTGGCATAGGGGAAGGAGAGCTCCTCACAGGTGGAGATGGTGTCGACTCCATGCTTCAATATTTCCTCGAACTGGGGGTAGGTATCCTTGAGATATGACGCCGTGGAGTGGACGATGATGTCCGGCTTCGTCGAGGAGATGACGTCATCCACGTCATCGGAGACGACGACGCCTATGGGTTGTCGACCTAGGAGCTCGCCGAGGTCTTTGCCCACCTTGTTTGGGTCGATGTCTATGGCGCCTACGATCTCAACGCCCTCCTTGGAGAGGAGATGCTCAGCGATCCTGCGGCCTATGACGCCTACACCATAGGAGACTACTCTAATCGTCTTCAACTCCCATCCATACTTCATGCATTCAAGGAGCTTAAGGGGTTTACCTGGGAGTGGGAAAAGAGTTAGGCTTTGAGGTCTATGCCCTCCAGCAGCCTGCTCCTCGTCTCCTCGGTTATCCTGCCCAGCGCCTTCACCCTATTAACGTAGTCGTCGATGAAGCTTGGGAGCATCTTGTAGATGGGGAGATACATCGGCCTGAAGTGGAGACGCTCCCCCTCCACGCCCAGCTTCTCAAGCTCGCCTCTCACCTCCTCCACCAGCCTGGCCGTCAGCTCAGCCCTAGGCGTCCCCTCAGCCTCACAGATCATCACCCCATCGGCTCCCAGGGCCAGCGCCCCGAGGAGGATTCGCCTATCCAAGAGGGCTGTGGAGGGTAGGCGGATGATCCTTATGGCTGTGGAGTAGCTCAGCCTAGCCGTCCCAGCGCTGTCGGCAGCCGTATAGCTGATCTCATCGTCGAAGAAGCCCACGACGACGGGTTCCTCAACCCCTGAGACCAGGGCCTCCACCTCTCTCAGCAGCCCCTCAACGGAGTAGTTCGGCAGCCTCAACGCCCCTCTGGGGCATCTCGATACGCAGGCCCCACATCCATCACAGGAAACCAGGTCGACCTTCGGCTCCCCATCCACCAATTTAATGGCGTTGAGGGGGCAGACCTCGACGCAGACCCCGCAGCCGTCGCATCCGCCGACGTAGACCGGCTTATAGGGGCTGAGCCTTAAACGCCCCTCGCCGAGGAGCTCATAGGCTTTGGAGGCTGCCGCCATGGCGTCGACGACGGATTCATGGATGTCCTTTGGGCCGAGGGCTGCCCCAGCGGCGTAGATGCCTCTCCTCAGGGTTGAGATGGGGTCGAGCTTTGGATGCCTTGGAGCTATGAAGAGGTCTTCACCGAGGGGTATCCCAAGCCTGGAGGCGAGCTCCTCCATGCCTCTTGATGGTATCAGGGCTGGGCAGAGGACGATGAGGTCGACTCGGTTTCTGATGAGTAGGCCCGTGTCGATGTCCTCAGCCGTTATTGTGAGGCCTTCAGGGGTAACCTCCACCTCCCCCGGCCTGCCATGTATGAATTCTACGCCCTTCTCCCTGGCCTCGGCGTAGAAGGCCTCGAAGCCTCGTCCTGACATCCTCATGTCGGTGTAGTATATCCAGATCTTGAGATAGGGGAGATACTCCTTGAGGAGTATGGACTGCTTAATGGCGTAGGGGCAGCAGACGGCGCTGCAGTAGGCTACACCCCTATGCGGGTCTCTGGAGCCTGCGCAGAGGATGTAGGCCACGCTCTTCACCCTCCTTCCATCGCTCCTCTTCAGCACCCTCCCCTCAGCCAGCTCCCTCTCTATGAGACGCTCCAACTGGAGCGACGTGATGACATCTGGATGCTCGGGGTGATAATTCCTCAGCCTCTCAAGGTCTATGAGGTCGAAGCCGGTGGCGACGATGATGGCTCCAACCCTCAGCTCCTCAACTCGTTCAGGTTCATCGAGGTTTATCGCCTCAGCTGGACAGGCCTCGACGCAGGCCCCACATCTGGTGCAGTGCTCGAAGTCGACGGCGTAGGAGGATGGAACAGCCTGGGGGAAGGGGAGGTAGATGGCCTTACGCTTGTAGAGGCCCTCCTCAAACTCGTCTGGCACCTCTATTGGGCAGACGGATGCGCATCTGCCGCACTTCAGGCAGCGCTCTGGATCCACGCCTCGGGGCCTGATCTTCACGGTGACGGTGAAGTCCCCTGGGCCGCCGGAGACGGATTCCACCTCCGCATTTGTGATCACCCTGATATGGGGATTGGCCTCCACCTCAGCCATCTTTGGGCTTAGGATGCAGGGGGCGCAGTCCAGCGTTGGGAAGGTCTTGCTGAGCTGAGCCATCCTGCCTCCGATGCTGGGTTTACGCTCGACGAGGTAGACGTTCAGCCCTGAAGCCGCCAACTGCAGAGAGGCCGTTATACCGGCTATGCCGCCGCCGATGACGAGGACGTCTCGGCAGACCTCCACCTCCAACTCCTCGAGGGGCTGGAGGCTTCTCGCTCTGCTTACGCCCGCCTTTATGAGGTTGACAGCCTTCTCAGTCGCCCCCTCCCTATGAACCCAGCTACACTGCTCTCGGATGTTGACGTGAACCAGTAGATGCCTATTCAACCCCGCCTCCTCTACGGTTCTCCTGAAGGTCTCCTCATGCATATGCGGTGAGCAGCAGGCGACGACGACTCTGCTGAGCTTCCTCCGCCTTATGGCATCCTTGATCATCTCCAATCCAGGCTTTGAGCAGAGGAAGCTGTGAACCTTGGCCACGGCGACATCCGGCTCTTCTCGAACTATGTCCCTCACCTTCTCGCAGTCGACAGTGCCTGAGATGTTGCCTCCACATCGACAGATGAAGACCCCTATCATCTACATCACCTTCGCCAGCAGATCCTCAACGCTGACGGCGTTGAGGTCTAAGCCCAAGGCGTCTGGCTCCAGGCCCAAGGCGAGGCCGAGGAGCTGGGTATAGTAGAGAACTGGGATTCGACCCTCCTTGAGGATGAGGCTTTGATACCGGTCATACATGATGGCGCAGAAGGGGCAGATGAGGATGAGGGCGTCGACATCGAGGGCGCTGAGCCTCCTCAGCTTCTTAGCCGCCATCTCCCTGGCCACATCCTCCGACATCGCGAGGAGGGCGCCTCCACAGCAGTCCATTTTGCCGGGATAGTCGACACTCTCAGCCCCCGTCGCCTCCACCAGCTCGTCGAGGCTCCTAGGCCTCTCGGGATCCTCAAATCCCCCATAGGCCTCGGAGGGCCTCATATAGTGACAGCCATAATGGACGGCCACCCTCAAACCCCTCAGAGGCCTCTCAATCCTCCTCCGGATGTTCTCCACGCCCACCTCATCGTGTAGCACCCTCAGGATGTGGAGAACCCTTGGGGCCTCACCTTCATACTCGACGCCTAGCTTCTTCAACTCCCTATTCACCCTCCGTAGCAGGGCCTCCTCTCGACTGAGGAGCCATTGAGTCTTGACGAGGGTCTCGGCGCAGGCTGAGCAGAGGGTGACGACGTCGAGATGTTCCTCCGACGCCCTCATGAGGTTGTGGGCGGCCATGGCGAAGGCCTTCACCCTGCTTATGGGTTCAAGGGGGAAGCCGCAGCAGCCGAAGGGGAGGTCGACGAACTCTATGTCCAGGGCCTCAGCGACGGCCCTGGCCGACTGCTCATAGTTCATCTGCCTCGCCGGGACGGTGCATCCGAGGAATAGGGCATACCTCATGGCCTCACCCCGCAAGCCTCTTCACGAACTCCGGCTCAGCCTCGACTTCAGGCAGCCCCCGCTCAGCCCTCTCCTCAGCTGTAAAGTCGTCGATGGGGTAGAGTCTACCGCTCTCGACGAGAAGCCTCTGAATCCTCCTCATAGGCTCTGGGATGTAGCCCTCCTCCACGGCGAGGTTTCTCAGAGCCGTCATCACCTCAGGTATCCTAACCCCCTGGGGACATCTCTCCTCGCAGAGGAGGCACATGGAGCAGAGCCAGATATACTCACTGCTCAGCACCCGATCCTTGAAGCCTAGGCGGGCCATCTTCACAAGCCTCCTAGGATTAAAGCGCCCCTCGATCTCGATGACGGGGCAGCTCGCCGAGCAGACGCCGCATTGGAAGCAGGAGAGATAGCTCTCATCGAACTCCGATTTGAGGCGTCTTAGGAAGCGTGAATCGATCTCCTCGACGTCGACTATCATCTCACTATCTATCGGGGATAGCTGTAAAAAGGGTTAGCACTACTCCAGGGCCATGGCTACCAGCTCGGCGATGTCGTAGAGCCTGAAGCCCTCTGGGAGCTCCTCCCCCCTGAACATGGAGTGGCAGTGGGGGCATGCGACCACCAGGGCCTCGGCGCCCGTCTCCAGGGCCTCCCGAATTCTGAGGGTGCTGATCCGCTCACCCGCCTCAACCTCGTAGAAGGCTTGTCCTCCACCTCCCCCACAGCATAGGGCCTTCAGACCCCTCCGAGGCATCTCCAGCAGCCTCACCCCAAGGGCTTCAAGGATCCCTCTAGGCTCGTCGACTAGGCCGTTCCAACGGCTGAGGTAGCAGGGGTCGTGATATGTCACCCTCATCTCCAGGGGCTTCAACTTGAGACTTCCTCGTTTAATCAGCTTGCTTAAAGCCTCGACGTGGCTTTCCACTCGCAGAGAGTAGCCGTAGCCCCTATACTCGTTTTTGAGGGCGTTGTAGCAGTGGGGGCAGCTGGTTATGATGCTTTCATAGCTGTAGGGGGAGAGGAGCTCCATGACCATCTTTGCGGACTCGACGAACATCAGCTCATCGCCCACCTTCCTAGCCGGCTCGCCGCAGCAGACCTCGCCTTCAAGGATGGCGACCCTCAGCCCCGCCTTCTTCAGCGCCTTCAACAGGGCCTCGGCGCATCTCCTCAGCTCTGGGTCATAGGCCGTGGCGCATCCAATCCAGTAGATGTAATCGTAGTGTTCACCCTCCCTCGCCCATTCCGCCAGGCCTTGATCGACGAGGCTTCTCAGCCAATCCTCCCGCTCCTTCGATGGGAATCCATAGGGATTCCCCTTTGACATGACGTTATATGAGAGCTCCTGAACCTCCCTTGGAACCTCCATCTCCGAGATGTAGAGGCCACGTCTAAGGTCGATGAGGGTCTCAACCTGGTTCAGCAGCAGTGGACACTCGGCGACGCAGGCTCCACAGGTGACGCATGACCAGATGACCGAAGCCTCAACCCTCCCTGGTGTCAGGGCTTCATCCCATAGGCCTCGATTCATCGCGTCTCTCAGGGTCGTCATCACCTCCATCGGCGACAAGGGCTTCCCGCTGATCCTCGCTGGGCAGACCTCATGGCATCGGGCGCACTCGACGCAGGAGTCATAGTCGAGCCTCTCCCTCCAGCTGACCTCGGAGAGCTTTGAGGCTCCGAGGACTCCCCCCTCCTCGACTATCCTGTATATCTCTGGAATCGGCTTGAAGGTGTTCGGCTCCTCAAGCCTTGAGAGGAGGAGGTTTAGGAAGCCCCCGATTAGGAGGTGGGAGAGCTTCGTATAGGGTATGACGGCCATAGTCCCCATCGCCAGGGTTAGGTGCAGCACCCATAGGGGTCGATAGAGAGCCTTGATGGAGGAGGCAGACCATCCCATGAAGAGGTTGGAGATGGGCGTCCCAATGGGCGTCCAGGGATCGATCCAGGGTCTACGATAGGCGGCGTTCATCAACCCGTCGAGGAGAAAGCCGGTGATGAGGATGGCGAGGAGGTCTAGGAGGATGAGGAAGTCACCCATACTCGTCGATAGGCCCTCCTTCAGCCTTAGAATCCTCCTGAACAACGCCATTAAGACCCCTATGAGCATCAGGAGGCCTGAGACATCGGCCATCAACTTGAAGTATAGATATCGCTGACCCAGGAGGATGGAGCCGTGGAAGAGGTAGTAGTCGACGCTCCTAGTCACCGTCGCCAATCCCAGACCTAGACAGCCGATGTAGAGGGAGAGATGCATCAGGCCGGCGTATCCATCGGAGGCGACGCGTAGCTGCAGCAGCCCATAGAGGATGAACCTCCCAATCCTAGTTAGAGGCCTGTCGAAGCTGGGTTTCCCACCGCCGTGAAACCAGAGCCTCCAATGCCGGTATAGGCCGTATAGGATGGAGATGATGGCGATGGACATCAGGATGTAGACGAGCGGCTTTAGGTCTGCGACGTAGAGGAAGTGCCTAACTTTCCGAAGCTCCTGAAACATCATGGACAACTCAGCACAATAGGATATGGATGATTTTAAAGTTTCTGAGGCGGGTCTCAGCCTCAATGAATCTTAGAACTTATTAGGGGAGAGGGAGATAGCTTGGAGAAAACTCTGGGGTGTCCTCTTGGAGGGTCGAGAGAGGAAGATAATGATCCTGGGAGCTGGTATAGGCGGCCTGAGGGTGGCTCTAAGGCTTGAGAAGCGGCTGAAGCGGGGGATGGGGAGGATCATACTCGTAGATCAGAACGACTATCATCAGTATCTATATAGGATACATGAGGTCTGCGGCCCCCATTATGATGAAAGGGACATAATCGTCCCCCTCTCCAAGGTGATCGGCGGTAAACGGATAGAGTTCAGGAGGATGAGGGTTGAGAGGATAGATGCCCATCGCAGGGTCGTCATCACATCTGAAGGTGAGATACCCTTCGACATCCTCGTCATCGCCCTGGGAAGCAGCCCACAATACTATGGTATAGAGGGCCTTGAGGAGAACAGCCTGGTGCTCAACAGCTATGAGGCAGCCAGGGAGATCAGGAGGCGAATAGAGGAGCTCTTCAGAAAGGCTGGGAGGGGGGAGACGCCTCCAAGGATCGTGGTCGCGGGAGGCGGATTCACCGGCACGGAGCTGGCGGGGGAACTCGCGGAGTGGATTCCAATCCTGATAGAGAGATATGGGTTGAGGAGGCCGGATAGCCTTTTAACCCTCGTCGAGGCGATGCCCCACATCCTACCAGGGTGGAATCCGGAGCTTTCCAGGATGGCTGAGGAGATCCTCGCCTCGAAGTCCGTTGAGATAGTGACCGGCGACCCCGTGAAGAGGGCTTCAAAGGAGGGATTGGAGCTTAAGAGCGGGCGAATGATATACTCCGATCTAACCATCTGGACGGGGGGAGTCACCTGTAAC
>JAGHBJ010000018.1 GCA_021161045.1 Candidatus Bathyarchaeota archaeon
GCCCAAATGTGAGGCAATCTCGCATACACATTTCTCTCCATCGCGTAATAGCTCCAATATCTCAAGTCTGATGGGATCTGCGAGGGCCTTTAGGATTCCAGCCCTTAACTCTAAGTTTGCTGTTTGATGCACGGATAATATAACAATATAAAAATATTTAAATATTGTTCATTGAGGATGTCGTCTAAATAGAGACGGTAAATCTAAACCCCTTCGATCTCTCTCCGCCGATGAATCTCCTGATGAGATACGCCAACTCCGGTAGGGTTCTCGTCTGTAGATAGACCCTTCCAGGCCCCTTGACATCGACGACGAAGCCCTCACCGCCGAAGAAGAAGGATTTCAGCCCTCCAAAGGCTCTAACACTCCACTCAACCTCATCGCTTAGGGCTACGATGTGGAAGTTGTCTATGGTTATCTCCTCCCCAGGCTTCAACTCCCTCTCTAAGATGTATCCATAGCTGTTAACCCAGACTCCTCCATGGCCGTAAACCCTAAGCCAGAAGAGGTCTCCCTCGGAGACCATTCCCCGCAGCCCCCTCCAGACGATCTCATGGTTCACGTTGCCGTGGTATGCGAGGAAGCTCATATCCTGGATGATGACGCCCTCATCCATCAGCCCTATATGCTCTACATGGCCAGGTGAGCTGGGCGCCAGCCAGACTATGCCTCCGCCTGGACCAGCCCTAAAGGTATTCATGAAGAGGGTTTCACCGGCCAAGACTCTCCTCAGCAAACCCTTCAGGACGCCTCCAGCCGTGTGGGTCTCCACCTCTACATCTCCCTCAAGGGCCATCATCGCCCCAGACTCAGCTGTTATACTCTCCCCACCCTCCAGGTAGACCTTCAGGGCTGTATAGGCTGGCTCACCTATAACCTCAAACCTCATCGATGCGATGACCCCTCCAAACCTATTTAAGGATTCAGAAGCCTCAAAAGCTGTTCAACCTAATCCTAATCATGGCGCTACCCGAGGATCTGGAGTCCCTCATAAAGGCTCACGGCCCCTCTGGACGTGAGGATGAGGTTAGAGATGTCATAGCTGAGATGCTAAAGCCCCTCGTCGACGAGGTCTACATCGATAGCCTGGGAAACCTGATCGGGGTGAGATATGGCTCTGGGGAGTTGAAGATCATGGTTGAGGCCCACATGGATGAGGTGGGCATCGTAGTCAGATACGTCGACGACGACGGCTGGATATGGTTTGACAGGGTTGGCGGAATCCATGAGCGCTCCCTCCTGGGTCAGAGGATGACCATCCTCACCGATCTGGGGCCGGTGAAGGGAGTCGTCGGCCTTAAGGGGAGACACCTATTGACGGAGGAGGAAGCCAGGAGGGCTGTCTCGGTTAAGGAGATGTGGATAGACATCGGGGCCAGAAGCCGAGCTGAGGCTGAGGATATGGGCGTAAAGATAGGAGACCTCGGAACCTTTGAGAAGCGTATACACCGCCTCAAAGACCTCGTCTGCGCCCCCTCCATCGACGACCGATCAGGATGCCTAGTCCTACTAGAGGCCCTAAGGAGGCTTAGAGGCCTAGACGCATCGATCTACGCCGTCTTCGCCGTCATGGAGGAGGTGGGATGCCGTGGAGCCCTCACGGCTGCCTATGGCATAGACCCAGACGTAGCCATCGTCGTCGACACCACCTATGGTGAGGATCCCGCCACCGATGTCAGGGAGACCCCGACAAGGATCGGCGGTGGACCTGGAGTTAGGGTTTTAGAGGCTTCCTGGAGGTGGGCGCCCCTCGGCCACACGGTTCCGAGGAGGCTTCTCAACCTCATCGTCGACGCCGCTGAGGAGGGGGGTATACCCTATCAGCGGGAGGTGGTGACCTTCTCAGCCACCGATGCCTCGACGCTCCACCTGGCGAGGGCTGGAATACCGACGGGTGAGATACTCGTAGCCCGTAGATATTCTCATTCGCCGGTGGAGGTGGCCTCTCTCAGCGACATCGAGGATGCTGCTAGGCTTGTCGCCGCCTCCGTTGAGCGTCTAGACGCGGAGTGGAGGCCAGGTCATAGACGCATCAAATAACTCTTTTTATGGGATTATGAGTTTCACATACTCCATCTTTCCACAGGTCTCGAAGCAGTCGACGATCTCCTTAATTCTCTCAGCCTCTCCGTCTAGGATGAATATCTCTAGGCATTTCTCCCCCCTGAGGTGGCTGTGGAGCTGGGTATTTATCACGTCGTCGAACTCATGTTTGATCCTGTTGACGATGTCCTCATCCTCCCTCTCATGGACGACGAGGAGTATGGAGTTGATCCGGCCGCTTAGCCTCTCCCTCTCCCTTCTCTCAGCGATGAGCCTCCTCAAACCGGCCCTGACGACCTCTGATCGACCTGAGAAACCCATCTCCCTCTGAATCCTAGAGACCTCCTCCAGTAGGCTCTCGCTTAGGGAGACGCTGATGATCCGAGGCATCTGAGATGGATATTATTAAGCATTTATAAGGATTTTCATAATTTTTATTAAGGGAAGGTTTAAATATTGATAATCACTTTCCCTCTGGGCCTCATGAATTGGAAGCTGTTGCTGTCAATGGCGTTTATCATGCTTTGCTCCATCGGCCTGCTGCTCACCCTACACCCTGGAGGGGGAAGTAGAATCCTAGTGGCTGTCAGCATACCTCCCCTCGCCGAATTCGTGAAGGCCGTTGGGGGGGATCGCGTCGAGGTTCTCGTCATGGTTCCCCAGGGTGCCAGCCCCCACACCTATGAGCCGACGCCTGGACAGCTCTCGAAGCTGGGTAGAGCCGACCTCTATGTGATGGTCGGCTCAGGCATCGAATTCGAGCTCTCCTGGATGGATAGATTCAGGGATGTCAACCCCAGGATGAGGGTGGTTAACGCATCCCTGGGTCTGGAGCTCCTAAGGGATGACCCCCACATCTGGCTTTCACCCCGCTGCGCGATGGTGATGGTGGAGAACATCTACAGCGCCCTAGTGGAGCTGGATCCCGAGCATGAGGATTACTACGCCGAGAATCGGGATCGATACCTTGGGCTTCTAAGGGAGCTGGATGAGGAGTTCTCCGAGCTGTCGTCGAAGGCGAGGATAAGGAAGATATTGGTCTATCACCCCGCCTGGGGATACCTCTGTAGAGACTATGGCCTGGAGCAGCTAGCCCTGGAGAGGGAGGGTAAGGAGCCGACGCCGAGGTGGATCGAGCAGCTAATCGAGGAGGCCAGGCGGAGCGGCATCAAAGTCATCTTCACCTCACCCCAATCTGGGAGTAGGGGCGTCGAGGCGATAGCTGAGGAGCTGGATGCGGAGATCGTGGAGATAGACCCCCTCGCCGAGGATTACGTCGATAATATGCATCGAGTCCTCGAGGCCTTGAGGGAGGCGTTGGGAGTTGGGTGAGGCTATAGTCCAGCTTGAGGATGTATGGGTGAGCCTCGACGGCGTCACGGTTCTGGAGGGCGTATCCCTGACGCTGCATGAGAGGGAGTTCGTCGCCCTTATCGGCCCGAATGGCGGTGGAAAGACGACGCTTCTACGGGTTATCCTAGGCCTGGTGAAGCCCTATAGGGGTTCGGTGCAGGTCTTCGGCATGCCACCCGAGGAGGGGAGACGCTGGATCGGTTATCTACCCCAATATGCCGCCTTCGACCGAGAGTTTCCCGTAACGGTTCTCGAAGTCGTCCTCATGGGTCGATATAGAGGCCTATTCAAGGCCTACACCGAGGAGGATGTGGAGGCGGCCATGAGGGCGCTGGAGACGGTGGGCATGGCTGAGCATATCCATCGACGTATAGGGCATCTCTCCGGCGGGGAGCTTCAGAGGGTTCTCATGGCGAGGGCCTTGGCGAGGGAGCCTAGGCTACTGCTCCTCGACGAGCCTATGTCGAACATAGACCCTGAGATGAGGGAGTCGCTATACCAGCTGCTGGTGAAGCTGAAGGAGAGGATGGCGATCCTCCTAGTCTCCCATGACATCGCCGCCGTCTCAACCTATGTGGAGAAGGTGGCCTGCCTAAACCGCAGGCTCAGCTATTATGGATCGAGGGAGGAGGTTTTGAGGGGGCTGGGCGAAGCCTATAGCCATGAGATAGAGCTCCTCGAGAGGGGTTTCCCCTGGAGGTGTAGACGTTGATGCCTCCACCCCTATTCCTGAGAAACGCCCTCCTGGCATCGCTGTTGGTGAGCGTCGCATCCGGCGTCGTGGGGGCCTACGTCGTTGTGAAGCGCATAGTCTCCATCGGCGGGGGAATCTCCCACGCCACCTTCGGCGGCATCGGCCTCGGAATCCTGCTCGGCCTAAACCCGCTTCTCACAGCCATACCCTTCAGCCTCGCCTCAGCTCTGGCCATGGCATTGATAACCCGTAGGGGGAGGGTGAGCGAGGATGCCGCCATAGGCATCCTATGGGCCACGGGAATGGCCCTAGGAGTCCTCTTCATCTCACTTAAGAGGGGATATGTCCCAGAGCTTTCAGCCTATCTCTTCGGCAGCATCCTGACGGTTCCAACCTATGAGCTCCAGTTGATGGCAGCCCTCGACCTCATAATCCTAATGGTTGTCGCATTCTTCTTCAGGGAGCTCCTCCACATCTGCTTCGATGAGGAGTTCTCGGAGGTCGTCGGCGTCCCCGTTGAGCCTCTCTACATCGCCCTGCTCTGCCTCATCTCCCTCAGCGTCATAGTTCTCGTCAGGGCTGTAGGCGTCATACTCACAATAGC
>JAGHBJ010000112.1 GCA_021161045.1 Candidatus Bathyarchaeota archaeon
CCCCTATACATGGGCCACCCATCCAAGCTGGATGGAGAGAATAGAACAAACATCAGGAGGGGTATAAGGGGGTTCAAGGGCTATGGGGATCTCCTCAGCGGATCATTTAGACCTTGCTATCGCTCAAATTTTTAAACTTCTAGAGAGGTGTATGTGGATGACATGGACTTTGTAGGCTTGATCAATAACATCTGGCTCCTCATCTTCCTCCTCATGGTTCTGACGCCTAAGCTCCAGCAGTCAGCCCTGGAGAGGGCTAGGAGACGTGAGCTGGCGAAGCTGGCGAAGAAGAGGGGAAGCAACGTCATAACGCTGATACATAGACAGGAAACCATCTCCCTCCTCGGCATACCCATATCAAGATACATCGACATAGAGGACAGCGAGGAGGTTCTCAGAGCCATAAGGATGACGCCCCCAGACGCCCCGATAGACATCATCCTCCACACCCCTGGAGGCATAGCCCTCGCAGCCACCCAGATCGCCTTCGCCCTCAAGGATCATAAGGGGAAGAAGACGGTGATGATACCCCACTACGCCATGAGCGGAGGCACCCTCATCGCCCTCGCCGCCGATGAGATACTAATGGACCCACACGCCGTCCTCGGACCCGTAGATCCACAGCTCGGGGATAAGCAGGGCGTCTACGCAGCCGCCTCCATACTCAAAGTCCTGGAGAAGAAGGATATCGACAAGATCGATGACAGAACCCTAATACTGGCTGAGGAGTCGAGGAAGGCGATGGAGCAGATGAAACGCATCGTCCGCAGACTCATCGAGGACAAGTATCCGGAGGAGCAGGTGGAGCGCATCGTCGAGGAGCTCGTAAGCGGCGTCTACACCCACGACTACCCGATAACAGCTGAGGAGGCTAAGAGGCTGCTAGGCGACAGGGTGAAGCTCGGGCTACCCGACGAGGTGTATTCGCTGATGAGTCTATACAGAATGGAGGTTAGACCTAGGAGGCCGAGCGTCGAATTCGTCCCGATAACCCCCATACATAAAACCAGTGAGGAGGCATGAATCAGCCATCACCCCTAAACAGGGAGGAGATAAGGAGGCTGATAGAGGAGAAGGAGCTCATCACCGGTTACATAGACCTCAAAACACAGCTCCAGCCAGCGGGCTTCGACCTCTCCCTGGCGGAGATATATGAATTCCTCGATGCAGGCTCCGTCGACTTCTCCAACGAGGAGAGGAGGCTTCCGGAGACGAGGCCCCTAAAACCAGATGGGGAGGGTTGGTATAGGCTGCCGAGGGGATGCTACCTAATCGTCTACAACGAGGCTGTTAGGATACCCCTCGACATAGTTGCCATAGCCAGACCCCGATCAACTCTCCTCAGATGTGGAGCCTCCATTGGGACGGCGGTCTGGGATCCTGGATATGAGGGGCGAAGCTCATCGCTGTTGATGGTTCACAACCCCCATGGCATCAGGCTTAAAAGAAATGCCAGGGTCACCCAACTCCTATTCTTCAGGATAAAGAGGGTTGAGGAGGGATATAGGGGAGCCTATCAGCGGGAGCGTCTAGGAGGGTAAACCCCTTTTAAGGCTGTGGAGACCATCAACTTCGGTGAAACATTTGAGCCGAAGCCTATACAGGTCGAGGCTTAAGGCTGCCCTTGAGGAGGAGGCAGCCCGATTCCACACCTCCATCTACGAGGATCTACGCATCTTCGAGGAGGATATCGATGGGACAGAGGCACATGACATAATGCTCCACGAGGTCGGCATCATACCACGAGAAGCCCTTAGACGAATCATCCAGGCCCTAGAGGAGCTGAGGGCGGAGTGGCGGGAGGGCCGTATAGAGGTCAGCCCCGAGTATGAAGATGTCCACGAATACATCGAGTCGAGGGTCATAGAGAAGATAGGCATCGAAGCTGGAGGGATGATGCATACTGGGAGAAGTCGAAACGATCAGGTGATGGTGGACGTCAGGATGAGGGTGCGGAGAGAGCTCCTGGAGGTGGCTGAGGAGCTCCTAGGGCTGCTGGAGACCCTGCTGAGGAGGGGTGAGGAGCACGCTGAGACGGTGATGATGCTCTACACCCATGGGCAGCACGCCCAGGTTGGAACCCTAGGCCACTACCTCCTCTCCTACTTCGATGCCCTCCAGAGAGACCTGGAGAGGATTTTAGAGTGCTATCGAAGAGTCAACCAGAATCCCCTTGGGGCAGGGCCGATAGGGGGGACGAGCATACCCATCGACAGACAGCGGACGACGGAGCTCCTCGGCTTCGATGAGATTGTTGAGAACTCGATAGATGCGACGAGCAGTAGGGACTGGGCGATAGAGGTGGCGGCGGTCTCAGCCATATTGATGTCAACCCTAAGCCGATTGGCCTCAGACCTCATCCTCTGGTCCATGAGGGAATATGGATACATAGAGCTGGCTGATGAGTATTCGACTTCCAGCAGCATAATGCCTCAGAAGAAGAATCCCTCAACTCTCGAATTGGTGAGGGGGCGGACATCCGAGGTCTACTCAGCCCTCGAGGAGCTTTTGGCGATGGTTAAGGGGGTGCCGACGGGCTATTATCAAGATCTACAGGGGACGAAGCCTCCGCTTTGGAGATGCCTCGACGTGGTGAAGGGTTCGCTGAGGATTATGAACGGCGCCATCTCGACGATGACGGTGAAGGCTGAGAGGATGAGGAGAGTCGCGGAGGAGAGCTACACCTATGCCGTCGACCTCGCCGAGGCCCTCGTCGTGGAGGCCGGCCTACCCTTCAGAGAGGCCTATAGGATTGTGGCCCACATCGTCAGAAGCCTCAAGGGGCGGAGCCTGAGAGAGTTAACCATCGAGGAATTAGAGGCGGCGGCGAGGGAGATTCTGGGCAAGTCGATGGGAGTGAGGAGAACCCTCATAGAGGAGGTGACAGATCCCTACAGGTCGTTGGAGCGCCGAGCATCTAGGGGCAGCCCAAGGCCGGAAGAGACGAGGAGGATGATCGCCGAGAGGTGGAGAATCCTCGGAGAGGCGAGGGGAGACTTTGAAAAGCTTAGGGGGAGACTGAGGGAGGCTGAGGAGAGGCTTAGGAAGGCCGTTGAGCAATACTTGAAGGGGTAGAGGTGGCGGATTTATTAAAGCCCTTAAACCTCTTTAAGATGAGCGTTGAGACTCTGGCCCTGGGTGATCGCCTTCGCCATCGTAGCCTCAGTCGCCTTCCTCATCGAGTTCTACGGTTCGAGGCTCTACCCCGTCACCTCCTATGAGGCGGAGGTTCTACCACCCCTGGAGGTGGGGATGAGGCATAGATTCGACATATATAAGGATGAACAGCTCGTCGGCCACTACACCTTCTGGATCGTCGACGTCGAGGAGAGGGATGGATGTAGGGTTTATGTCACGAGGTCGAGGACCACAGCCCTCTATAAGGGTTTGAACATCACCATAGACACCCTCTACATCTTCGATGAATTGCTCAACCCCATAGAGTATAGGCTGAATGCAACCCTAGGCGAGGAGCATCAGAGAATCCTCTGCCTCTTCAACGACTCCATGGTGAACGCCTCCCTATGGACGAAGGATCAGATGATGAGTAGAGAGGTGAAGCTATCCGACGACACGGTGCTGATAGACACCAACATGGCAGGCCAGTGGGAACTCTTCTTCAACTCCTTCGAATTCACCCCTGGTAGAAGGGTGAGATTCACCATGTTCATCCCCCAGCTTATGGAGAAGGCCAAAATCGATGTGATACTCGACAGGGGTAGGGAGAGCATCAACATCGGGGGAGTCGACTACAGCTGCCTCGTGGCGAGGGCTCCAGACCTAAACCTAATCTTCTACCTCTATGAGGGGCGGCTGTTGAAGCTGGAGCAGACGAGGGATAACTTCGAGTTCATAGCCTCAGCTGAAGCCCCAGAGGGAGAGGGCTAAGGCGCCGTATAGGACAGCCTCATCGCCTAGGGGGGTCAACATGATCCTGGGCTTCCGATTGATAAGATACTCATCGATATATCCCTCAATAGGCTCCAGGATTAGCCTTGGATTCCTCAACGCTATGGAGCCTCCAACCGTGATAAGCTCTGGATCATAGGCGTTCACCACATCCGCGAAGCCGACGGCGTTCACAAACCCTATCCGGTCGACGATCCAAAGTGCCGTCTCATCACCCATCCTCGCCGCCTTAAAGATAAGCTCAGTCGTCAACCTCCCAGGGTCTCCACCGGTGAGTTGATTGAGGAGGCCATCGCCGAGTCCTCGATCCCTCAATAGAAGCCTCGCATAGTTCGGTATGTTCCTCCCAGAGCAGTAGGCCTCCCAGTGGCCTCGGCATCCACAGCCGCAGATGAGCTCCGAATCTGGGTCTATGGTGAGATGGCCGATCTCCACGGCGTTTCCATCTTTGCCGAGTAGTAGATGGCCGTCGACGATGGCTCCGCCTCCGAGGCCGGTGCTGAGGGTGATGTAGACGAGGTTTCTTAGGCCTCTGCCGGCGCCGAAGTGTTTTTCGCCGAGGACGGCGGCCGAGCAGTCGTTGAGCAGCCTCACCTCCACCCCGAAAGCCTCCTCCAGGGGCTCCACGATGGGTATCTCGTCGAAGGGGAGGTTAGGGGTATTGATGACGCATCCACGGCTGAGATCTAAGGGGCCTATGGAGCCTACCCCTATAGCTTCAACCTCCACCTCCAGCGTCCTGATCATCCTTATGATCTGCCTCGCAACCCCCTCTGGGCCATGCCTTCTATCGGTCTCCTCCACGATCCTATATCTCAGCCCTCTCCCATCTCCGGCTGCCACCCTAACCCTCGTCGCCCCTAGGTCGACGGCGATGTGGATGGCCTTCACCCCCCTTAATCCCTGGCGACGGGATTTCCGAGGACTCCCCTATAGTGTGGCGGTGAGGCATAGGCGGGGTTTAGGTCTATGATGGAGCCAGCCTCGATCTGGAAGCCCAATCTACCCTCGTTGAAGACTATGAGCCTCATATCCTAGAGAGACCTCCTAGAAGGCTTAAAGAGTGCGTTAATCCTCAGCGTTCTTTGAAGGCTTATAGGAAGCCCTAACATCCTCCTCGATGCGCCTCAATAGCTGGTTTAGGGAGGCCTCATCCATCACCGTTCCGAGTAGGTTTCGATATATAGGCTCCGTCGACCTCAAAGCCAGCTCCAACACCACCTCGTCTAGGAGATCATCTGGGCCTTGGAGTATGAACTCCTCCCTCATCTCCCCCCTCTTATCGATGGTTAGCATCACCTTCTCCTCCCCCCTCTTAAACTCGTAGATATCCCTGTGGCCGGTTAGGGGGAGGTAATCAATACTCCTTTCATAGCCATATTCCTCAAGGATCTGGGAGAGGAGCTCTATGATCAGCTTTCGAGGTAGACAGCTGACGGGGAGGGTTCTCTTGCCCATCCCAGCCCTTAAAGGTTTAAATCCGGTGGAATATCAGAGTTTCTGATCACCATGGGTGAGGGGGGAGTCTTTATACTCCTCCTTCAACTTGTGTTAGTTCTCTTTGTCGCTAAGATATGCAGCGCAATACTCTACCGCCTAGGGCAGCCGGAGGTGTTAGGCGAGATCATAGCTGGCATCATCCTCGGCCCAAGCATTCTAAACATATTAAAGCCGAACATAGTCTTCGAATTCGTCGCCGAGTTCGGCGTCATCCTCCTCCTCTTCGAGGTCGGCCTAGAGACGGATATAAGAGCCCTCATGGGGGTGGGGAAGAGGGTAGCCCTCATAGCCATCGGAGATATACTCCTCCCCCTCGCCATGGGAGTCTTGGTGGGTTATCTCCTCAAGCTTGGACATCTAGGCGCCTTCTATCTGGGAGCGGTCTTCACGGCC
>JAGHBJ010000040.1 GCA_021161045.1 Candidatus Bathyarchaeota archaeon
CTTCTCCACATCCTTGAGTCCTCGCTTTATGGAGGAGAGGATGTTCAGCAGCGATTGGTATCCCCTTCTAGTCTCCTCTAGGGCCTTAAGCCTCCTGGTTAGGAAGCCCTCTATGGAGGAGAGCTGCATCCCGCTTAGGGTCTCCTCAATCTCTCTAAGCCGTTTCAGTAGAGTCCTATGAGGGGGGAGGGGGATGAGGTTTAGGGTTTCCCCCGCCATCTCCGAGATATAGTCCGCAGCGGTCTCTATCAACGCGGCGACAACCCTGTAGTCTAGGCATTCTATAGGGGTGACGGCTAGCTCCTCCGCCAGCTTAGGACTCTGTATCGCGCTTCTGATCACGCGGATGAGTAGGAAGTAGAGGCGATCAACCTCATCATCCCTACTTATAACGACCTCAGCGAGGTTTGGCTTCCCCTCCCTCAGAGCATTGAAGGAGTCCTTCAACATGCTTAGCGTTATCAGGCTCATCCTCCTGAGCATCCGCTCAGGTGGAAGCGTCGATGGATCGAGGAGGCATTGGGTTCGAATGATGTTCGAACTCTCCTCGATTATCTCCAATCCTATGAGGCGGCGGATAATCCCCCTAATACGCTCCCTCTCCCGCGGCCCTATACTCCTGGGGAACTTTATACAGATGTCATCATATCCCAGCAGGTAGGCGCCGGTTACACCCCAATCGATGTAGTTGACGTTTCCTCCATGATGATTCACCAATACCCGTCTCAGGTCTCTGCGATAGGCTGGGGAGGGATCTAGGATGAGGCATCCATCCTCCCTCATCCTCATCGCTATCTGAGAACCCTTCTTAATGCCCCATCTCCTAGCCCAATCCTTCGGCAGGGTGATGAAGAAGGTTCCACCGGTTCTCTGAACCCTTCTAAGCTCCCAGCCCTCCCCATACATCTTTAAATTAATTTAAATTTTTGATATGTAAATTTAAAGAATTAGCAGTTAAAAGACCCTAAGATGACTCGAAGCTCCACCTCCAGAAGCCTCATGGCGACGGCGATCTGCGCGGCGCTCTACGCCGTTGGATGCTACTCCACCGCCTATATCCCCTCCCCATGGGGCTTCGGCCAGTTTAGGCCGGCCGTCATCATACCCGCACTCTTCGCCACGATCTTCGGGCCTCTCCCCGCCGCCGTTGGCGCCGCCATTGGAACCCTTATAGCGGACTCGGTGAAGCATGGCTGCCTATACCTCGGCAGCCTCATAGCGGCGGTTCCAGGCAACTTCCTAGGCTTCTATCTCTTCGGCTGGATCCTCCAGCGCCGTTTCACCTGGAGCCGCTTCATCGCAGCATCCCATCTGACGCTGACGCTGGCCAATCTACTCGTGGCAGCCCTCTACATCTTCGTGTTCAAGGTTCTCTACCTAGGCCAATTGAGGCTTCCCCTAAACGCCTTGATATTCCTCGTCTTCGGCCTAACAATCTGGTGGTTTGTAACCATGCTCCCCTTCGTCCTGCTGGTTACGCCGCCCCTCATAAGGGCTGTTGCCTCGGCCTATCCCTCCCTCGTCCAAGAGGAGGTAGCCCACCACACCCTTAGAGAGGAGATGCCGGAGAGAGGGTTCGCCCTCTCGATGATCATACCTGGCGTCGCGATGGTTCTACTGGGATTCTCCATCACGGGGACTGGCCTTGGAGGCTTCATCACCGGCTTCTTCGGCTCAGCCACTCGATCCCTCATCGAGGCGATGACCTATCTAAGCGGTGGAGCCTTAACGCTCATCGGAGCCCTCCTCTTCCTCCTCCAGAGGAGTCGATGAGGGAGGGCGTCTAGCATATCAACTTATCTATTAATCTTTCAGTGTTGAGAAATAGAGAAGGGTATGCTACCCCTCGGAGATGAGGAGCCGACGAGGACTACGCCGATCGTCAACTGGATGCTCATAGCAGCCTGCTTCATCATATTCCTCTGGCAGATATCAGATGGAGAGAGATTCTTCCTCTACACTCTATACACCTACGGCCTCATACCTGCGCGATTGATGATGGGGGAGGGCTACTATACGTTGTTGACGAACATGTTCCTCCACGGCGGATGGATGCATCTCCTCGGCAACATGTTCTTCCTCTACATCTTCGGCGACAACGTGGAGGATGCCTGCGGCCACGTCAAATACCTCCTCTTCTACCTCATCTGCGGCGTCGCCGCCTCCCTCCTCTGGCTCATCACCTCCTGGGGCGCCCGATACCCAGCCGTGGGAGCCTCCGGAGCCATATCCGGAGTCATGGGAGCCTACTTCGTCCTCTACCCTGAAGCCAGGATCAGAGCCCTCGTCAGATTCGGATTCTTCTGGCAGATCATCAGGCTTCCAGCCTATCTAATGCTGGGCCTATGGTTCCTCTACCAACTCCTCCTCGCGATGATACCCTTCAACCTCGGCGTAGCCTACTGGGCCCACGTCGGAGGCTTCATAACAGGCCTAGCTCTCGGAAGGATCTTCGGAACCCCGAGGAGAAGCCGAATCTACTACCTCTACTACTGAGCTACTTTATGATCTTGATCCTAGAGGGCTCCACGCCCTCCTCTAGGAGCTCCAGAAGCGTTATGGCTCTGCCTTGAGCCATCTCGATCTTCTCTCTGGCCGTCTTTGAGAAGTTGAAGGCTGCCACTGTGACGGGGTGGTCGAGGAAGCCTGCCCCCAGAACCTTTCCAGGGACGGCGACGATGTCTCCAGGCTCGGTGTATCTGTTGATCTTGCTGACGTTGACGGCGTTTCTACGCCTCTTTGATTTGTCCAGCTCCTCGGCTAAGGCCCTCCAGATTCGGGGCCCCTCCTTTGAGGCCTTCCTCAGAGCCCTAATGGTCTTGAGCAGCAGTGGATTAGTTGGCTCATGTTTGGGCATGGCCTAACTCCTCCTCCAATCCCTTGAAGGGTTCGATCTCCTCATCCATCTCGCCGCGTTTAACCTTCCCCTCCAATTCGTCGAGCTTCTCCAATAGAACCCTAACCGCCTCGGTTACTATGCGCTCTGGGGGTAGCGCCCCCGTCGACTCGACTTTGAAGATGAAGGCGTCCTCCACCACATCCTGCCTTATAGCGGGAGGCTTCAGGGGGCAGACCTCGACACAGGAGCCGCAGAGGAGGCAGGAGTAGATGTCGACAACCCGTGGCTTATCATCCTCGAGGGTGAGAACCCCATATCGACAGGCATCGACGCAGGAGCCGCATCCGGTGCATCTATCCTCGTCGATGCCTATATCGGCGAGGTTCTGATAGATGCACATCGAAACCGGCTGCCACTTGGCGTGATCCTTACCGACGCCTAGGCGGGCGTAGGCCTCAAATCTCAAAGCCTGACCAGGCGCCAGCTTGACGATGGGAATCTTAGGGCTGACGGGGACGACGGCTGGATCCTCGGAGACGAGGTCTCCGGAGTAGACCGTCCTGGATTCCTCACCGGCCTCAACGTCGAGGGTGAGGACTACTCTACAGAGGCTGCATCCGAGGTCGCTTTGGCATTCACATCGCTCTGGGAGGACGTAGCTGTCTAGGTCTGTCTTCAGGGGTATGAGGCCGACCCTGTGGGCTATGACCTCATCGGGCAGCACCGATGAGTTGTCGAAGATGAAGAGGTCGTCTATGGCCATCGTTGGAACCTCGGCGATCATGGTTCTCCGCAGGGCGTTGGCGAAGGCCGTGTCGCAGCCCTTAACCAGGAAGCGGATTGTATCCCCCTCTAGGGAGAGGAGCTTCACCTCCATCGGCATCTTACGGCCTCCTCCCCCGTCGACCGCCCTTCTTCCTCGTCCCATCGTGGGGTATGGGCGTCGTCTCCTCTATACGGCCGATCCTGAATCCCTGCCTCGCTAGAATCCTTATGGCGGCCTGAGCTCCAGGCCCTGGAGTCTTGGACTTCGTCCCCCCTGGAGCTCTAACCTTTATGTGTATGGCCGTGATGCCTCGATCCTTAGCCTTCTCAGCTACGTATTGGGCGGCCTTCATCGCAGCGTAAGCTGAGGGCTTTAATCGGTCGGCCTTGACGAACATGCCTCCAGAGGCGAAGGCGATGGTCTCAGCTCCTGTGAGATCCGTCATGTGGACTATGGTGTTGTTGAAGCTGCTATAGATGTGGACGACACCCCACTTCTCCTTCCGCTCGCTCATCTCGCCTCACCCACCATCTTCATCGCCTCAAGCTCCTTCCTGAGGGGGTGATTCTCATCGGCGAGGGGGCTTGTCTCGGCATAGGTGATCTTATCCTCCTCATCAACCTCCACGAGATAGCTGGGAACCCTCACCCGCTGACCCCCTATAGCTATGTGGCCGTGGACTATGAGTTGACGGGCCTGATAGGGGGAGCGGGCCAGGCCCTTGCGATAGACGATGGTTTGAAGTCTCCGTTCAAGGATGTCCTCAACCCTAAGTCCGAGGACATCCTCCAGGGTGGCCTTCTCACCTATGAGGCCTAGACGCCTGAGACGAGTCATAAGCTGCCTCTCCTGCTCAGCCCTCTCCTCAGGGGGGAGAGCCAACATCTCCCTCGCCATACGCCTGATCCTTCGGAGCTCCGTTCGATGCTTCCATAGCTCCCGCTTATTCCTCAGCCCGTAGAGGCCTATGAGCCTGAGCTCCTCCCTCAGCCTGTCAACATCGTAGGGGCGTTTAGGCGTGGTATAGCGCTTCCTCTTCTTCTTAGGATCTCCCAACTCCTCACCTCCTCTTCCTCACGACGCCGACGGTGCGTCCCTTACGGCCCGTCGTCTTAGTTCTCTGACCCCTAACCTTGAGGCCTCTGGCGTGGCGTTCACCCTTCCAGCAGCGTATCTCCTTCATCAACTCTATGTCAGCCTTCACCTGCAGCTCCAGGTCTGAACCCAATAGATGTAGATCCTTGCCAGTCCTGGGATCCTTACGTCGATTGAAGAGCCAGGTGGGAAGACCCCAGGAGGCTGGATCCTCGATGATGGCCTCCAGCTTCTTCAGCTCACCCTCTGAGAGGGCGCCAAGCCTGGTGTTGGGATCTATGCCAGCCCTGCGGACGATGGCCCAGGCTATCCTCTGGCCGATCCCCTTAATGCCCATGAGGGCGTAGGGGGTCGGCTTGGTGCCGTCCAGGCTTGTCCCGTGGAGCCTGACTATCTGCCTTACCTCCCTCGACAAGGGGGACTCCTCGTGGTGTGGAGGTAGAGGAGAGAGATATTATTTATGCCTATCGTTCAACGGCGTGGGCCTGAGAATATCGATCCGTTGGAAATATCGAGTTCGTTGTCATATACATTTAATCTACACAAACACTTTATAGGGCCGAGGTGAGGGCCGTAAAGGGGGAAAGAGGTGCGGAGGGTGAAGAGGCGTAGAGGTAACCGAGGTATAGTCGGCCTAGAAGCCGCCATCGTCCTAATAGCCTTCGTCATAATCGCCGCCGCCTTCAGCTTCATGGTAGTCAACCAAGGCCTCTTCGCCACGGAGCGGGGTAAGACAGTCATACAGGAGGGGTTGAAGCAGGCGAGCACGCCGCTAACCGTCGATGGAAGCATCTTCGTCAAAACGGACTCGACGGGCGATACGATCACCGATTTCGTCATCCCGCTGAGGGCCTTCGGCGTCAAGTACGTCGCCATGTGGAAGAATGAGACAGTCGTGACGCTAAAGATAGGATCCAAGGCCTACGCCGACATCTATCAAGGCGTCGATGAGGACTATGACCCGACGAGTAAGACCCTCGACGACCTCGTCACCCAGATGAATACGACGAGCACGGCGGCCAAGCTCTTCATAGAGAACAGCAATGGCGACTCAACCCTAGACTCCTTCGAGAAGGGCTACCTGATGATCCATCTCAGCAGCAGCGACGCCGCCTCGGTGAGAACACGGATCGTCGTCGAGATCAGATTGGAGAAGACGGCGCCCCTCTCAATAGAGTTCACCATACCGGAGACGATGCCGAAGAGCACCTGGGTTCTAGTCGGATAGGTGAGGCAGATGAGGGCTTTGAGGTCTAGGAGGGGAATGGTCGGCATCGAGGCGGCCATAATACTCATAGCCTTCATCGTGACGGCTGCAGCCCTCAGCTACGTCGTCATAAACATGGGCTTCTTCGCCACCCAGAAGACTAAGGAGGCGATCAACAAGGGTCTGGGGGAGAGCACCAGCGCCCTACAGCTCGACGGCGTCGTCACCGCCAAGACCAACGCCTCAGGCGTCATCGAATACATCTTCTTCCCCGTGAAACTCAGCGTAGGAGGATCTGAGGTAGACCTCAACAACGACTCCATCGTCATCTCCGTATACCTCCCAGATGCGGAGCTCCTAGACATCTATGCAGGGCCGTCGAGTCTCGCTGATCCCAAGGAGGTATCCTCCACATTGCTAAACGATGTCGGAGCCGATCAGGCGAAGTTCTTCATCTACAACGACGACGGCGACAACGTGCTGGAGTCGAGGGAGAAGGCCTTCCTCGTCATCCATCTAGGCTCTGGACACGGCGTCGAAGACTATGAGAAGGTGAAGATAGAGGTGAAGACGGCTAGGGGCGCGGCTCTAACGGTGGTTAGAACAGCCCCTGGAGGGATGAGCGCGGACAGCTTCATAGACCTCGGCTAATCCCCCTTTTTCTCACGTTCAAGGTTGGAGGGTGTCGAGGGGGATGGAGGGCGAAGAGGAGAGAGAGGAAGAGAGGGAGACGGAGGGAGAGCTTGAGAAGAGGATAATGGGATTGGAGGAGGGGTTGAGAAGGCTGAGTGAGAACGTCATGAAGACCACATCAGACCTCAAGGAGACCGTCTCCGCGCTGAGAGACGCCATAGTCGACATCAGATCAGCGATCAGCGAGATAGAGAACCCCTTCAACATCCTCAGAGTCATCACGACGGAGAAGGATATAGAGAAGCTTGACAGACTCAAGGGAGTTCAGCCCCCACCCAGGGCTGAGCAGCCGCCTCAACAGCAAGAGGAGCAGCTGGAGGAAGTCGACGTCGAGGCCTACGAGGAGCCAGTTGAAGCTGCTCCACCGAGGCCGATATCGCTGAGGGGGAGATTCACCATCCTAAAGTGGATATGGTCACTCCTCGACCTAGGCCTAGAGCCGGAGGATATCAACAGCCTATCGGAATACTGTGAACATCTCGGATACCTGCCGGAGGGGTCAAGCTGGTTCATCTCCAGGTTGACGCCGATAGTGGAGAAGGCTCGGGTTAAGGGGATCAGCGTCGAGGAGCTCATACTCAACATCTATGGGGCGGCCGCCGCCTCGGGCATCGCCCTCAGACCCGAGGATGCTATGGAGGCGGTCTTCGACGCCTTGAGGCTTAGCGCAGCCCCGAGGTGTAGATAGATGGGATTCTCCTCAACCCTCAGCGAGGTCATCATCGTCATCGCCTCCGTAGTCCTAGCGAGCGGCGTCTCCGGATACGTCGTCTACACCGGAAGCCTACTCCAGAGCGACATCCTACAGGCCGTTGAAACCGCTCGAAGGGAGATGTCCATCCAACTTGAGATCGTCTACGCCACGATAGATAGCTCCACATCGCCGAGCCACTACGTCGTCTACGCCAAGAACATCGGGCCGCTCTCCGTCACGGATTATGAACATCTAGACCTATACGTCGGCCCCTACAGGGAGGCGGAGCTCTACAGCTATAACGCCTCGGCCACCCCTGGAAGCGGCGAGTTCACCCTGGAGGATGTCGACGGCGATGGAGTATGGGAGAGCGGTGAGACGGCCACTCTAAGGGCCTATCCAAGGGAGGAGCCTAGCGGGGAGATCTTCGAGGCGAGGCTTGAACCCTTCAGAGGCATTGGGAGCACCTACCTCTTCTCAGGGCCGTGAGGTGATGCCATGGGCCTCTCAATCCCCCTCGCCTCCGCCATCCTCCTCCTCGCCCTCCTAACCTCAGCAGGCCTCTTCGTGGGAGCCATGATACAGATGGCGATCGGGCTGAGGGGACTGCTCCACGCCGAGGGGGCGCTGGAGAGGACGCAGCTTGAGGTGGAGCTTAGGCTGAGGATTGAATCCATCGACGCCAGAGGCTTAAACTTCACCGTAGAGAACACAGGCTCAAGAACCATCTTCCTCCACTCCGAGGGGGATTACCGATGGAACACCGTCATCATCGCCTATGGGGGAAGGAGCTATCCAATAGACGACTATAGGGTGCTGGAGATCAGGGTCTCCGAAGCCAATAAGACCTTCAACCCCGAGGGGCACCCCTACATCACCCCAGGGGAGGAGGCCCTCATCCACGTCGAGCTACCCGATGAGGCTCCAGACATATCCCCAGGGGAGGCGGTCCGAGTTCTCTTCGCCTCCCACTATGGGGTGACAGCGGCTGATGAGGGGGTGAGAACGGGTTGAGGCTGATCCGATTGGGGATAGAGGATCTCGATAGGGGATTGGGAGGGGGAATCCCCCATCCAAGCCTCGTCAGCGTCGAGGGAGACCACGGCTCGGGGAAGACGGTTCTGACGATGAAGATGGTTCACTCCATGCTGAGTGAAGGCCTAAGGGTCTTCGTCATAACCAGCGAGGCGACGGTGAAGGAGTATCTCAACATGATGAGGTCGATTAAACTCGATGCACGGGAGGCATACCTGAAAGGGAGGCTCTCCATCTACCCACTACACGTCGAGGGGGGACAGTGGAGTAGATTCCTATCCAGCTTCTTCCTAAAGGTGGCGAGCAGCTTCCTCGAACTCAACCGCCGACGCTTCGACGCCGTTGTCATAGACAGCCTCAGCGTCCTAACCATCGACACGCCGGTTCACGAGCTCCTAACCTTCATAACGAAGATGAAGAACCTCGTCTCCGACGGTAAAACAGTCATCCTAACCTTCCATCCAGGCTTTCTCCCCGAGGCGTCGGCGATGAAGCTGAGGGCCTCATCGGATGTCTACCTCACCCTCAGCAACGCCAGAGTCTCAGGGATCAACGTGAAGTCGCTGAGGATCGTGAAGCTCTGGGGAAGCACCGGCGAGCGGGTTGACTCCATCACCCTAGAGGTTAATCCACACCTCGGCTTGAGGGTCATCCCCCTGGGAGGAGTTAAGCTGTAGAGGTTGAGAAGTATGAGGCTCCTAGGCGGAGGGGGGAGGGGAGAGCAGCAGCGGGAGGAGGGATTGAGACTACTAAGAGAGGGAAAGCCGGAGACCCTAGAGGAGGCGGTGGAGAGACATCCATACCTCGCCGAATACCTTGAGAAGCTGGATAGGAAGCCGAGGTATTACCCGAAGCTAGACCTCGCCGCAGGCGTCGAGGAGCCTAACGTCCTGTATCCCCTTGGAATGGGGATATTCGTCCACGTGGAGAGCGGAGGCGAGATGGGATGCTACAACCTCATAGAGCCGCCGGCTCCAGACAGGGAGATCCTCGACGCCGTAGAGACGGAGATCGCGAGGATGGTAGCCTCCATGAAACGCATCGAGATACCAGAGGATCCGGAGGGGAGAGAGCGGGTTCTCGTCAACCTCTTCAACAGGATCAAGGGGAGGGTTAAGATACCTCCTGGGGAGGAGGAGTACACCCTCTACCACTTCCTAAGGGAGAAGATTAGACATGGATTCCTAGACGGCTTCCTTGAGGATCCATGGCTTGAGGATATAAGCGTCCCAGGGGCTGGAAACGTCTTCGTATATCACAAGCTCTTCGGAAGCCTCATCTCCAACGTCGTGGTCTCAAAGGAGGAGATAGATAAGCTGCTGAAGAGCATCGCGGAGCGATATGGGAAGGTTCTCAGCTATACGCATCCAATACTCGACATACATCTCCCAGACGGCTCCAGGTTCAACATCGTCTTCGGGGAGGACATAAGCCTGAAGGGAAGCAACTTCACCATAAGGAAGTTCAGTAAGGAACCCATATCCGTCGCCCATCTCTGCCGCTTCGGAACAATCAGCGAGGAGCTGGCAGCCTACATGTGGATACTCCTAGAC
>JAGHBJ010000088.1 GCA_021161045.1 Candidatus Bathyarchaeota archaeon
CCCCTACGGGGAGTCCCCTAGATCTGAGGAGGAGGATGACGGCTATGATGAATATTGGGATGAGAGGCACATATTCGCCGATCCATGATACGCCGAGGGGGTGGAAGAGGAGGCCTGGAATCAGGAGCTCCAACACCGAGACCGTGAAGCTTGTGATCAAAGCTGAGAGAGGTGGCCCAAAGCCTGACAGCAGACCAGCGGCCAAAAGGGAGTTCATAAATCTCAGTGGAGTCAGCGTCGGAGAGGAGCAGAACCAAAGCGGATACAAGGCCCCAGCGAGGGTTGAGAGGCATCCAGCCAATGCCCAGACGAGAACCTGAAGCCTATAGGGGTTTAGGCCTACAACCATCGCCAGCTCAGGATTCTCCGAAGCCGCCCTCAAGGCTATGCCCACATCGCTCCGTCTAAACATCCAGTCGAGGAGGATCGTTGAGCCTAGGGCTAGGAGGAGGGCGACGGGAAATGCGAGGGCCACCCCACAGATCCTATGATCCACCTCCCTAAGGCAGAAGCGATAATGATAGAAGACGGATTGGAGGGATGTGATCCCCGTATCCCAGATTCTATGGGCTAAACCTGGATACAGCAGAAGCCCATGGGAAGCCTCCCATAGCCACCAGGATAGTATGCCCAGAAGGCCTAGAAGGATGATCTGATGCGCCAACATAGCTATCGAAAGCCTCAACGCCGATGCTCCACGCCTCACCAGAGGCCTAATCGAGGAGAGATAGAGCAGGCAGCCCAAGCCTCCACCGAGGAGGAGGGCGAGGGGAAAGCCGAGATAAGGGGAGAACCCAAACCCCTTAGAGAGAACAAGGGTGATGAGCATCCCAAAGCCCATGAGAGCCGTCTGACCGAAGTTAGGTGCATCATGAACCCTATAGATCAGCGTGAAGCCGAGATTCAAAAGCGTCAATAGACAGCCGTAGACGACGGCGGCGGCTAGGAGGGGGTTCAACCCATGATCCCCTCAACAACCAGAATACTTTAACCCTCCTAATCGATGAATCCCGCTTCACATCCCTCATAAGGATAGCAGAATTCCCTTCATCCAACCTCCACGCCTCTCCTCTTGGAGCCTTGAACCCCCCAAAGGCTGTAGCCCCGAGGCCCGAAGACCCCTGGCCAACTCTATACAGGCCTGGGGTAAGGATCATCGCCACCGCGAGGCTGAGACCATGAGTCTCATGGCCGCCCTCAAACGCCTCCTCGGCGGAGAGCGTCCACCGAAGGCTGAGAGATGGGGCGCCGGAGGCCCCATATACGAATGGCTGGAGGGGGACTATCGATGGTTCAGGCAGGATGAACTAGTGCACCGATGCATCCTGGTAAACGCCTTCTTCTCAACGATGGCCTCAGGCTTCGACACAGTCCTAGAGGCCTCCAGGCCTGGAGTCGACGTCGCCGACTACAGGTTTGTGAAGGAGCGGATCGACGAGTTCAACCGCCGCGTCAACCTCGACTTGGCACTATTCATCGCCCAGGTTAAGCGCAGCATCTATGGCCGAGCAGGCTTCGAGATAGTCTTAAGGGCCGATGGATCACCTTCAAGGCTTCTCCCACTGAGGAGTGAGAGCCTCAGACCAAGGCTCGATGAGAGCTGGAACCTCATCGGCTTCGACTATCAGGGTCGAAGAGGCTTCTACACCCCCGATGAGGTTCTCTACTTCGTCAACCTCCCCCTCGAGGCCGATATGGTCGGCGTAAGCGACATAGAGCCCATAAGGGCGGTCTGTAGGGCGAGGCATGAGCTCCTACGGGAGGACTTCCCAGAGATCATTCGAAGCCTCTGGGCTCCCTACATAATCCTGAGGGCTGATACCAGGGGATTGGCCGCCGATGAGGTTGACAGGGTGCTGGAGGAGCTGGTTGAGGTTCTAAAGGCCGGTAAGAGCATCGTCGTCAACGAATCCGTTGAGGCTCAGGTTGTCCCCCTCTCCCCAGACATAAAGGGCCTAGTGGAGCTCCTCGATCGGCTTGATCAGGCGATCATAGCCAACTTCGCCGTCCCAAGGCTCCTCCTGGGCAGACCGGTGGAGAATAGGGCGACGGCCTACGCGGAGCTGGAGGCCTACATAAATGGCCCAATAGCCCACATCAGGCGATACCTGAAACGTGAAGTCGAGAGACAGTGGTATCAACGATGGACTAGGTGGATCCTCAGCGAGAGAGGCCTAGACGACGAGAATCCTCCAGTCGTGGTGAAGCATCGCTGGAGACCGTTGAGGCTAAGAGACCTCTACGAGATGATGCGGGGAGTCTCCCTCCTCTGGGGGAGAGGCGAAGGCCCCCTCGCTGGGAGATTGGAGAAGGTCTGGGAGCTCCTCGGATGGGATCCCTCAGAGCTGGGTGAGGAGCCATGAGTCTCAGAGAGCTATGCTTCCAAGCCTCCCTCAACAGCCTCCGAACGGGAAGGCTCGCAACCTTCTACATCATCGACACAACCCTAAACAGGAATGGATGGAGAGTCACCGATGAGGCCCTGGAGAGGGCGTTGCCAACGCTGCTGGGCAAGCCCCTCGGCTGCGTCCCCGGATATGGGGTGAACCATGTAGCCGAACCCCAGATCGTCGGCCACTTCATCACAGCCGAGAAGCCCGACGGCTATCTCCTGGCGACGGCTGAGATCACCGATCCAACAGCCTGGGAGAAGCTCCAGAGCGGCGAGTGGGGCCCCATCAGCGTCGTCATAAAGGCCCATAGGGTGAGATGTAGCCTCTGCGGAGCCGATGTCACCTCAGGGCCTGATGAACACATCCTAAATGGAGAGGCTCACCAGGTCGTCGAGGACTTCACATTTGAGAGGGTTGACTTCGTCTCAAATCCGGCATATCCATCAGCCCGTCTCATCACCCTCAAGGCGGCCGCCGTCCCCTACGAGGAGACTCCGAAGGCTCCGATGGACTACCCCTGGGATGCGGATGAGGCTGAGAGGCGGATAAGGATCTGGGCTGGAGGGCCAGATAAGGAGCATATCGATTGGTCGAGGTATCGGAGGGCCTTCGCCTGGTATGATGCCTCTGATCCGGAGAACTTCGGCAGCTATAAGCTGCCCCATCACGATGTCATCGATGGGCGCCTCCACGTCGTATGGAGAGGCGTCGTCGCGGCGATGCAGAGCCTCCTAGGGGCGAGGGGAGGCGTCGACATCCCTGAGAGCGATCGAAGGGCAGTCTATGAGCATCTCGCAGGCCACTACAGGGAGTTTGGGCGTGAACCCCCAGAGTTCAGGGCTTCACGGTCTATCCATTCGGGCTTCGGGGTCAAGCCCGAGGGTGGAGGGGTGGAGGAGATGGAGGAGCTGAGAGCCGAGGTGGAGTCGCTGCGGAGGAGGGTTGAACGGGTTGAGAGGCTTCTGGAGGCCTCTCAGAGGCCTAAGGCGAGGCCCAACGGCCTAGACGAGGTGAGATTGGCGATGGAGGAGGCTCGGCTGAGGCTCTTCGGATATAGGAGGGACAGCTGATGGCCGCCGGCGACATCAAATATGAGTATGCCCTATGGCTGCTCCCCGTCAGCAAGACCGCGGAGGCCGACATCTCCAAGGGGCAGCTCGTCTCCCTCAGCGGCGGCGTCCCCGCGGCGGCTGGAGACCACGCCCCCTTCGGCGTGGCCATAGAGGACATAGCATCAGGCGAGGATATGAGGGGAAAAGTCATCATCAGCGGCGTCGTGGAGGTCGTGGCCGGAGGTCCCCTATCGGCTCTGAGCTACGTGAAGGCTGGAGACGGCGGCAAGGTCGTCGACTACGTCGAGGGAACCGACGCTGAGAGCCTCATCGCGGGGATAGCCCTCGACGCAGCGGCGGGAGACGGCGAAATCATAAGGCTGCTCCTGAGGTGAGAGGATGACGGGTATCAGGGTTTGGAGATCTTCACTCACCGGCGGCTACTATAGGCAGAGGAGGCCGATGGTCTTCGAGGCTCAGGCCCTGACGCCGAGCGATGTCGAGGCCATAGAGGCAGCAACGGTTCTCGACGAGGTCATCGGCCTCGCCAGACCCCAGTATAGGCTGAGAAGGATATGCCGTGAGGTGAGGATGGAGCGCCTAACGGCGAGAATCGACATCGCCAGGGGGCTGACGGGGCAGGAGAAGGTTCCGCCGATGGTGGAGGCCGAGCTATCAGCTGAGACCTATGAGAGCATAGATTTCAACCTCTGGAAGAACGTCGTCCACGTAGTCATCAGCGATGAAGCCAGGATGAGGGCTGCCCATGACATCCTACGGCTGCATGTGGAGGATGCGGCGAGGGAGCTGGCACGAATGGAGAATAAGCAGATCGCAGAGGAGCTCGCTAAGGCCCCTGAGGTCTCAGCCTCAGGCCCCTGGGACTCGATGACCGGAGGCGTAAGCGACTATAACCCCTTCAATGACCTCCTCAACGTCTTCAACGCCCTGAAGGCGGAGGGCTATGAACCAGACTACGCCGTCATGCATCCCAAGACGTGGGGAGGCTTCATAACGAACACCTATGTCCGAGACCTAGTCCAGGCTGGCGTCGCAGCCCTAGGCAGGGAGGGCGGCGAGTTCACCATTCCAGGCTACCCCTCGGTGAGGGTTGTCGTCGACCATGCGGTGACGCCGGAGACCAGCTGCTACGTGCTCTGCTCCACGGCTCCAGCCATCGTCCTAGGCGTCGGGCCGACGGAGGCTGCCCAGTATAGGGATGAGCGAGCCGGCTACTATGCCTATATCATAAGGCAGTGGCTCCAGCCGAGGCTCATCGTCGAGGAGGCCGTTAGGGAGATAACGGGGGCGCATAGCTAACCCCCTTTTTCTCCGACGATTGGTTGAAGCCGCTTTAACCTAAATGGGGGTGGGAGGCTGCCCTACTCGGAGCCGAGTGATGTGAGGAGGCTCATCGAGACCGCCCTCAGCGACGATGAGATAGCTGGGATCATAGAGCTATGCGACGCGGAGGTCGATCGTAGAATAGGCCCCCAAAACCCTTCAGACCCCCTCATCAGGAGGCTGTCCGCCCTCCTGGCTGCTAGAACCATTAAGTTGAGGGAGCCGAAGGCGAGGGCCATCGGGGAATACCGAGAGGAGTCCGGCGACATATTAGACATCTGGGAGCGTGAGATCGAGCGCATCTATAGGCTCTATGAGGCCTTCAAGCTCTCATCGACGAGTTATCGATACATGGAGGAGTCTAGGCCTTGAGGGATGACCCATGCGCACCGCCTTCGATGAAACGCTGAGGGCTATCTCCGTCATCTTAGGCCTCCTCAACTCGGAGTCGAGGAGGTGGACAGCCCTCTACATGGAGGCGATGGCTGAGGGAGTCTCGCCCAGCGCCTTCAGAAACATCCTGAGATGGCTGCTCAGACACGGCTACGTTGAGAGGCCTAAGCGAGGCGTCTATAGGGCCACGGAGAGGGGGAGAAAACTCCTTGAGGCCCTACCCTGGAGAAAGCGATGTAGACAGACGAGGCTGGATGAATACATCGAGTCCTAATCATGGACGACTCTACACCATAAGATTTCAGTGAAGATACCCATATTGAGTAAAACCTTAATATCAAAACCCCGATTATTCGAAACACACGGAGGATTCCGGTTGGCCGAGATGATCGATGAGGTGCTGGAGAGGAGTCTTGGGAAGACGGTGTTGATAAAGCTGAGAAGCGGGCGGATACTGAGGGGAGTCCTAGAGGGCTTTGATCAACATATAAACCTCGTCTTGCGGGATGCGGAGGATATCAGCGATCCGGAGAACGTGGAGAAGATTGGAACCATAATTCTGAGGGGAGACAACGTAGTCATGATCTCACCTCCACCTTAAGGTGATTCTCCATGCCGACTAAGCATGCCATCCATCATGGAAAGAGGGTTCACATCCGTTGTAGACGCTGCGGCCGGAGAGCGTATCATATACGGAAGAAGCGCTGTGCAGCCTGCGGCTTCGGAGCTTCAAAGAGGCTGAGGAGATACTCCTGGAGCCGTAAGACCCTAAATCGATCGAGGAGAATAGTGTGAGGAAAACCATGAGAGACTTCTGATAGCTACATCCTGAGTAGCTGTGGATATCTGAAGAGGCTGTCAGCAGCTATGGTGACCAGTCTACATCCCTCCCCGAGCTCCTCGGCCACCTCGATGGCCGCGTGGACTGCCGCCCCCGTTGAGGGGCCTACCAGCAGGCCCTCCATAGCCGCCAGCCTCCTAACGGTCTCTATGGCCATCGCCTGGGAGACCTCGATGACCTGATCGACTATATGCCTATTCTCGATGTAGAATCTCGGCTTTATCACCTTGGATAATCCCCCTATCCTATCTTCATGTCTCGCCTCTTCATGCAGGAGGGCTGAACCCCTCGGGACTACGCCGATGATCCTAACCGATCCGATCTCCTCCTTCAGCCTCCTCCCAACTCCTATGATGGTGCCGCCGGTTCCTATGCCCATGACGAAGGCGTCGATGTCTCGATTCATCTGCTCCAATATCTCTGGGCCTGTGGTCTCATAGTGGGCCTTGATGTTGGCCTCATTCTCAAATTGGTTTAGGAAGACTCCCCCCATCTCCTCAGCCATCTCCCCAGCCCTCCTGAACTGCTCCTCCTCGCTTTCGATCCTCACAGTCTCCGCCCCTAGAAGTCTGAGGGCCATCTCCCTAACCTCCGAGACCTCCGGCTCCAGGATGAGCATCGCCCTCAAGCCGAGTCTAGAGGCGATCCAGGCTATGGCCGTCGCCGTGTTCCCACTGCTCACCTCGATGACTGGGTCGCCTCTCCTCAATAGACCCTTTTCAACGGCGTCTCGGATCATGTAGTATGCTATACGATCCTTATGGCTGCCACCTGGATTGGTATACTCCAGCTTCAGATATATCTCAGCTCCCTCGGGGGCTATGCGTCTCAGCCTCAGGAGGGGAGTCCCACCAATCAGTTTTGATAAGGCTTCAAGCTCCTCCATCATATCAGTTGAGATAGGATGTGTCCCCTTATAAGAGGGAGCCTTGAGCCTTGGAGGTTTAAAAGGGGGAAGGGTTAGGTCACCCTCGCTCCGTTTGGTATATCCCTATCGACGGTGAGGAGGGCCAGCCGGCCATCATGCTCCGCCGCTAGAAGCATGCCGTTGGAGACTACGCCGAATATCCTCGCCGGCTTGAGGTTTTTAAGCACTATTATCCGTTTCCCCAGTAGCTCCTCAGCCGTGTAGTAGCCCACTAAGCCCGTGACGATCTGTCGAACCTCATCTCCCAGGTCTACTCGCATTTTATAGAGGCTCTTCGACCCCGGTATGCGCTCCACCTCTACGACGGTTCCAACCCTCATGTCGAGCTTCTTAAACTCCTCTATGGTGATGATGCCGCTCATAGAGGCACCTCCAATATCTCCCCTTCAACCCCTATTTAGTTATAGCCTTCAGCTGCGCCTTGTACATATCTATGATCTCCTTAACCCTCGTCGCATCTTCAGGCCCCTTATCCGTTCTCCATCGGCCTGTGAATCTTGGGAACCTTATGGCCAATCCTGATCCCTCTCTGATGACGTTGAAGGCGCAGGTATGCGTTGGGCTAAGCGTTATCTCATCCCCTATAACCTCTATTACGACCGCCGGCTCAAACCAGACGTCAGCCTCCAACAATGCGTCAACCCTCGGATGCTTATGCTCGATTCGATACTCCTTCAACTTCTCGGGGAGCTCCGCTAGATCCTTATCGGTGAAGCCTGAGCCGACTTTACAGACGGTTCTAAACATATCTGCCTCATGGTCATAGGCGGCTGCTAGCAGCGCACCATAGGTTCCAGCCCTCTTCCCCCGTCCATAGAAGGCTCCGACGATGACGAGATCCACGGGCTCCACCATCTTACTCTGGTAGCTCCTCTTCAGCTTCACCCACAGCCATGATCGAGCTCCAGCCCTGTAGATGGATTCATCGCTCGTCGACTTCACGACGAGGCCTTCACACCCCTCGGCGATGGCCTCCTCGAAGAAGCGTTCCATCTCCCTTGGATCCGATGTTCTCAGGGCCTTCACGAGCTTGAAGCGGTCGGTCTCCTCAACGATCTCCTCCAGCCGCCTCCTCCTCTCCAGATATGGTTTGAGGGTTAGATCCTCGCCGTCGACGTAGAGGCAGTCGAAGAGGTATACGGCGATGGGATACTTCTCCATCATCTCCTCGATGCCGTACTTACGCCTCCGATGCATCAACACCTGGAATGGCTGGAGCTCTCCGGTTTCGGGGTTTATGGCTACGGCCTCACCCTCGATGATGGCCTCCTCCGCCTTGACGTGTCTCTTAGCCATCTCCACGGCGTCGGGGTACATGTGGGTTATGTTCTCGAGGCGTCTGGAGAAGATCTGTATCCAGTCTCCCCTCTTATGTATCTGGAAGCGTTCCCCGTCGAGCTTATACTCCGCTGCGCACATTCCCTCCAGCTTATCGACGATCTCCTCTGGCGTTGAGAGCCTCTGGGCGAGCATCATTCTAA
>JAGHBJ010000137.1 GCA_021161045.1 Candidatus Bathyarchaeota archaeon
AGGAGCTCCAGCGCCCTCCTCCTCAGCTTGGTCGACATACATCTAGATGAGGAGAGTTTTGGATAGAAGGTTTACGAAGGTAAGGATTTATAACGGTGAGGGGAGTCTTCTAGAGACCTATGAGGAGGGCTGAGGCGGGAATATACGCTATAGCCTGGTCCCATGGGGCGATGCACGCCTATCTGGTTCTGTTGCCCGCTCTGGCTCCGCTTATTAAGGCGGAGGTCGGCGGCTATGCCCTCCTGGGGGCGCTCATCTCCCTCGTCTTCCTCTTCTACGGCTGGGGAAGCCTCCCCGTTGGATTGATGGCGGATAGATCTCGGAAGAAGTTGATGATAGCCCTCTCCATGCTCCTCTGCGGCGTCTCCTCCATCTTCATAGGTCTAGCCCACTCATTGCCGCTGCTTGGGGCATCACTCATCCTCCTAGGTTTGGGGGCCAGCCTCTATCATCCCCCAGGCTATGCTGCCATGGCCCTCTACACCTCGGAGATGAGGGGGAGATACATGGGGATTCAGGGCCTAGGAGGCCTCGTCGGGATGGCGCTGTCATATATCACCGCCACCTCCCTCGGCGCCATAATAGGGTGGAGGGCCACCTTCCTCCTATGGGGGCTGATAGGGGTGGTCACAGGCCTCCTCGATCTCCTAATCATCGTCGAGCCTGAGAGCAACCCCCAAGGAGAGGGGGAGAGACATCGAGAATGGATCTCCCTGAGCATCGGGCTTAGGAGACTCGTCGTCGTCTTCGCCATCATCATCCTAAGCGGAGCCCTTTGGAGCGGCGTCTCCTCCTTCCTATTGGCATATGTGAACGAGGTGAAGGGGGTTCAACTCCTCCTCGCCGGAGGCCTCTCCACCATCAGCTATACCGTCGGCTCCCTAGCCCAGATCATCGGAGGCGAGCTCTCCGATAAGAAGGGGAGGCGCATCATCATCCTCACAGGCTTCGCAGCCTACTCGCTCCTCCTATTCGCCTTGACGAAGGCCCCGAGATCGCTGCCCATCATACTTCTACTCCTAATACTCCTAGGCTTCTCCTTCTACGTCACACAGTCGCCGATCAACGCCCTGCTGGGCGACATCTCGCCACGGAGAACCGTTGGAGCCACCTATGGCTTCAACTTCGCGGTGAAGTATGGCATCGGAAGCTTCACCCCAGCTCTAGCGGGATACCTGACGGCGAGATACTCGATGGATTACGCCTTCTATCTCTTCTCCCTCCTCTCCCTCGCCGCCTTCCTCCTCAGCCTCCTAATCAGGGAGGAGCGATGAGACAGCCGCGTTGAGGGACGTGGCGAAATCGGTCTGTAGTAGGGCCTCAGCGTCGCCGAGGGCCTCCTCCAACTTTGGGTCGAAGGGTATGAAGCCTAGATACTTAAGGCCCATCGCCTCCACCTCCCCTCTAATCCGCCCTGAAGATTCTAGAACCATATTCTCCAGGACTCCGAGGATCACCCTATCCGCCTCCCTCAACAGCTCTATTAAGCGTCTAACCGTCTGGAAGGCTATTCTAGAGGGGGTGGTGACGATTAGGAATTCCATCCTGGGGATGAGCCTCATGAGGTCTAGGGTGGCATCCCCCAAGCCTGGAGGCATGTCTACAACGAGGTGGCTCAGCCTCCCCCACCTGGTGACTGAGAGGATCTCTATGATGGCGTTCGTAATGTCTCCTCCTCTCAGTGGGGTTGGCCTCTCCCCCGTGTAGTATATTAGGGACATATACTCCACGCCGTGAAAACTTGGTGGAACTATCCCCCTCTCCTCCTCAGGCGTTGCATCGCCTACGCCTAGTATGAGATGCGTGGCGGGGCAGGTGAAATCTAGGTCTAGGAGGCCCACCTCCAGGCCTCGCCTCGCCAGTAGTAGCGAGAGAGTGGAGGCGACGACGCTTTTACCTACGCCTCCCTTTCCGCTGCATACGGCGATTATGTGATCTATGGTTGATAGTCTTCGATCTATGATCTCCAACCTCGGGTCAGTCATCTCCCCTCAGCCCCTTCACGGAGGCAAGCCATATTCCTCTGCCCTCTACAACCTCGAAGTCTGGGCTTCCACAGCTGGGGCATCTAAGATAGGCGTGGGCCACCTCTGGTACGAAGTGGATAGCCTCGGAGACCTCCTCCTCAAGGCCCTTTGGATCAAAGCGCCAGCTGTGGCCGCAGACCCTACATCTCAGCTTGGCGGGGGCCTCCTCGATGATTATCTTGGCATCCCTCATGATTGGAGGCCTCAGCTGATCTATGGCGAATATGAGGATCTCCCTATCCACCTGTTGGAGCTCCCCGATCCGCACTATAACCTCCGTGACCCTCTTCAATCCCTGCTCCTCCGCGATCCTGGAGACCGCGGCGACTACCCCCTCAGCCAAAGCCCACTCATGCATATGCCTCACCGAGGCTATTCCCTAACTTCTCCCAAGGAGGCTAAATTAAGCTATTGATCCCTCCCTCTGGATGGAGGGAAACATCTAAATAGTATTACTATGGGATTGATTAGTAATAATCCAGGGATCTGCCATGCCATATCTAGGTAGTAGGGAGATATCCGCCATCGCCCTCTTCGCGGCTCTCTGGGGAGTCCTGAATTGGATGGTGGCCCCCATCTTCTGGAGGCTGACTCATCTCCCAATACTCTGCGACATGCTCGCCTCATCGCTGCTCATCCTCACAGTCTGGTGGACTAGGCGATTAGGAGCTGCCACGTTGATGGGGTTGGTCGCAACCCTCCTCAACTTCATCCTCAGGCCAGGCGCCCTCCACTTCCTAGGCTTCACAGCCGCCAGCGTCGTCTTCGACGTAGCAACCTATATCGCCGGATACGACAATCTAAGCCGTAGGGGCCTGGGTTCAGCGCTGCTCGTCGCCGCCTCCATAATCTCCACCTTCATCGCAGGCCTCATCATAGGATCGCTATTCATGAACCCAATCTTCCTCTCCAAGCGATATGGCGGAGTCCTCTTCTTCGCCCTACTACACGCCGCCGGCGGCGTGATCGGGGGGTTGCTAGGCGCAGCCATAGTCGCTGGAGCTGAGGCGAGGGGAGTCATCCCTAAATGAGTTGGCCGCCCTATTAGAGGTGGATTGAGCCGCTACCTCAGAGAGCTGAGGAGAAGGGGTTTAAGCCTCCTAATATATGATCAGGGAGGCAAACGAATTCTCTATAGCAGCGGGGAGGGGGGGATCAGACCCCTCATCGACGCCGTCGAGACGGTGGGCCGCGACAAGCTTGAGGGATGTATAATTGTGGATAAGATTGTGGGGAGAGCCGCCGCCCTCATAGC
>JAGHBJ010000134.1 GCA_021161045.1 Candidatus Bathyarchaeota archaeon
CCCTGATCTCGTAGACTCTCGCTCTGAGGTCTACCATGTAGGACTTCATGGTTCGGAGCTCCGTCCAGGTTCCTATGCTGCTCTCAGCTGCCACCGCTCCAGCCGCCTCCCTCAGCGGTAGGTCTCCAGGTTCGAGGTGGAAGTGGCAGATGACGTCGGTCTCCCTGGGTTTGTAGTTGAGGTCTAGGAAGTCTAGGTATCGCATAGATGCCTTATGGTTCTGGAGGGCATTAACCTTTTACCCCGCCCGTGGGGTATTCTCCACGGCTCTCTGAGGTGTGGTGTTTGAGGTTTAGGGTTAGGCTTCTGGAGATTGAGGCTGGTGGAAATCTCATCGTCGTTATGGGTAGCCGAGATGCTGAGCGTCTGGGCGTCGTCTCCTCCGATAGGCTACGTATAGAGGCTGAGGGTAGAGAGGCCGTGGCTATACTTAACATCGCCGAGGAGTTTCCCAGCGGTGTCCTAGGCGTATATCGAGAGGTGGCTGAGAGACTCAGCCTAAGCGAGGATGACGTCGTCGAGGTGGAGCCTGCTGAGAGGCCTGAATCCCTCAGCTATGTGAGGAGGAAGATCATGGGGGAGAAGCTCTCCCCAGGGGAGATAGAGCAGATCGTTGAGGACGTCGTCGAGAGATATCTCAGCGATGTGGAGGTGGCGGCCTTCGTCACGGCCCTCGAGATATTCGGCCTTAGCATGGAGGAGGCTGAGGCCCTAAGCCTGGCGATGGTTAAAACCGGTAGAACCCTCAACTTCGGCGAGGGGCCGATACTGGATAAGCATAGCATCGGCGGCGTCCCTGGAGACAAGACGACGCTCATCGTCGTCCCAATCATCGCCGCCGCGGGTTATCGCATCCCCAAGACCTCCTCCAGGGCTATAACGTCTCCGGCGGGGACGGCTGACAGGATGGAGGTATTGGCCCCCGTTGCTTTGAAGGCTGATGAGATCGTTGAGGTCGTCAATAAGGTTGGTGGATGTATCGTCTGGGGAGGCGCCCTCGACCTCGCTCCGGCTGATGATCTCTTCATCAGGGTTGAGTATCCCCTCGCCATAGACCCCCTATTGCTGCCCTCGATCATGAGTAAGAAGCGGGCTGTAGGCTCGACGCATGTCGTCGTTGACATACCTACGGGGAGGGGCGCCAAGGTTAAGACGATAGGGCAGGCCCACGCCCTGGCCATGGATTTCATAGAGCTGGGGGGCCGCCTCGGAATAGAGGTTGAATGCGCCATCACCGAGGGGGAGCAGCCCATAGGCCACGCCATAGGCCCCATACTGGAGGCGAGAGAGGCTCTCGAAACCCTCATGGGTCGAGGCCCCGAAGACCTGGTGGATAAGGCGACAACCCTCGCAGGCATACTCCTCGAGATGGTGGGTGAGGCCGACGGAAAGCGGAAGGCCCTGGAGCTCCTACGCTCAGGGAGGGCCATGGAGAAGATGAGGGAGATCATCGAGGCCCAGGGCGGAGACCCAGAGGTGAAGCCCGAAGACCTGGAGCCAGGCCCAAGATGGGCCGACCTCGAGGCAGAGGAGGAGGGGAGAGTCCTCTGGATCAACAACCATCACATCGCCGAGATAGCCAGAACAGCGGGGACGCCAAGCGATAAGGGGGCTGGCATAATGCTAAGGGTGAAGCTGGGAGACCATGTGAAACGGGGGGAACCCCTAATGAGGATCTACGCCGAGAGTTCAAAGCGGCTGGAGGAGGCCCTGGAGCTGACTGAGGAGCTGCAACCCATAGGCGTCGGCGGAAGAAGAGGAGAAAGGATGCTGATAGCCAAGGTGAAGGGCCTAAAGCCCCATAGGAGGCGCTTCATCCTCGAACGGTGATCAGCCGCATGGAATCTCCTTAACCAGGATTCTCCTCTTCTCCGCTTCCCGCTTCTCCTCCCTGGCCTCCTCCAGTCGCACTATGGCTGCGGCCTCGCCCTCGTCTCCGGGGCAGTCATGCCTCCAGGGGAATCGATGCTCGGAGCAGTAGTAGCCTCCACACCTATGACATCTATAGGGCATGTAGACCTCCCTGAGGCAGTAGTGGCAGAAGGAGGGTGTTGGCCCTATGATCTCCACATAGCTGGGGTCGAAGGGGCGATGCTCCACCTCCGCATATAGCTTTGCGGCCAGCCTCCTAACAACCCGTTCACATATCTCCCTTGGAATCGAGGCATCCGGCAGCAGTAGATGGAGGCGATCACCGATTCTCTTGACGAAGACATCTACAAGCCATCCATCTTCATGGATTCTTCCACGCCATCCCTCATCGCCGAGCCTCCTGAATCCAAGGTCTCTGAAGAAGCCGTCCAGCATCGCCAGGGAGGCCACGGCCAATAGGATGGTGAAGGTGAGGCCCGACATCTCATCAAATCGGATGAGGGCTAATCGATAAAGGTTACCTCAAACCCTTAGGGGGTTTAACACACCCTCTATGCGCTCCATGCCCCCCATATACTTCCGTAGGGGCTTCGGCACCAGAACTGAGCCATCCTCCTGCTGATACTGCTCGACGATGGCGAGCATAGTCCTGCTGGTGGCCAGGGCCGTGTTGTTCAGCGTATGCACATAGCCCGCCGGCGGCTGACCTGGCTTGAGTCTATACCTGATGTTCAGCCGTCGGGCCTGGTAGTCGGTGCAGTTGCTGTTGCTCCCGCTCTCCCTGTATACGCCGTCGGCCATCCAGACCTCGATGTCATACTTCTTCGCAGCCATGGTTCCGATGTCCCCGGTGCAGACGTTCACCACCCTATAATGGAGGCCCAGCTTCTGATAGAGCTCCTCGCTGTTCCTCTGGAGCTCCTCATGGAGCTCCCAGCTCTGCTCTGGGAGGCAGAAGATGAACTGCTCCACCTTGTTGAATTGATGCATCCTGAAGAGGCCCTTCGTATATTTGCCATGTGTCCCTATCTCACGGCGGAAGCAGGGGCTGACGCCGACGATCTTTATGGGGAGATCCTCAGCGTTGAGCACCTCACCCATGAACATCGCAGCTATGGGATGCTCAGCCGTGGCTATGAGGTATAGGTCTTCACCCTCCACCTTATACATCACCTTCTCAAAGTCCTCTAGGGATGTGGCTCCCTCGTATGGTTCGCGTCTCAGCATGAAGGGTGGCTCGATGAGCGTATACCCCTTCTTCAGGAGCTCCTCTATGGCGAACATCATGATGGCGTAGTCCAATAGCACCAGCTCGTTTCTGAGGTAGCAGAAGCCTGCTCCGGCGACCTTCGCTCCACGCTCGAAGTCTATGAGGCCGAGGTCTCTCAGCACCTCCAAGTGGCTTCGGGGTTTGAAGCTGAACTTCGGAGGCTCGCCCCAGCGTCGGATCTCGACGTTGTCATGCTCATCCTCCCCGTCGGGGACGGATTCATGTAGGAGATTCGGCAGCCTCATCAGTATGTTGCGCTCCATCTCCCATAGTCTTCGACGCTCCTCCTCCGCCTCCTTGATCAGCTCCGGCAGCCTCTTCGCCTCCTCCCTCAGCTTCGAGACATCTCGACCCTCCTTCAGCAGCCGTGCGATCTCGGCGCTGATCTCGTTTCTCCGCCTCCTAAGCTCGTTAACCCTCGTCGTCAGCTTCCTCCACTGCTCATCGACCTCCAGCAGCCTGTCGAAGAGTTTGAGTATCTCTGGGTCTCTACGCCTCTCGAGGTTACGTCTGACGAGGGTGGGGTTTTCCCTGATGAGCTTTATGTCCAGCAAATCCCCTAACCCTCCAATAATGCGAGGCCCCTAGAATATAGGGGTTGCGAGTGAGCGGCTATATCACGAAGCGTATACCCTGCCTCGCCCTACGCTTCGCTAGGCCCTTACGCATTCCCTCCTCCGTCACCTTGATGTCATACTCTATGAACTCCTCCACCATCCTCGTGATGGTCTTAGCCATCTCCTCCAACTCCTCACGGCTGAAGGTCGACATGATCTCGGGGCTGTTTATCCACTGCATCCACCCCGCAAGGCTCTGACCCAAGGCTCCGAAGGCGAAGCGCATCACCCTCACCAGGTCGAGGCGATCCATGTTGGGCGTCGACATCAACTTCCTCAACTGCTTAAGGGTGTTCTGACTCCGCTCAATCCAGCTCTGATTCATAACCACCAAGTATAATGGGGTCTCACCGACTCTTAAAGTTGTGGAGGGATTGGATAATTTGTTTATATTCTATAAGTTATAGTCTATAGTGAATGCCGACGACGATCCAAGTCTCGGAGAGAACCCATCAGATGCTACGTAGATTGAAGGCTGAGATGGGTGTGAGG
>JAGHBJ010000114.1 GCA_021161045.1 Candidatus Bathyarchaeota archaeon
CTTCAAACTCCGAGTAGTTTAGGGGTAGCCCCTCCTGATCCTCGACCATGAGATCTTGATAGAGGAGGCCGAAGAGGGTGACATTCACCTCAACTAGGGTGGGATCCAGGGAGATGACGTAGTCCACGGCGACGTAGCCGTCATCATAGACCCTGATGGTCAGCTCCAGCGGCGTATAGGCACCTTGTAGCGATGTTAGAAGGGTGAGGAGTATCAGCAGTGAACTCCACATGCTGTCTTTAAACGATGTTAACAAGCATTTAAAGAGTTATGAATTCATCATCCATCAAGAAGCCTGATTCTACGCTCAAACTCCTCTAGATCATGGACTACATGCTCTCCCTCCCTCTCATCAACCCGATCTAGGTAGTAGGCCTCTATGCCTATGGACCTGGGAGCGAGGTAGTCGAATCTCCAGTGGTCTCCCACATGAGCCATGGAGCTGGGCTTGACGCTGACGATGCCGCAGATACGCCTATAGAAGCCAGCTGTCTTCTTCACCTCACCGAAATCTGATGGGGCTGAGAATATGTGGGTGAAGAAGCCCTCTAAGCCTTGGAGCTGGACCTCTAGGAACTCCCTAATGGTGTTTGAGGTGACTATCAACCTGTAATCCTCGGAGAGCCTCTCCAGAACCCCCTTCACCTCCGGATATGGCTCTATGGCGTCTCGCCTCATCTCCAGGAGTTCCCTCCAATCTCCTGGTAGATCCAATCTCCTAAACCAGTATTCGATGTCATACCACTCTGGACGCTCATCGCCGATCTCCATATACTCCTCGAATACCCTACGTCTCGCCTCTTCCAGGGTTAGGCTATGTCGCTCGGCGTAGAGCCGTGGGATGTCGTACTCCCAGATGAGTTCGCTGAACCGAGGCGTTATGAGGGTTCCCTCCATGTCGAAGCTGACAACCTCTATCGGCATCTCAGAGCATTAGGATGAGCCGCATTAAAGGGTTGTCCAAAATCATCATCCCGTTGAAGGGCCACTGTGATCCTATGGAGCCTCTAATCATAGCCGCAGCCATAACTGGAGGGAATACGTCTCCAAGGCTGAGACGCCTTATATTCCCTGCTCAGTCGACGAGATCGTTGAGGAGGCCGTAAGATACGTGGAGGCTGGATTAACCGGTATCCGAGGGTTTAATATCGACGGCGGAGGAGATGAGGATGGGTGAATCCTTGCCCCTCCTCATCGGAACCAGTGGCTGGAGCTATGATGAGTGGATTGGCCCCTTCTATCGAGATGGGCGGGGTATGCTCCGACGCTATGTCGAGGTTTTCCCGACGGTTGAGGTGAACTCCACCTTCTATCGATACCCAACCCGTGGGATGGTTAGGGGCTGGTATAGGTATGCGCCGCCAAGCTTCATCTACGCCGTTAAGTTGCCGAAGGTCATCACCCATGACAAGTGGCTGAGGCTGGAGGAGGGGGTTGAGGAGGATTTAGAGCGTTTCCTCGACCTAATGAGGCCGCTGGCTGAGAAGTTGGGGCCTATCCTTATACAGTTCAGACCAAAATTCAGCTATGAGAGGCATATAGAGGATCTGGAGAGGTTCCTCGACATACTCCCTGAACATTATGAGTGGGCCGTGGAGTTTAGACATCCCTCCTGGATGAGGGGTGACACCTGGAAGCTGTTGAGGAGCTACGGCGTTGCATACACCATCGTTGACGAGCCTCTCCTCCCGCCGGAGGTGGAGGTGACAGCTGACTTCGCCTATATCCGATGGCATGGCCATGGACGCCGCATCTGGTACGACTATGAATACAGCGAGGATGAGCTGGAGAATTGGGTGCCTAAGGTGAGGGAGGCTGAGCGGAGGGCTGAGAAGGTTTACGGCTATTTCAACAACCATTTCTCAGCCAACGCCGTGAAGAATGCCATAGAGCTGCTGAAGCTTCTAGGTGAGGCGACGCCGGAGCAGTTGAAGGTTTTAAAACGTATCAAGGAGTTTAGGGAGCAAGTTCTAAGACCTGTAGGCATCAGACCCCTGGAGGCCTATGGCGAGGGCCTCGGCGTCGCGGATCTCCTATTGAGGTTCACAACCACCTCCAGGCTTATCCGAGCTGAGGGCATGGATGAGGGGGAGATCGAAATCATAAGGGCTGACCCCGATTATGTTGAGGCCTACATCAAGGGATACACCATAGAGATCGACGCCGAGGGCAGGGTCATTAGACACGACTGCGACGACTGGAGGAAGGGATTGGATGAGAAGAGGATGTGTAAGCATCTCGCGAGGCTCTTCCTAAGCCTCCCAGAGGAGCTGGCCAGGGGGCTTCTGGAGCGGATATGGGAGGAGCGAGACAGGTGGCGTTTCGAAGCCCTCTAACTATCTACGCTCATATTCGACGCCTAGCTCTTTGAGGAGCTCCTCAACCCTCCTCCGTTGCCGCCCCTTCATCCCCTTATGGTCGAGGATCGCAATCTCGACGCCGTCGACGGTTCTCTCCACCATCTGCCTCACAAGCTCCTCATCGAGGAGGTCGAGGGCATATTTGGCGCAGATGTGGCCGAAGGCCATCTCGGATTCCAGCTCGGTGAACTTCGGGCAGTAGTGGCCTCCCCCAAAGCCTATAGCTACGGGGGCCTCCCCGATCGATGAGATTCCATCTATGATGGCCCTGGCTAGATGCTCAGCCGTCTCCTGGTCTGTCCACTGCTTGGGTGTGCTTCCGATCTCGGTGAAGAACATCGGGGTCTTGAAGCTCGTCGGGGAGTGATGCGTCGCCTCAAGGCTTACAGCATAGCCCTCCGGCGGATTCTCCCTCAACTTCAGGAAGACGCTTCTCATGGGCTTGGCCACAGTCCTCTGGAGTTCCCTCGGTCGACCCCCATAGAGGGCCTCGCCGAAGTTTCCAGGTC
>JAGHBJ010000092.1 GCA_021161045.1 Candidatus Bathyarchaeota archaeon
CCTCATACCTCGTCCAGTCGGGGAGCTGCCATCCATAGTTGGCCCTCTCAGGATGAGGCATCAAACCGAGGACATTTCCCTCGGGGTTGCAGATGGCGGCGATGTCGTGAAACGATCCATTAGGGTTGTAGGGATACTCACCCTCGGCATAGGAGCCGTCGGGCCTGGCGTAGCGGAGGACAAGCTGATCATTCTCGTAGAGCCTTCGGAGATACTCCCGCTCGAGGTCTCTGGGCAGGAGGAAGCGGCCCTCACCGTGGGCCACGGGAATCCTCAGCACCGCATCCCTTGGGATGGAGGCCGTCAGATGGCAGCCGCCTCGATTCACATGCCTCAGATAGACCCATCTGCAGTGGTATCCCCCAGGGACGTTGCTGGCGAGGGCTACCTGCGGATAGGGGGATTTACCCTCGAAGCCTGGCAGGAATCCGGCCTCGACGAGGAGTTGGAAGCCGTTGCAGATGCCGAGGACGACTTTCCCCTCATCGATGAAGCGTTCGAGGTCTCCGCCGATATGGTATTCGCATTCTTTAGCCCAGATGGCTCCGCTTCTTACGTAGTCTCCGTAGCTGAAGCCCCCTGGGAAGACGAGGATGTCATACTGCTCCAGGTTTCTCTCCCTGAAGACCCTCTGGGTGTGGAGAACCTCAACCTGGACTCCGAGGTCCCTGAAGGCCCTCGCAGTCTCAGCATCACAGTTAGTTCCAGGAGCTCTCAGAATGAGAACCCTTACTTCGCTCCGCTTCATCGCTAAGCCCCCAGTGGAGTCTTCCAAGCCTCTATGAGCTCCTTTAGGCTGAGATTCATCAGGGCCTCACCTCCACTTAGGATTATGAGATTCTCCTCCTCTATGACTCGCCCTATCCTTGCGTTGGGTGAGTCGGCCATTAAATCCTCAAACTCCGATTCACGCCCCTCAACGACCTCCACTAATAGTCGCCCATTAGACTCCGAGAACAACAGCTGATCGGGGCGCATGACACCCTCAACGGGAACGGCGTCGACGTCGATCTCAAGGCCTAGCCATCCCGTGAAGGCCATCTCAGCCGCCGCGACGGCCAAGCCCCCCTCAGAGAGGTCGTGGCAGGCCCTCACCAAGCCCCTATCCATCGCCTCCAGAAGCCTCCTATAGGCCTTTATGGTCTCTTTGGGCCTCAGCCTCGGAACCGATGCCCCGAGGAAGCCCATGAGGCGGTAATACTCGGAGCCCCCCAGCTCTGGTTTCGTCACCCCTATGATGTAGAGGGGGTCTCCAACCCTCTTCAGGTCGAGGGTTATAACCCGCCTAATGTCGGGGACTATGCCGATGGCTGTGATTAGAAGCGTAGGCGTGACGGGGCCGAGGGGCGACTCGTTGTAGAGGCTGTCCTTCCCAGAGATGAAGGGCATCCCATAGGCCCTGGCGACATCGTAGCAGGCTCGGCAGGCGTAGACGAGGCCTCCGAGGCGATCCTCCTTCTCGGGATTGCCCCAGGTGAAGTTGTCCAGCAGCGCAATCCGACGGCCTCCGACGGCGATGTTGTTTCTCACAGCCTCATCAATCGACGAGGCGGCCATCCAGTAGGGGTCTATGAGGCCGTATCGGGGCTTTAGGCCGCAGGAGATGGCGAGGCCCCTCCAGGAATCCTCAAGGGGTTTTAGGACTGCGGCATCGCTTGGGCCGGCTTTCCAGCCGTGGAGGGGCTTGACGACGGTGAGACCCTTCACCTCATGATCATAAGTTCTGATGACCTCCTCCCTGCTGGAGATGTTCGGCGACGCCAATAATCGCTTAAGCATCCCACCCAGGTTCTTGGGCATGGGGAAGCTCGGCTCCTCCAACGTTGGAGGCCTCCAGGTTGTTCGCCTCCTCACCCTTGGAGGCTTGAAGAGGGACTCCAAATCGATCTGGGCCACCCTGACGCCTCGATAATAGACCTCGACGACGCCCCCCTCCCTATATCGCCCTATAGGTGTGGCCTCCGTCTGCTCGCCGTGGAATATCTCCAACACCCTCTCCAGGTTCTCCGGCGGCACAGCCAGCAGCATCCTCTCCTGGGACTCTGACACCCATATCTCCCAGGGAGCCATCTTAGGATACTTCAGGGGCACCCTATCAAGCCAGACTTCGGCTCCCAGCCCGTATCGATGGGCGGTTTCACAGACGGCGCAGCTTAGGCCTCCCCCTCCGAGGTCTGTTATACCGCTGCCGAGATGCTCCTCCGCCACGGCCCTTATGGCCCGTTTAAGCTTCTCCTCCTCTATTGGGTTTGGTATCTGAACAGCCGGCCTTGAGACTACCTCGGACTCCTCCGTCAGCTCGGCTGAGGCGAAGGTGACGCCGTGTATGCCGTCGAGACCTGTTCGCCCTCCTGCGAGGACTATCCAGTCCCCTGGCTTCACAGCCCTGACATACTCATCTTTACGCATGATGCCTATACATCCGGCGTAGACGACGACGTTCCCTATGTAGCCCTCATCGAAGTATATTGCCCCGTTGACGGTTGGTATACCCATGTTGTTTCCATAGGCCCCTATGCCTGCGACGACGCCTCTGAAGAGGTAGGAGGGATGCTTAACACCCTTTGGCAGGGCCTCATAGGGGGTGTCGAGGGGGCCGAAGCAGAGGACGTCTGTGCAGGCAATAGGGTCAGCCCAGACGCCTAGGACATCTCTTATGACCCCTCCAGTTCCCGTGGCCGCCCCCCCGAAGGGCTCTATGGCTGAGGGGTGGTTGTGAGTCTCAACCTTAACGGCGATGGCATGCTCCTCATCGAATTCGATGATACCGGCGTTGTCCTCGAAGACGCTGAGACACCAGCTCGGACTAAGCTCCTCCACCACCCTTCGAATATAGGTCTTCAATAAGCCGTCGACGACGCCTTCAGGGGTCTCTATAAGGCCCTTGAAAGTTTTATGGTAGCAGTGCTCACTCCACGTCTGATCATAGGTTTGAAGCTCCACATCGGTGGCGGGCCTGTCGAAGGCGGTGTAATAATCCCTTATGGCCTCCATCTCCTCTGGGGTGAGGCCTAGGCCTAGGATCTCCGCGATCTCCATGAGCTCTCCTCTCGACGCATTCCTCAGCTCGATGAGGTAGTGCTCGAAGGGGTGGGGAGACCTCTTAATGCGGTTCATTCCATCTCCCTCAGCTCATAGGTATAGTCATCCTTCGTCGGATTCGTCAACAGCCTCCTACACATCTCCTCCACAAGCTCACCGGCCTCGCTTCGACCTTCGGCCTCGAAGAGTATCTCATAGACCTTACTCACCCGCACATCCTCAACGTTGTAGCCTAACCCCCTTAAGGCCCTCGCCGTCGTCTCTCCCTCGGGATCCGAGTAGCCGGGCTTGAGGCGGACGTAGACCCTCGCCAGGTATCGATTCGGCATCAGGTATCATAGGCTCCAGAGCTATAAAGGGTTGGATGCTCGAAATGGTTATAATGGTCATCCAGCAGGAAGAGAAGAGGCCTCATGGGCTGGAGGATACTCATCTTCGGCCCACCTGGATCGGGGAAGGGGACGAGGGCTAGGCTGATCAGCAGACTTCTCAACATACCCGTGATAACCATCGGAGATATGCTTAGGGAGGAGGTATCGAGGGAGACTGAGATTGGGCTTAGAGCTAAGGAATACATGGATCGAGGTGAACTCGTCCCAGATGAGCTTGTCATAGGACTCATCGAGGAGAGGCTTAGAAAGCCTGACTGTTCAGAGGGATTCATCCTCGATGGATTCCCAAGGAATCTAAATCAGGCTGAGGCTCTGGATAGGATGATGAGGGAGATGGGCGTCAAGCTGGATCTAGTCCTCAACGTCGTGGTGGATCCAGAAGTGGTGGTGGAGAGGCTATCGCTTAGACGCTGGTGTCCAAAATGTGGAGCCATCTACAACCTGAAGTATGATCCGCCGAGGGTGGATGAGATCTGCGATGAATGCGGAACAAGGCTGATCCAGAGGAGCGACGACAGGGAGGAGGTGGTTAGGAGAAGGCTGAAGATCTATGAGGAGCAGACCAAGCCGGTGCTACAGCGCTACATAGAGAGGGGATTAGTTAGAGAGATGAGGGGAGACATACCCATAGAGGAGATACCTAGAGAGGTTGAGAGGGTTATAAAGCTCTACCTCAAAAGGAATTAGGGCTAACACCATAGTATCATCGATGAAGCCGATGAGGACACCCATTCTAAGAGGCTTAAAACCCTATTATGGAACCAGGCTCGGCTCGGCGTATCTCGGCGACGCGCGGCAACTCTTAAGGCATATACCAGACGGCTCCGTAAACCTCATCCTCACCTCACCCCCCTTCGCCCTCATCCACAGGAAGGAGTATGGAAACCCACCGCCGGAGGATTACATCCAGTGGTTTATGGGCTTCATAGGGGAGTTTAAGAGGATTCTAACCCCCGATGGAAGCCTAGTCATACATATAGGGGGAAGCTGGATAAGGGGGGAGCCAAGGAAAAACCTATACAACTTCCAGCTCCTCATCGAGATCTCCAGGGAGCTGAAATTTCTACAAGACTTCTACTGGTTCAATCCGGCGAAGCTTCCCGCCCCAGCTGAATGGGTGGCCGTGAGGCGGATAAGGGTGAAGGATGCCGTAGATCCCATCTGGTGGTTCTCGCCGACCGCTAACCCAAAGGCGGATAATAGGCGGGTTCTCACACCCTACAGCGAGGATATGAGGCGCATCCTCAGGGGGGAAAAGCATTACAGGTCGATGGAGAGACCCTCGGGGCATAGGATAACGGAGTGGTTTAGGAGAGGCGGCGAGGGGGCGATTCCACCGAACCTCATAATAGCACCGAACACCGATTCGAGGGGGAGATACATCCGGAGATGTCGAATCTACGGCATCAAACCCCATCCGGCGAGGTATCCAGCTGAGATACCGAGATTCTTCATAAGATTCCTAACGGAGCCTGGAGATCTCGTCTTAGACCCCTTCGCAGGCTCCAACACCACTGGATGGGTCGCTGAGCGCCTAGGCCGTAGATGGCTGAGCTTCGAGATGAGGGAGGAATATCTCAGGGGGTCTATGCTCCGATTCGAGAGGGATGAGATCATGGAGGGCTTGGAGAATTATCCAGGCGGTGAGCCGAAGACGTGAACAAGGATGTGAAATCCAGGAGGAAATGGCAACATATCCAGCTCCCATAAAGCAAAGGAGCATATTTCAAACTCCCCTGGATAGACCCCCTCTATCGATATCCCCACTTCTTCTGGGGATTCATGTATTGGAAGTATCTCTCAGCCAATTCGGCTCCGGCCTCCTTGATGACTTGGGCCTCAACCTCCTCCACGAACTCCCTTGTAAACCATATCGGCATGCCCACATCCATGTCTACGAGGTCGAGGGGGAAGGGGTGGCCAGTGTCCATGTTGTTGAACCCTATGAGGTAGGGGAGAATCTCATCGAGAGGCTTATCTCGATTTATCTCGAAGCAGCAGGCTGGAGCTGATTCATAGGCTCTGAAGTATCCCCTCTCCAGCTTGTTGAAGATTGTGTCTATGTAGATGCTCTGGAAGAGGTCGTCGAGGATGTTCTCCCTCCTCTCCCTATGCTCCACCCTCGCCTTTGAGAAGGCGAGGAGATCCTCGAACTCTATGCCCTGACCCTTCCTCAACCTCTCCCTAACCCACTCCTCAGCTATTCCGGAGAGGACGGAGTAGATGTAGAAGCTTCCGGGATATTGGAATAGGTCGCTGTATAGGAAGTAGTGTCCCGTGGGCATAAGCATCGATAGGATCATCTTATCCGGAAGCCCTATCCTCACCTCCCTTATCCGCTCAGCCGGATTTGAAGCCCCCTCTATGCCGCTCCACCTACGGCTGAGGAGGAAGCCGTCTATGGCTGCCGTCCTCACCCTCTTCACTATCGCAACGGCATTTGCGTCGAGGAGGCGCTCCGTATCCCTGAAGAGCTCCCTGATTAGCTCCTCCCCCGTTGAGCTGAGCTCCATCACCTCCCCGCCCTCATCAGCCTCATACCATGTGAACTCAGCCTCCTCAACTCTTCGACATCGATAGCGGAAGCCGAAGAAGCTTCCATCGATGATGAGCCAGTCAACCCCCCTCTCAAGGCATTCGAGAGCTGAAAGCCTCTCCAATCTCGTCATAAGAAGCCTCAGGATTGCTCTCGACGAGAATCTCTCCGTGTTCCCCCTGAAGAGCATCCCCGACCTATAACCCTCATCGATGAGCTCATCGCCCTGGAAGATTTTGAAGCTGGAGCAGAAGAGGGCGTAGGAGCCTCCAAGCCTCACATCTGGAGCTGGCGGCGAGCTGCCGTCGACGACGCCGACCTTGAGATCCCTCCAATCACCCTCATCCACAACCCTGAAGCGGAGGAGCCCCCTTAAACCCCTAAGCTTACCATTCAGCTCCCTAAGTATCCTGATACGCCGCTGAGCCTCTCTCCTGGCGTGGTCATAGAACTGATGCTGCAAGGGAGCCGGAAGTCTCTGCCACTCGCTGACCTCCTCCTCGCTCATCCCTCCTCAACCTCGAAGCGTATCAACAGCGGAACGGGGGAGGGACTCATATTGCCGAAGAAGTAGAAGTGGCCCACCTCAAGGGATTGGAGGAACTCTAGGTCGACGTCGGGGAGCAGCTTCTCAGCCTCACCTCTATCGAGGGGGTGAACCTTCCCCACGAACCAGGTGTTAATGTTTCGACGCACAGCCGCATTTATGCCGATCTCCCCCATGATTCCCTGGGATAGAAGTATTATTGGGAGTTGATAGCTTCTACCGAGGGCGCAGAGGTCGACGATCATCCTCGTCGTCTCCCTCTGGAGGCCGAGGGAGCCATAGGGGCAGTATTGAGGCGCCTCATCGATTACGAGGGCCAACCCTATACGCTGTTTCTCGACATCCATCCTATACCTCAGAACCCTCGCGATCTCGAGGAATATCCGGAGCTTTTCATCGCTCTCCCTACCGCTGAGGTCTATGACCCTCAGATCACCCCTCGCCATCTCTATGACATCCTCAGCGCTGTAGCGGCCCTCCCTCATCCTCCTTAAACACTCATCGAATATCGAGTCGCTCAACCGGCTGAAATAGCTCTTAAAGAGTCTGATATTCTCATCGACGTATCGGGTTGAGGCGTAGTTCACTATATACTTCGGCGTCTCCTCTAGCAGTATAGCCTTCAGCTCCGCTCCACTCTCAATCTCATCGAGGTTGAGGTTATGTAGGACATCTGTGAGGGCGAGGATGTATCTTATGGCCCCTTGATAGCCGCTGCTCCCACAGTAGTAGGCCCTCTCTATCAGATGCTCAGCCATATCGTCGAGACCCCTCTCCTCCACCTCTAGGATTATCTCATCAGCCCTAATCACCTTACCAGGGAAGTATGGGGCATAGTCATCCCCCTTCCAGTCGAAGACCAGCACCCCATATCCCGCTTCCCTTAGAAGCGGTATGATCTTATGCCTCACCAGGGAGGTCTTACCCCAGCCGGTTGTACAGAAGACTCCGATGTGATAGGGTATGTACTCCGGAAGCGCCGGAACCCTCCATTCCTTGTGATCCTTATAGTAGCCTACCTCATAGCGCATATCCACCTTCATCAACGTGAAGGGGTTTCCACCCCTAAACCGGTAGACCTCTGAGCGGGGTGCGATGATCAACTTGTTCTGCCTCAAACCATCGGGGGCGACTTCGCCGATGACGGAGAGCTCGAAGTCGAAGGAGTCCCTGCTGCTGGAGGGTCTGCGGCCGATCCTGACGTAGGCCCTTCCAGGTGTGTAGCGGTCTCTCCTCAGCCCTGGACTTCTGCCGAAGCCCCTGCGGCAGACGGCGAGCACCCTATTGCCGTTGAGGTTCTCGATGATGACGAGCTCCTCCGTCCCAACTTCACGTTCCTTCCCCTCTATGAGGATGAGGGGCGCCCAGGTTATTCCGGCTCCATCCCCTATGAAGCCTATATGCTCCAGATCCAGCTCCTCAAACTCCAACTCGATGATCCCTCAAACCTCGATGGATAAAGAGGTTGGGTTACAGCTTATACCCCAGCTCTCGAAGTATATTCTTCCTCCACTTAACCCCCTCCTCATCCTCGACGCCCCTAGGCTTACCGCCGTCGACGACGCCGAGGAAGGCCCTCCCCTGATCCGTCTCGGCTACGATCACCTGAAGCGGATTAGCCGTGGCGGCGTATATGGTGCAGATCTCCGGAACCATCTTCAACTGATTGAGGACGTTTATGGGGTAGGCGTCTCGCATCACGATGACGAAGGAGTGGCCGCAGCCCAGCCTCATGGCGTTCTCAGCCGCCACCTGCTTGAGCTCCTCATCGTTCCCCTCAACTCTGACTAGGCGTTCACCGGAGCTCTCACAGAAGGCTAAGCCGAACTTGACGTTAGGCGTCGAAGACACCATCGCCTCATAGATGTCCTCAACGGTCTTGATGAAGTGGCTCTGGCCGAGGATGAGGTTACATCCCTCAGGGGTCTTTAGGTTGACGACCTCCAGCTCCAGCTTCAACCCCGACACCAAGAGGAGAATTGGGAGAATCGAGGTTAAAGAGGTTCCGAGGATAGGGTTAAATAGTTTCCCCCTAAGTGGGGGTGAGGTGAGAGGGTGAATCCTCACCTGGAGCTGGATAAGCGCATCGTAGCCGAGATATACACCTCCACTGAGCCTATGGAGAACCTCGAAGTCCTCTGCGACATCTATGGGAGCCGGTTTCCTGGAACTGAGGAGGATAGAGGAGCGGTCAAATGGATGGTTGAGAAACTAGAGGAGTATGGATTGGAGAATGTCCACGCCGAGAGCTTCAAATTCCCAGGATGGATCAGAGGGCCAGCCAGACTTGAGATTCTGAAGCCGATGGAGAGGGAGATAGAATGCATATCACTCCCCCTCGGCGTCGCCGGGGAGGTGGAGGGGAAGCTCATCTACCTCGGCGATGGCCACCCCGACGTCTATGAGAAGCGTCGAAGCGAGATAGAGGGGAACATCGCCATGGTAACCAGCCGAAACCCCCTCGGCATGAAGAGGTATCTACATAGAACTGAGAAGTATATGCGATGCATCCTCGCTGGGGCGAGGGGATGGATCTTCATGAATCACTACCCAGCCTATGGGCCTCCAACGGGGAGTATAAGCCCCATCATCCCAGCCGTAGGCGTCTCCTATGAAGACGGCTGCTTCCTCAGGAGGCTGTTGAAGCGTGAAGGGGAGGTCGTGGTGCGCATAGAGACGACGGATAAGAACATGGAGATGGAGACCTACAACGTAGTCGCAGACGTACCCGGCGGAGAGGCTGATGACGAGTATCTCATCGTTGGATGCCACTACGACGGCCACGACATCGCCCAGGGAGCAATAGACCCAGCCTCGGGAACCGTGGCAGCCATGGAGATCGCCAGAGTCCTAAACCTCCTGGGAGAACGCCTCAAACGTCGAGTCCGCCTAATACTCTTCGGAGCTGAGGAGCTCGGCCTCTTCGGCTCCTATGAATACGTCGAGAGGCATGTAGATGAGCTTGACAAGCTGAGATTCATGCTCAACCTCGACGCTGCGGGTAGGGAGGGGAAGAAGGGAGTCTTCCTCCACGGCCATCCAGAATTGGAGCCGCTGCTGGAGAGGGCGGCGAGGGAGATGGGTGTAGAGCTACCCTACATGCAGAGGGTTACCCCCTACAGCGATCACTGGCCCTTCTTCCTGAAGGGGGTTCCCTGTGGAAGCGGCGGCGACCCAGAGGCGATGAGAACCGGAAGGGGCTATGGGCACACCCGCTATGACACCGTCGACAAGGTTAAGCTGAGCGACCTCCGAGAGGCCGCCTCCACCTACGCCAGGCTGCTGCTTAGAATGGCCAACATCGATGAGTGGCCTGGTAGGAGACTGAGGTGGGAGGAGGTGGAGGGCTTCATCAGGGAGCAGGGCTACTACCAGACCATCGCCCTCGTGGAGAGGGTGAAGGAATACGTGAAAAGCTGGAAGGAGATCCACCCCGACACCAAGGCCTGGCTAGAGAGGGAGGCACCCTACAAGGCCTTCCTATAACACCCATTTCTTTTCAGCTGACAGCCCAAAGGTGTATATCCTTCCATGGAGGAGAGTTATTGATTTGGCGAGGAAGAGGCTCCTAACCTGTCCCAGATGCGGCTTCACCTTCGACATAAGCTATGGCAGGGCCTTCGCCTGCCAGGGGTGCCCCTCCTCCGTCTCCTGCAGCTATATGAGATGCCCAAAATGCGGCTATGAATTCCCCCTTTCAGCCCAAGGTTTTAGAGTCTAAGCCTCCCCAAGCAGCCTAATAGAAGGAGGGAGACCCCGAATCTCAATAGGAGATAGGCGAAGACGGTGAGCAGCAGCGACCAGACGGCGAGGCTCTGGAGGCCGTTGGCAAGCCTTATGAAACCTGAGGCATCGAGGGTGGGGGAGCTTAAGGCGAAGTTCAGCAGAGCCACCTGACTCCTTAAATGAGAGATGATTAGATAGAGGGCGAAATTGAGGGA
>JAGHBJ010000086.1 GCA_021161045.1 Candidatus Bathyarchaeota archaeon
GAACAAGACGCTTAGAAACAAGGTGGTAACAAACTCAGGGCACACATACACCGCCGAGCTCTCATATCACATCCCCAAGGCCTACAGGAACTACATCTGCGAAGTCTACGTCAAGGGCGTTAAGCAGACCGGCTTAAGGTTCTCAAGGGCCACCAGGATTCTCAGCTTCAACGCCACGCTGGACGGCTCCAATCCATCAATTGAGATCAGGCTTGTCGACCCCGAACCCTGGATGATCCAGCTCTACTACTCGCTGCTATCCCTCGGCATAGACATCGGAGTCCTGCTCAGATGGTATGACAGGCTTAAGAAGAAGCATCCAGCGCTGCCCTGGCTTCTGCTCATCGCCTTCTTTATTCTCGTCATCGTCGTCGGCTTCCTCGCCTATAGGCTGCTAACGGGGGTGAGAATATGATCAGCGTCCAGGTCGTCGCCTTCCTCGGCATCTTCACCGGCGTATTGCTGCGAACACTGCTCCCAGCCATAAGGAAGGCCTTGGAGAACCCAGAATTCGAGTGGAACCACGCCTACACAGGGACAGCCCTAACAGCCATTCTCGTCGCCCTTTTAGTCGCCTTGAGGGCTTACCCCATGTTCCAGATGCCCCAGGGCGGAGCTCTCGTCGTTTACAGCCAGGCCCTCCTCTTCGGCCTGGGCCTAAACAGCCTCATCAACGAGGCGTATAAATGGCTGGAGCCAGCCTCCAGCCCTCTCATGGGCAATAGGGAGAAGGGAGGTGATGTAGGGAGATGAGCGCCGTTAAGGGTTGGAGAGGGGCGCTGAGAATAGCTGACACCGAGGCTGGTCTGGACACGGCTTCAAATGAGCCTCACATAGAGAGAGTGGAGGTGAACATCGACGGAGGCCTTGAAGCCCTCTACCAGCTTGGAAGCCGGTTGCCGCAGGAGATCAACGAGGGTAACGTCTCGATGAGTGTGCGCATCACGAAGAAGATGGTGGACAATACCTGGGCCGGCTATGCAGGCGTGGGTCAGCCCGACATGCTGCCTCCGACGAAGTATCTAGGCATCTATCCCATGGGCTATGAATCTGGGAAGCCGAAGATCATCTTGAAGGGTAAGTTCACCAGCTGGAATTTCTCCGAGCCACAGGACGACTATGTCGTCGAGACCCTGGAATTCATCGCTGAGAGCATCACCGTCGGCGTCATATAGGGAGGCTGAAAGGAGATGAGCGCCGCTAAGGGCTGGAGATGCAGAATCATCCTACAAGGCTCACCGGAAGACGAGGAGATGATAGGCAGCCCGGCCACTGAGGGTCAGACAGTCTTCTACACACGGAACTTCCCCATCGTCGACGCCCTCGGCAACGTAACCGACAGCGAAGAGGAGGTGGTTGTGAAGAAGAACGGCGTAGCCCTGGCGACTACCGACTACACCCTTGAGGGAGCTGTGGGCCGAATCACCCTAGCCTCACCGGCAAGCGAAGGCGACGTATTGACCTGCAGCTACTCTTATAGGCATACCTTGGCCTACGGCATCAGCGGAGAAGTCACCGTCGAGGGGGGAGCCGAGGCCATCTACGCCCTGGATAGTCGTCTACCCAAGGAGATTCTGGAGGGCATCGTCAGCATAAGGGGCACTCTGGAGAGATACTTCGTCTCCAGAGACTTCATCGGCAAACTCGGAAGCCTCAAAGAGGAGCAGGCGGAGTTCTTCATCTACCTCTACCCCCTCGGAGAGGAGACGGGTAAGCCCTACTACGTCATCGGCGGCGTAAAATTCAACGTGCATAATCTCCGCATACCAGACCCCGACGACGTTGTGACCGAACGCCTCGAATGGATTGGCCGGAGCATAGAGACCGGAGTGGTGAGCTGAGAGACATGAACCCCGAGGAGCTCCAGGAGCTCGAAGCCAAGAGGCGTGAAATCCTCAAGGAGAGAGAAGCCCTAAGGCAACGGTTCGAGGAGAATGAGGAGAGGCTGCGCCGAGAGGTTCTGTCGAGGCTCACCATCAAGGATAGGCTGATGAGGAGACTCAGAACTAAGACCGTCAAAACGGTTCTGAGGGACGACCTTGGGGAGTTCATCATCGAGACGAGGCTTATGACGAGCGAGGAGATGGCCAGGGCCCTGGAGCTTGATAAAATGCTTCGGGAAGCCGGAGATGATCCTGAGAAGTATCTCAAGGCCATGAAGGGCTTTAGGGAGCTCCTCGATGACCTATGCGTAACCCCTGGGCTGAGCGACGGCTTCTGGACGGACCCCAATTGTCCAGCGACTGATGATGTGGTCGTCGCTGTGATCCTTAACACGGCTGCTGGGACTGCTGAGGCCCTTGGGGAGGTTATCAGGGATGTCAGGAAGTTTCGCAGCAAGCCCTGAAGGACAGCTATTGTTCACTCTATGCATACTGCTGAATAAGACGCCACGGGAGCTGGGAGAGCTTCGTCGCCGTGACCCCCTCAACTATGAGTTCCTGGAGGCGGCTCTCAGGGAGCGGTTGAGGAGGCTGACGGGGTGGTGACCATGGTCACCACCTGAGAGGTGGTGGATGTGAGCATCAGCCTAAC
>JAGHBJ010000023.1 GCA_021161045.1 Candidatus Bathyarchaeota archaeon
ATGATAATAATCCCTATGATCCAAGGCTTGAGACCTCCTGGGGCTTTTCATGTCTCCTCACCCTCAACGGGACAACCATCCTCTTCGACACCGGCGGCGATGGGAGGCTGCTGCTTAGAAACATGGAGAAGCTGGGCGTAGACCCCAGGGAGATTGACATCATCGTATTGTCGCATATCCATGGAGACCATGTTGGAGGCCTCGATGAAGTCCTCGAAGCCGATGGGGATGTCACCGTCTATCTGCCAGCCAGCTTCCCCGAGAGCTTCAAGAGGTGGGTTAGAGACCTCGCGAGGGAGGTGGTGGAGGTGGAGGGGCCTACGGTGATCTGCGGCTGCGCAGCCTCCACGGGGCCTATGAGGGGTGGGGGAGTCGATGAGCAGGCCCTGATCATAAACACCCCAGAGGGCTTGGTAGTTGTCACTGGATGCGCCCATCCAGGCGTCGTGAGGATAGTTGAGAGGGCTATGAACCTCACTGGGTTGAGGGTTCGCCTCGTCGTCGGAGGCTTCCACCTCGCCGGGCGATCCGAGGAGGCGATCACGGGGATCGTTGAGAGTTTCCAACGGCTTGGTGTGGAGATGGTGGCCCCCACGCACTGCAGCGGCGAGACCGCTAGGAGGCTGTTTCAATCAGCCTATGGTGACGGCTATATAGAGGCCGGCGTCGGAAGACGCATAGACCTCGGATAAGGTTATCTAACCCCATGCCCCTATCCCCTGGAGTTGAAGGCCTTCGGCCCAGTTCCATCGAGGCGTCTGGGTAGAAGCCTAGGCGTCAACAACATACCCCCTAAGTATTGCACCTACTCCTGCATCTACTGCCAGATCGGTAGGACGACGAATCTCACAGCTGAGAGGAGAGCCTTCTATAAGCCTGATGAGGTTGTGGGCGATGTTATGCGCCTCGTGGGGGAGGTCTCCAGGCGTGGGGAGCGCATCGACTATATCACCTTCGTCCCGGATGGGGAGCCAACTCTCGACTTGAACCTCGGCGAGGAGATCGAGGGTTTAAAGCCCCTCGGCATCCCCATCGCCGTGTTGACGAATGGCTCGCTGCTATGGATGGAGGAGGTTCGACGTGACCTCCTCAAGGCTGATTGGGTCTCGCTTAAGGTGGATGCAGCCTCAGAGGGGGTTTGGAGGCGGATCAATAGGCCTCATGGATCGCTGAGCCTGGAAGAGATTTGGGAGGGGATGACCCTCTTCGCAGCGGAGTTCAATGGAACCCTCGCAACGGAGACGATGATGGTTAAAGGCGTAAACGACGATGAGGATGAGCTTGAGGCCATAGCCTCCTTCCTCGCCGAGCTTCAGCCCGATGTGGCCTACATAGCCGTTCCGACGAGGCCTCCAGCTGAGAGGTGGGTTGAGCCAGCCTCTGAGGAGTCCCTAAACGCCGCATATCAGATCTTCAGGGGCCGCCTAAGCCATGTGGAGCTCCTCATCGGCTTTGAGGGGGAGGAGTTCGCCTACTCCGGCGACGTGGAGCGGGACATACTCAGCATCACATCGGTTCACCCGATGAGGGAGGATGCCCTAAGGGCCCTGCTTCAAAGAGCGGGAGCCGATTGGTCCCTGGTGGAGAGGCTCATAGAAACCGAACGGCTTAGGGTCGTCGAATATAAGGGCAGCCACTTCTACCTCCGCCATCTAAGCCTCAGATAAGGCCCCTATCTTTATCCTATCTCCCAGCCTTATTGGTGGGGACTTCAGGCTTTCAGCCTTCACTACGATGTTCATATGATTAGGCATGTGGGTGAGGTCGAAGCCGGCTATACTGCCGATGCGTTGATCACCTATGAGGACGTCGTCGCCGTAGACTGCGAGGCCTCCGACCTCCACCTCGAAGAAGGCGATGACCGAGACCCTGTCAACCCTGGAGCCTGGCTTCGCCTCCTCATCCGTGATCATCAACTCATGTATCTCTCCCCTCTTCAGCGCCCTGCTCATGGACCCTATGAGGCTTAGACCCCTATCTGTGAAGGTGACGTGTATCAGGGCGACGACGACGCCCTCTATGGGTCGGCGCTCCCCGTAGATGTCTCTGCTAACCCCTTTGATGGCTGATCCTCCGCTCAATCCTTCACCAGAACCCCCCATCTCTCCTCCGGTTCATCCATGTCTATGTCCATGTAGTAGTAGGGTCTCTCAGCATAGGTCGAAGCCGCAGCGGTGTTTCCCTCCCTGTCGAAGGCTATGCAGTTTAGGCCCCCGGTCTCATGGAGCTCCAGGACGTCCCTCATCGCCTTTATACAGGCCTCCTCGACGCTCATCCCGTTTCGCATGTATTCGATGATGCTCCTGGCCGTGGACAGCCTTATGGCCAATTCGCCTCTGCCCGTGCAGGCGGCTGCTCCAACCCTGTTGTCGCAGTAGTTTCCAGCACCTATTATCGGTGAGTCGCCAACCCTCCCTGGAAGCTTCAGGGCTGTGCCGCTTGTGGAGACCCCTGAGCATATATCTCCGTTGGCGTCCATCGCCATGACGTCGACGGTTCCGCCGTGATACTTCACTAATCGCTCATACCAATCCCTCAGCTTATAGTTCTTGACGTATCGGATGATGTAATCCTTCCAGGTGAAGCTGTCATCCAGCTGTTCTAGGGTGTTCTCCAGGAAGGCCTGGTATATCTCCCTACTCTTATCCGTGAGGAGGTCTCCATGGCGTTTGAATCCCATCGCCTCTGCGAAGAGCTCTGCTCCCTCGCCGACGAGGAGGACGTGGGGGGACTCCTCCATCACCTTCCTCGCTATTGATATTGGGTGTAGGAAGCCCCTAACAGCTGCGACGGCTCCGGCTCTGAGGTTTCTGCCCTCCATGATGGAGGCATCCAGCTGGACGACGCCTAGGAGATTCGGTATTCCCCCGATGCCCACGCCGTGGTCTAGGGGGTTCTCCTCCACAACCCTTATGGCTGCCTCAACCGCGTCGATGGCTGATCCTCCCCTCCTAAGGGCCTCGACGCCCGCCTTTAGGGCGTCTTTGGCGTTCTCGGTTCCGATTATGAAGGGCTTAACCATCAGACCACCAGAGATATGGGGGTTGAATTCGTATAAAAAACCGAGTCGATTTTAAGCCTCGAGGCTGAGGGAAGCATGGATGTATGAATCGCTGTAAACTCTGTGGAGAGGAGAAGATCGTCGCCGAAATCCTCGGCGTCTGCCTAGACTGCATCAGGGAGAGGCCTCAAGAGGCGATGCCCCATATAGAGCAGGCTCATACGGCTGTCCGGAGCATTCTGAACCTCCCCCCTAAGCCTCCACACTCGGAGGATGGAATCCCCTGCGACCTCTGCTCAAATCGCTGCATCATCGGGGATGGGGAGCGGGGATACTGCGGCCTAAGATGGAATGAGGGGGGAAGCCTCAAATCCCTCTCAACACCTGATGAGGGAGTCTTCTACGCCTATCTGGATCCCCATGTCACTAACTGCTGTGCAGCCTGGTTCTGCCCAGCCGGAACGGGGGCCGGCTATCCCCGCTATGCCTATAGAGATGGCCCCGAGTGGGGTTATAGCAACCTCGCCGTCTTCTTCTACGGCTGTAACTTCGACTGCCTCTTCTGCCAGAATCCATCGCATAAGGATCTCAGCGGCCTGAAGCCTCGATCGGCCTCGACGCTGGCTGAGGCTGTTAGGAGGGATAGGCGTATAAGCTGCATCTGCTACTTCGGTGGAGACCCCGATCCACAGCTCCCCTTCGCCATAAGGGCCTCCGAGATGGCCGTTGAGGCTCGGGGTGATAAGCCTCTACGCATCTGCTTCGAGTGGAATGGCTGTGGGAACAGCCGCCTCGTCTACCGAGCCGCTGAGCTTGCCCTGGAGACGGGGGGCAACGTGAAATTCGATTTGAAGTGTTATACGCCCTCGCTGAGCCTCGCCCTCAGCGGCGTCCCGAATAGGAGGGCCTATGAGAACTTCAAGCTGATCGCTGAGAGGCTCTACCCTGAGAGGAGGGGGCTGCCGGTTTTGACGGCGACGACGCTTCTGGTTCCAGGCTACGTCGACGCATTTGAGGTGGAGGCCATCGCCGAGTTCATCGCAGACCTCGACGCCTCCATACCCTACAGCCTCCTCATCTTCCACCCCGATTATCACATGATGGATCTGCCCATCACGCCTATGAGGCAGGTCATCGAATGCTACAGGGCGGCGAAGAGGCATCTGGAGAGGGTTCACGTCGGAAACCTACATCTCATCGGCGTAGGATCCATGGAGCGCTTCGAGAGGATCGCCATGAAGTCCGAGCTTTAAGGGTAGAGGAATCGTCCATAACTCGACTCGATGCGCACCCCATTCCCCTCAGGGCTGCATTCACATCGGCCTATGATCTGGGCCTCTACGCCATAGGCCTCAGCTATGTCGATGACATCATCAGCATATCCGGATTCGACGATGACCTCGAAGCCTACACCCATGTTGAAGACCCTATACATCTCGCTCCAATCCACATGGCCCTCCCGTTGAATCAGCCTAAATATCGGGTCTGGCTCTGGCAGTGAATCCTTGACGTAGAGGATGCCCCTCCCCACCCTCAGACACTTCGTTAACCCTCCACCGGTGTTATGGATGAGTCCATGAACTCCCTCTGGGAGCTCCCTGAGGACTCTGAGGATTATCGGGGCATACAGCCTCGTCGGTGAGAGGAGGGCCTCCCCGACGGTCATATCCAGCTCCTCAAGATACTCATCGAAGCTGTATCTCCCCCTATAACGTCCACCAGCTGGATGAGTCAGCTCAGGATACTTCTCAACATACTCGGCTTTCATGAGGCTGCATCTCGCGAGTGTTAGGCCATTACACATGATTCCACTGTTCTCCCCCTCCTCGTAGCGGGTCTTCCCCCCGCTTCTCAGGCCGACTATGAGGTCTCCAGGCCTTATGGCGTCTCCCGTTATGACCCTGTTGAGGGGGACTCTCCCCAGGATGGCTCCGGAGATGTCGAGGGTTCTAAGCTGGTCTGGTAGGTCGGCCGTCTCCCCCCCTGAGAAGAGGATGTCGACGCCAAGCTTCTCCAGGGTGGTGAAGACCTCCTCAAAGCCTTTAGCCATCTCGCTGAGTAGGGCCTCCCTATCGATGTGGAGGGTGTTGAAGGCGATGTAGTCGACGAAGGCGGTGGGCCTGGCTCCGACGCAGATGATGTCGTCTAGGTTCATAGCCACCACATCCTGGGCGAGCCCCCTGAACCATCTGGGGTCGCCGGTCTCCCTCCAGTGTAGATATGCCTGAATCGGCTTGCTGCCCGCTGAATCTGTGTGGAGAACTAGGCCCATCGATGGATCGGAGGGGTCTCTATGGATGACGCAGAAGGCGTTGGGGTAGAGGCCTCGGATCAGCCCCTTGAAGGCCTCTATGCCCCTCTTCTCAACGTCGACTCCCAGCTCCCTATATCTTGAGGACATGCGTCTAGAAGTAGGCTTTTCCTGCTTATGATGCTTCGCCCATTTAGGGTTTCTCCCTCCATGTTTTGAGGGTCTCATACCAGAGGATGATGGTGGGGACGAGGCCGAGGACTAGGGCTGCGACATTCCTCCTAGTCAGCTGTGGATACTGAGCCAGGTAGGTGATGAGCATCGATGTGACGAGGACGGCGTAGAAGAGGAGTCTCGGCAGTAGGAGGCCTCTGATGGTGATGAACCGTCTTAAAACCCCCACCTTCACTAGCCTCTTCAACCTATAGTCTCCTCGGATGCTCTCGACGAGACCTAGCTCCCTCAGCTTGTTTAGGTGGTATGCCGCGACGCTTGGACTGCTGAATCTGAGCGCCCTCTGAACCTCCCTCACGCCGACGGTGTTTCTCCTACTCCTCAGGAGGTAGAGGTAGACGAGTAGGGTTTTACCCTTCAGCTCCGCCTCTAGGATCTCCTCATCTCTCGATGCCATGTCACCCAGCCTCTAGGAGGTTGAGGAGGGCTAGGGTTGCGTAGACCGCCTCCTCCGTCCTCACGGTTTCACATCCCTGGTTTGGGATGGTGTTTATCGTGTAGTGGAAGGCTTCCTCCAGGGTGAGTCCCTCACCCTTTAGAAGCTCCTTCAATCCTCTCCTGGGAGATCCAAAGGCTATGAGGATCCTCCTCGACCGCCTCCAGCTCTCCCTGAGCTGCCCCTCGACGATGGGGTAGGGGACTCCATCTTTAGATGTGGCGATAGCTAGGTCGAATCCCCCCTCCACAGCCAGCCTCCCAACACCTCTCCTATATTGATGTATCTTGAATCCCCAGTAGATCTCAACCTCCTCTCGATCTATGAAGATGCCCTCAGGCTGGGAGCCGGATTTGATGATTCTCACCGTCGCCCTCCCCGTCGGCGATGGAGGTCTCCCCCTCACCCTTATCGGCTTATCTACGCCTATGTCAACTAGGTAGGCGTCTCGGACACTTGATAGAACTAGCCCCTCTCTAACCTCTCCAGGTTCAAGCTCCTCAGCCTTCTTCCTCAATGGATGATGGGGCGTCCTCAGTGGTGGTAGTATGCCGACGTATCTCAGCTCAGCCATCATCCCGAACATGAGGCGCCGTAGATATTGTGGAGTCTCCATGTATCTTAGGATGAGACCTATCAGTCGACTCTCATCTGGGCGGTCTCTATAGATGTAGATGTCGTCGACCCTGAAGAGGGCGGCTGCTCTCCCTATATGACCTATTGTAGCCGTCTTCTCCCGTAGATGAGGTATCTCGGATACGAGGGAGGAGGGGATGGCGATGGATAGTCTATGCTTCCTCCGTGGAGGCTGAGCCATCACCCCACCCTCTTCAAAAGCTCTATGGACTCAGTGGTGGATGGATCAAAGCCGTAGAGGAGTGCGAGATAGACCGATGTATAGTCGCCGATGTAGAGGGCTGACAGCATCCTGGATAGGAGTCCCCCACCCCATGCCCATAGCTCCAGAACCCTTCCAAACTTCTCCTCGAGGAGTCTCCTGAAGGTGTTGATCCTATCCCTCAGCCTAGACTCCTCACCTGGATCCCTGAGGATTATGGCTGCTATCCTACTCAGCAGTTCTTCAGGCCCCTCGCGGCCCATTATGGCGTTATGGAAGCCCTCTGGAAGCGGTGTCGAGCAGGCTGGGAGCTTGCTATTCTCATTCAGCTGGGTTCTAAACCTGTAGGCGACCGCCCCCAGACGTCTGGGGGCGTAGATGTGGGGGATGAACCCCCTCAACTTCAGGGCTAGAGCCTTAGCCTCATTCTCCTCCGGAGGGGCCTCGGGAGTCAGCTTCGGTTTAAGCTCCTCAAGAATCCCTATGGCCTCCTCCAGCTCATGCCAGGGGGCGTTGACGCCGATCCTCCTAAGGGCTGCGGCCATGGAGAAGAACTGCTGGGGCAGTGATGCCCTAGGCTTTAAGCCGATGGGGAGTTTGATCAATGGGATATCCCTCCTCTCCGACAGTCTCTCCAGCGCTCCATCTGATGTGACTGTGAGGATGGGGCATCCCCTCTCCACGGCCTCCTCGAAGGCTGAGAGGGTCTCCTCCGTATTTCCAGAGTAGCTTACAACTATTATGAGGGTCTCATCATCCACGAAGCCTGGTAGATGATAGCCGGCTGAGACATATACCGGCGTCGAGGAGTCTAGAAGCCAATCTTGTAGGAGGAGTCCCCCCATCGCCGATCCACCCATGCCGGCAACCACAATAAATCTAGGCTTAAGGCCCTCAAGGCCGTGAAGCTCCACCGCCTCGCCCAGCCTTATACCCTCCCTGCAGCCCTCTGGGAAGGCTTCGAGGGCCTCTAAAAGTGCTCCGCCCCGCCTCCTAATCTCCCCAGGCCTCTCTAAGATGCTGGCCATCGATTTATCCTATCCCTCCAGGATAAAAGTCGTGGAGAGAGTCTAAAAAAGGGATGGGATTTTACTCCTCGACGGTTATAGCCTCATTTGGGCAGGCTGCCTCACAGGCTCTGCAGACGACGCAGTCATCAGGGTTTGCGACGACGACCTTGTCCCCCTGAACCTCATAGACGCCCATGGGGCAGGTGCTTACACAGGTCTGGCAGAAAGTGCATTTCTCATAGTCAATAGTTATAGTCGGCATACTAGATCCCTCTTTTAAATCACTTAAGTTTCCAGCGGTCAGTTAAATCGTTTTCGGGTCTATAACGGGGTTATAATTTTCCCAGGATGTTAATGGAACCATTAACCTAGGCCGAGCCCCTGAGGGCTGAGATGGCCTCCTCGATCCTCCTAAGCGCCCTGCGACGCCTATCGATGTGTTCACGCCTCCTCTCCACATAATCCCTCCTGGAGATGCGCCTCCTCCTCAGCCTCCTCTCAAGACTTCTCAGGGCCGCCATCGCCCTATCCAGCTCCTCCTCAGCCATCCTCAGCTCCTCCAACTCCTCCGACAGTTCAGCTCTCTCCTCCAGGAGCCTCGCCTCCAGCCGTCTCAGCCGTCTTGAGAGCTCCATCAATCTCCTATGGGCCTCCGCGGACTCCCTCTCAAAGCGTTCCCGACCGATCTCCTTCCTCTCCAACTCCTCCTCCAACTCCTCCAGCTCGATGAGCAGCCCTATACGTCGATCATAGAGCTCCAGAAACTCCTCCAGCGTCGTCAGCTTCTCCTCCACCTCCACCCTCCTCCGCCCTCTGATGGGTAGGAGGACCACAGCCGTGATCGCAGCTATCAGGAGGCCCCATAGCATCGGCCTCAATAGAAGCCAGAAGGGCGTCCACCTATAATCGATGGAGATCGCCGTCTCCTCTAGAGGTGCAATCCCACCCAGGGGTATTGAAACCCTATAGGCGATGGGAGAGATTCTCTCCACCTCTCCCATGGGTTGATTAGCCGTCGGGATCCCCCCATCTGGAAGTCTAACGTCTATTGAGGCATGGGAGATATAGCAGGGTGGATGGGTGAGGTTATATGTCAACCGATACCTCGATTTACTCCTCGTTATGAGTCCACGCCTTGGCAGGGTGTATCTGAGGGTGAAGCTCCATCTCTCATCGACCCTAACAGCCGATCTTGGGTAGATATAGACGTCGACGCCTCTATCATCGGCCTTACTGCTCACCTTTAATGGGCCAGCCCTATCATAGGCCTTAACCCCTCCCGCCCCCCTGGGAAGTCTTAAATGGAGACTCTCAAGGTTTCCATCCACATTTACGATGGTGTAATCCTCCTCGACGCCTACCCCCCAGCCAATTCGCACCCTAACCCTCAGGGAATCAATCCTAATTGGATGCCCCTCACTCGGCGACGGAGTATATTCGATGACGGCTGAGGGGGGCTGGAGGGCGTCGAGGGGAGTCACCGACACGAGGCTTAGAAGGCTGCGGCCATCCACCGTGGAGTTGTAGATGGATAGGGGGGAATCCACCTTCACGAGCTTTGATCCCTCGGGGAGATAGGCCTTGAAGGTGAGGTGGGTGATATTCCAACTTGAGGGGTTTAAGGGGTCGTCGGCGAGGATTGGGTATAAGGGCATTTCAAGTGAGTAGTTTCCACCTCTCCATCTCACCTCATCGGCGTAGAGGTATGAGGCCCTCAACCTACAGAGATCTCCAGCAGGTGGGAGGTGGATCATAAACCATCTGGCCTCTCCCATCTCCAAGGTCTCAAATTCGATGGTTTTCCATCCATCCGCCTCGTAGAGCTGGAAGGCCGCCTTCTCCTCCCTCCAACCCTCCGGCTGCCTAATGTAGAGAACCGTGATCGCCGCGTTCAGGGTTATGGTGTCATTGATGAGGAGGACTCCCCCAGGTTGGAGTTCCACGCATCTCTCCACGCTGATCCCATCGATGGATTGATGGATTGCTGGGGTGGGTAGTAGAAGGAGGGCTATGAGGATTAGGGGCGTCGGAGACATCGCAGAGTATATGGTTGGTTGATTTTTAAAAAGTGGTTTCCCTTCAGCTTCATGAGACGCTTTTTGAAGCCTCCAAGCGGCGTCATAGGATTCATCACAACACTTTTTATCCACTCCTCTCCTCTTTGATTCGGTGCTCCGCTTGGATCTGGAGCTGACACCTAGGATGCTGGTGAGGGAGGCGATGACCAGCCCCGTCATAACCGTCGACGAGGAGGCCAGTATAGTTGAGGTGGCCAGGATCATGGACGAAAATGGGATTGGAGCAGTTATCGTCACCAGGAGGGATGGACAGCCCGTCGGAATTGTCACTGAACGCGACATAGTTCTAAGGGTTGTGGCGAAGGGTGTCAACCCCGCGGAGGCTAAGGCTGGAGAGGTGATGTCGACGCCTCTTAGAACCGTCGGCCCAGAGACCAGCCTGCTGGATGCCATGACCATGATGAATAGATTGAATATTCGAAGGCTGGGCGTCACCTATAAGGGGCGGCTGCTGGGCATCATCTCCGACAGGGACATATTGAGGGTGGTTCCAGACATCATAGAGATAGTTCAGGAGAGATCGAGGATTATGAGCAGTGAGGCCCCCAGCGGCCCCTCCCTCGTAGGCTACTGCGATAGATGTGGATGCTACTCCACCAATCTCAAAGCCGTCTCAGGCGAGTTTCTATGCGAGGATTGTAGGGCAGATCTCGAGGATTAGAGGGGAGCCGAGGTGAGGTTTCTCCTCGATGGAATGCTCGGCTCCCTCGCCCGATGGCTTAGAATCTGCGGCTACGACGCCGAGTATATTAGAGACGCTGAAGATGACGAGCTGATCAGGAGGGCCATGGAGGAGAATCGGATCCTATTGACGCGGGATAAGGCCCTCTACAGGAAGGCCCTGAGGATGGGTTTGAACGCCCACTTCGTGGAGGGGGAGAGCGACGCCGAGAGGTTGGCCTCCGTAGCCCACCGCTTCACCCTCACACTCAAGCCCGAGGGATCGAGATGCCCCATGTGCGGCCTCCCCCTAAGGGAGGTGAAGCGAGAGGAGGTTAGAGGCCTGGTTCCCGAGGGAACCTACAACCGATACAACCGCTTCTGGATCTGCACCGGCTGTGGAAGGGTCTATTGGAGGGGCAGCCACTGGCGTAGAATTGTGGAGACCATAGAGGAGGCGGAGAGGCTTTATAAAGGCCTCAAGGGGTAGGTGGAGGTGATGAGCCTCACCCTCAAGGATGGGGAGTTTCTGGTCAGGCTGGCCCGCAAAGCCATTGAGACCCGTCTTAGGGAGGGGCGGCGGATAAGGCCTTCAGCCCCCGAGAAGTTGATGGAGCCGAGAGGCGTCTTCGTCACCCTCAATAAGGTTGAGGGGGCGCATAGACTGAGGGGTTGTATAGGCTACCCGTATCCGGAGCGGCCTCTGGCTGAGGCCGTCGTCGACGCGGCGATAAGCGCCGCGCTCCATGACCCCAGATTTAAACCCGTCAGCCTAGAGGAGATGGATGAGATCGTCGTTGAGGTTAGCATCCTCACACCTCCGGAGCGGATAGTGGTTGAGAGGCCTGAGGATTATCCCCGTCACATCGTTATAGGTCGAGACGGCCTCATCGTCAGCCGTGGAGGCTTCAGGGGTCTGCTTCTCCCCCAGGTTCCCATAGAGTGGGGCTGGGATGCCGAGGAGTTTCTCACCCAGTGCTGCCTTAAGGCCTGGCTACCCCCCGATGCCTGGCTTCTCCCCGATACGGAGGTTTACAGGTTTCAGGCTGAGATCTTCGCCGAGGAGGAGCCTAGAGGCCGGGTTATCCGCAGAGAGTTGGAGAGGCGTTGAGGATGCCCAGCCTCGAGGGGGCGAGGATATACATCGCCCCCTGCGGCCTAGGATATGGCCACGTCACCCGCTGCCATGTTATAGCTAGGGAGCTTGAGAGGAGGGGTTGCCGCCTCCTCTTCTCCACCTATCTAGAGGGCGTCGAATATCTCAGGGGCTATGGCTACGGCGTCGTTAAGGCTCCCCCAATGTCCATGGAGACCGATGCCATCGGTCAGATCGACCTGAGGAGATCGGCGGCTAAGGGGTTGATACCCATCATACCCAGATTCCTCCACCAGGTCGGCATGGAGCTGGAATATATGAGGGCCTATAGGCCAGACCTGGTCGTATCCGATACGAGGCTTTCACCCATCTTCGCGGCCAGGCTGCTGGGCCTACCCGTCATCCTCATCCTAAACCAATTCCAGCTCATAGTTCCCCGGAGTAGAAAGTTCTTCACCCTCTCTAGGATCGCCGATGGGGCACTTCTAACCCTGATAGGATGGGGATGGTCTCTCAGCGATTTGATACTCATACCGGATCTACCCGAGCCTTATACGATCTCCCTCGATTCGCTGCGTATTCCGAGGAAATATCGACGTAGGGTGAGGTTTATCGGGGCCATACTCCCCGTCCAGCCCTCCGAGGTTAAAAGCGTCGGGGAGCTCCGCCGTGAGCTGGATGCGGAGGATCGATTCCTCATATATGCCTCTATAAGCGGCCCACGGAGGGAGAGGATTCCCCTCATAGAGACGCTGATCAGGATCTTCGAGGAGTTCCCCGACGATTTTAGGGTTGTCATGTCCATGGGGATGGTGGGTGGAGGCTCCAAGCCCGAGAGGAGGGGACCGCTGATCCTCATACCCTGGATCGAGGATAGGTTCAGATACCTGAAGGCCTGTGATCTCATCGTCTCCAGGGCCGGCCATGAGACGATACTCCAGAGCATCTGCTATGGTAAGCCCCAGATACTCATCCCTACGCCCGGACATACGGAGCAGTATGCCAACGCTAGGAGGGCGAGAGAGCTAGGCGTCGCCGAGGCCCTAGAGCAATTCAACCTCTCAAAAGGTAGACTCCTAAGGTTGATCAAGCAGATGCTGAGGGATGAAAGCTATCTGGAGAAAC
>JAGHBJ010000003.1 GCA_021161045.1 Candidatus Bathyarchaeota archaeon
AGCCGATACGAGCCGACGATCTCTCTGAGGAGAGACCTGAAGTCAGCCCTTGGAGCCTTAAGGCTCCAAGGGCTGACTTCAGGTCTCTCCTCAGAGAGATCGTCGGCTCGTATCGGCTGAGGTGTTTGAAGGCTGCTTCGAGTATCTCCCTGGTCGATATGCCATCGTAGGCCTCCTCCTCGATGCGCTTGGCGATCTCCTCAGCCACCGACCTTGAGGCCCCAACCCTCATGAGGGTCTTAATGATCTTCTCCCTCTGGAAGGGCTCCCTACGCCCATCCCACTTCACAACCATCATCACTCTGGACACCTCAGTGGGTTATGCCTAGTCGGGAGTATACCTTCTTCGGAGCCTTCACCTCCACTATCATGTTGACGATGTCAGCCCTATCGATGAGCTCCGATGGGCAGAATCGACCTGTGAGGACGACATCCGTCTCCTCCGGAACCTCATCCAGCAGCCTCAAAACCTCGTCGACGTCGATGAGGCCTATGTAGGCTGCGAGGCATATCTCATCCAGCACCAATAGATGGGGCCTTTCCTTCAGGATCTCCCTCGCCTTCTCAAGGGCCTTATGGGCGAGCCTCCTATCCTCATCGCTTGGATTTCGTAGGTTGATCCAGCCTTCCCTCCCGAATTGATATATCTCATAGTGGGGGGCGAGCCGCTTTTGGATGAGATACTCTCCGATGTCCTTCCTCCCCTTCATGAACTGTATGATGACTGCCTTAAGGCCGTGTCCGACGCATCTAAGCGCTAAGCCCAAGGCGTTCGTCGTCTTCCCAGCTCCCGTTCCATAGTAGAGGAAGATTTTACCCATCTAGGCTACACCTCGCAGACGGGGCAGGGATGCGTAGGCGTTGGAGCTCCGAGGTATAGAACCTGCTCACCCTTACTCCCATAACGGTATATCGTAATCCCCTTACAACCCAACTTATAGGCGAGGAGGAAGACCCGTTCAACATCATCGATGGATGCATCCTCCCTGAGGTTTACGGTCTTCGATACTGCGTTATCGGTGAACTCCTGGAATGTGGCCTGCATCCTCACATGCCACTCAGCGTCGATCTCCAGGGCCGTGATGAAGACCCTCCTCAGCTCCTCCGGAACCTCAGCGCCCCTCAAAGTTCCAGTCTTCAAGACCTCGCTCAACACCTCATCTCGCTTCAGGCCCTCAGCCTCAAGGGCCTCCTCGAGGGTTGGGCTCACCTCCAGCATTCTCACGCCGTTTAGGACTACCCTCATGTAGGCGAGGGCGAAGGCGGGTTCTATGCCGCTGGAGGTTCCAGCTATTATGCTTATAGTCCCCGTGGGGGCGATGGATGTTGTTGTCGCATTCCTAATGCCATTCTCAGCGATAAGCCTCCTCACCCTATCCCAGTCGAGGCTGTAGATCCGCTCCTCCCCCTCAGCCTCGAAGGGGAGCCTCGGCCTCTCGGCGTCATAGATCGAACCCTTGAAGGCTGGGAAGGGGCCTCGCCTCCTGGACAGCTCTATGGACGTCAGCTTACTATGGTAGTTGATGTATTCCATTATCCTCCGTGCCAGCTTCAGGGCCTCCTCGGAGTCGTAGGGGATTCGGAGCTTGAAGAGCATCTCAGCCCAGCCCATCACGCCGAGGCCGATCTTCCTGGTTCTCAGGGTCGCCTCCTCGATCTCTGGCAGCGGGTAGAGGTTTGCGTCTATGACGTTGTCTAGGAAGTGGGTGGCTATGGAGATGACCTCCCTCAGCCTCCTCCAATCCACCTCGTAGCCGTCATCGGTCTTCCGTAGCATCAGCGATAGGTTGATGGAGCCGAGGTTGCAGGACTCGTAGGGGAGCAGCGGAACCTCTCCACAGGGGTTTGTAGCCTCTATCCTGCCCAGATGGGGTGTGGGGTTATGCCTATTGATGGTGTCCAGGAATATGAGGCCTGGGTCTCCGGTCTCCCAGGCGTTGGCAACTATGAGGTTGAAGATATGCCTCGCCTTAACCCTCTTAACAGTCTCCCCATTTCTAGGGTTGATGAGGGGATACTCCCCATCCCTCTCCAGGGCCTCCATGAATCCATCGGTGACTGCGACGGAGATGTTGAAGTTCCTGAAACCTCCACCCCTCTTCGCCTTGATGAACTCCTCTATATCTGGGTGGTCAACCCTCAATATGCCCATGTTGGCTCCTCGACGCTTACCGCCCTGCTTTATGACCTCCGTCGCGGTGTCGAAGATGCGCATGAAGCTAACAGGCCCCGAGGCTACTCCGCTCGTCGTCTTCACTATGTCGCCCCTCGGCCTCAGCTTTGAGAAGTTGAAGCCTGTTCCGCCGCCGCTCTTATGGATCATGGCCGTCGCCTTCAGGGCGTCGAAGATGCTCTCGATGGAGTCCTCTATGGGGAGGACGAAGCAGGCTGAAAGCTGACCCAGGGGGGCGCCTGCGTTCATCAGGGTCGGCGAGTTTGGTAGGAAGTATCTATTCATCATGGTCTGGTAGAAGACCTCTATCGTCTCCTCGTAGAGCTGACTCCATCGCTCCTCGATGAGGCTTAGGAGCTCTGGGAAGCTGACCCGCATCCTCCCCTCTGCTCCAAGGCGGTTGTAGAGCCTCCTCAACATCTCGAACTCGTATCGATTGAGGTTTGACCTTCCAGGCTGGTAGTCCCCATAGCTCATCTCCGTCTTGCGTTTGGGTTGCCTCCCCTCCCTGTCATAGACCTCGGGCCAGTAGAGGGCGTCGACGAGGCCTATGTATCTGGCCACCCTCATCAGCATCTGTCCAGGTGTCTCCTTGATTCTGCCCTCCTCGTCTCTCAGGAGGTATCTGGCTCTGAGAACCTCGACGGCGTTCGGCGTCAGCTTCAGATCATCTGTGACGCCGAGGAGCCTCTTGATCTCCCTGATCTCGCTTCTCTTCCTCCTGTATAGTATGTAGGCCTTCGCCACCTCGTATAGGCCGTTCTCGACGAGGGTCTCCTCGACGACGTCCTGTATCTCCTCGACGTGGGGCATCTCCCCCGCATATCTCTCCTCCAGCTTCCCAACAACCTGTAAACCCAGCCTCTCAGCCAGCTCTCGATCATCTCTCCCCGTGGCCTTCAACGCCTTCCAGATGGCTGTGATGATCTTCTCCGGATCAAACTCAACGATTCGCCCATCCCTCTTGATGATCCTCTCTATCCTGGCCACTTCATCGACCCGAGTGTTAGAAGCCCTCAAATCCACTTAAACCTATGTTTTCAGGGGTTGGAGCTCCCTCCTCACCCTCATAAGCTGCCTCCTATCGAGGGCCTCGGGGCTGAGGGAGAGCAGTAGTATATGCCTCCCCGTCGACACCCTCTCCCTTAGGAGGTGTAGGAAGCGTAGGGTGGTCTCGAAGGAGTATTGAGCGCAGAGATATTCGAAGCCGTCTAGGAGTATCACACCCCTTTCCACCTCCCTTAGAAACCTATCGACCTCAACGCTTAGCCTTATCAGATCCTTTATGGAGAGGTATCCCTCGACTTTGGTATCGCTCAGCCAGATGTACCTCACATCCCTGAAGCCGAAATCCCCCTCAAGTTGCTGGGGGTTTATCCTCGTTATGCAGAGGCCCCTATAACCATCTCTTAGGACTTCCCTGAACACCCTGTATATCTCCTCACCACGCTCCTCCTCGATGAGGTAGGAGCCTCCAGCCCTCACCATCCATTTAAAAACTCTCCCATCCCTCTAGTTAAGATATTTCATTAAGGATTTTGGTTATGGAAAGCGCTTTCTATTCGACTCTCCAAATCTCCTTGATGACCGTCATCGAGAGGGTTCCCACCGGCGTGGACGGCCTCGATAGGATGCTGAGAGGCGGCTTCCCAAGGGGTAGAACCATTCTCCTCCTCGGCGGCCCTGGATCGGGTAAGACCATCCTCTCCGTTCAGTTCCTCTATAGGGGCATCTATGATCACGGTGAGAATGGCGTCTATGTCAGCCTCGACGAGTCGAGGGGGCATCTATACCGTGAGATGGAGGCCTTCGGATGGAGGCTTGAGGATGCCGAGAGGGAGGGGCGATTCATCTTCATAGATGCCCATCCACGGAGGATGAGATTCGACATCGGTAGATTGAAGTCTAGGATCAGGGATGCCGTCGACGAGGTCTCTGCGAAGCGGATTGTCATCGACCCCCTCACGTCGTTGACCCTCATCTATCCAGATGTGGTGAGGAGGAGGGAGGTGATCCTCGAACTCTTCTCCCTCCTCGACGGCTTCGGGACGACGAATATCGCAACTCTGGAGCTGAGGGCGAGGGGTCTCGAACGCGGGGTTCAGTTGGAGGAGTATCTAGCCCATGGGGTCATCATCCTGCAGAGGATTAGGGCTGACAGGGGATTGGTGAAGACGATTGAGATTGAGAAGATGAGGGGGGTCGATCACGATGATCAGCCTAGGCCATATAGGATAACGGATAGAGGCCTAGAGGTCTATGCTGAGGAGCAGATCTTCTAGTATCCTCCATCCAGATTCTGGCGAGGAAGTAGGCTGAGATGAAGGGGAGGAGGATGATGATCAGTGGATAGTAGGGGGGTCTGGGGAGGAGCAGTGATAGAATCCCATATAGGGCGCAGAGGAGGACGAAGATGAGGTATAGCCGCATCGTCCACCTCCTCCACCTCTCCCTAAACTCCAATCCCCTCATAATAGATTGATCGAGGGGAGGATCACCCAGAGCCGTCTCGTTTAGGTAGGCCCCCATCAACTCATCCTCTGGGAGGAGGTTGACGCCGGATCCATCAAAGATCCATCGATGCCTCCTTGAGAGGGAGGAAGTTAGGGCCTGCAGAGCCATTAAGACGAATGCGGAGAGGAGGGAGTATATCCACCAGGAGCTCCTCCAAGAGGCTGATTTAATCATCATATTGTAAAGCCATTTTACCCTATTTGACCATGAAGGATCAGATTGGTTAAGATAGGCCTCAGGAGATGTAGGACGATCCTAAGTCCAAGCCGTATAGGGGGTGTGGATTATGCTGTCAATCCCTACGTAGGCTGTGAGCATGGCTGTGTCTACTGCTACGCACGGTTCATGTCCAGACTGGGCCATAAAGGGGAGGAGTGGGGGAGCTTCGTCGACGTGAAGGTCAACGCCCCACAGGTGTTGAGGGCTGAGGCCGTGAGAAGGAAGCCTGGTAGGGTTCTACTCTCCAGCGTCACAGACCCCTATCAGCCGGTGGAGAGGCGATTCAAGTTGACTAGGAGCATCCTCAGGATACTCTTAGAGTATGGCTATCCCATCGTGGTTCAGACGAAGTCGACGCTGGTTCTCAGGGACATCAACCTCCTAACCCGCTTCGAAGAGTGTGAAGTCGGATTCACCATCACCACCATCGATGAGAGGGTTAGACAGGTATTCGAGCCTAGGTCGTCGCCGATTCCTCAACGAATCAAGGCCCTTGGGGAGCTTCATGATGTCGGCCTATCCACCTACGCCTTCATCGGCCCCCTCCTCCCCCACCTCAGCGAGAGGGGTCTACCGGAGCTCCTGGACACCCTATCCGATAGGGTTGACCTCATTATCTTCGATAGGCTCAACATAAAGTATGGAAACCTCCAACCCATCCTCAAGGCCTTAAGGATGCACTACCCCCAATTAGTTGACTCCTTTCTGGAGGCCCTCTCCCCCAACTCGGGGTATTATAGGCGAATTAAGTCCTGGGCTGTGGAGCTATGCCGTGAGCGTGGTCTCCCCTACGACTTCTGCTATTGAGCCACCCTCCGCTCCAATACCTCGACATCATGGCCGTCTGGGTCTTTGAAGAAGACTATTCGTGTCCCATCCGGCAGCTTAACCCTCCTTAGCTCCAGGCCCAGGCCCTCAAGCCTTGAGACAAGCTCATCGAATTCGTCGACGTAGACGGCGAAGTGGCTCCACCTTCCAGGTGGAGCTCCCTCAGGGGAGCCTGGCCTCTGAACCAGCTCTAGATATGTGCCGTTGAGGTCGAGGAAGGCTATCTCAACCTCGCCGACCCTCATCCGCTTATGAACTCTAAGCCCGAGGGTTCGCTGATAGAAGTCTACAGCCTTCTCAAGGTTTGAGACGTGTAGGCCTACATGGTCGATGGAGACCCTCATTCTCTCTTCCCCCAGAGTTGGGCTGACGGCCACTGTCAGTCCTTCTTCTCCATCTCCTCTTCGAGGGCTGCCCTCGCTGCGGCGAGTCGGGCTACGGGTATCCTGTAGGGTGAGCAGCTGACGTAGTCGAGGCCGATGCTGTGGACGAAGTAGATGCTCTTTGGTTCTCCTCCGTGTTCTCCGCAGATGCCTATCTTCAGCTTTGGATTCGCCTTTCGGCCCTTCTCGACGCCGATCCTGAGGAGCTGCCCCACGCCCTCTATGTCTAGGGTGTAGAAGGGGTCTTCGTCAAGTATGCCTTTATCGAGGTAGACCGGTAGGAAGGTTCCCTGGGCATCATCCCTGCTTAGGCCCATCGTCGTCTGGGTCAGGTCGTTTGTTCCGAAGCTGACGAAGTCTACGACCTTCGCTATCTTATCCAGCGTCAGGGCCGCCCTGGGTATCTCTATCATAGTCCCATATCGATAGGGGATTCTGAATCCATACTTCTCAGCCACCTCCCTATTCGCCTTCTCTATGATGGGCTTGATATACTCCAGCTCCCTATGGGTCATCGTCAGCGGTATCATGATCTCAGGTCTCGGGTCATATCCCTCCATCTTCAGCTCCGACGCCGCCTCGAAGATGGCTCTGGCCTGCATCTCATATATCTCAGGATATAGGATGCCCAATCGACAGGCCCTCAACCCTATCATGGGGTTGGCTTCGCTTATCTTCCTCACCTTCTCCAGAAGCCTCCTCTCCTCCTCCAACCTCTCGGGTGGCGCCCCACCCTTCTCCAGCTCGTATATCCTGGTGAGTATCTCGCTCTCACTCGGCATGAACTCGTGGAGAGGCGGATCCAGCAGCCTAATCTGAACTGGAAGTCCATCCATGGCTTTGAGTATCCGCTTGAAGTCCTCCTTCTGCATCGGCAATAGCTTCTCCAGCACCCTCCTCCTCTCCTCAGGGGTGTCAGCCATTATCATCTGCCTAACCAAGGCGTCCCGTTCTACGCCGAGGAACATCCTCTCAGTTCTGGCGAGGCCTATACCCTCGGCGCCGTTCTCCCTCGCCTTCAGGGCGTCCCTCTCATCGTTGGCGTTGGCCCAGACGCCGAGCCTCCTATACCTATCAGCCCAGCTCAGCAACGTCTCCAATTCACCGCCGATCTTAGGCTCGACAAGGGGAACCTCACCCAATATGACTTCACCCGTCAATCCATCGATGGTGATGACCTCCCCCTTCTTCACCACGACGTCTCCAGCTTTGAAGAACTCCCGTTCAAGGTCGATGTCTATGGCCTCGCAGCCTACGACGGCCGGCTTACCTATGCCCCTGGCTACGATGGCTGCATGGCTGGTCATCCCACCCCTGCTGGTCAATATGCCCTCAGAGGCCACCATGCCGCCGATGTCCTCGGGAGTCGTCTCAGGCCTCACGAGGATGACCCTCTCCCCCTTAGCCCTCCAATCCTCAGCCTCCTTCGGGTCGAAGACCACCTTACCGACAGCTGCTCCAGGCGAAGCCGGAAGCCCCTTGGCGATAACCGTCTTCTCAGCCTCTGGGTCGACGGTCTTATGCAATAGGAGCTCCACCTGTTTGGGGTCAACCCTCATTATGGCCTCCTTCTCAGTTATGAGGCCCTCCCTAACCATATCCACAGCTATCTTTATGGCCGCCCTCGCAGTCCTCTTACCCGTTCGGGTCTGCAGTATGTATAGGGTGCCCCTCTCTATTGTGAACTCGACGTCCTGCATATCCCTATAGTGGCGCTCAAGCTTCTCAGCCACCTCCTCCAGCTCCCTGTAAAGCTCCGGCTTCACCTTCTTCAAGTCCTCTATTGAGAGTGGGGTTCTGATGCCTGCGACGACGTCCTCACCCTGGGCGTTGAATAGAACCTCGCCGTAGAGGCCCTTCTCCCCGTTGGAGGGGTTTCTAGTGAACATGACTCCGCTCCCAGAGTCCCACCCCATATTTCCGAAGACCATCATCTGTATGTTGCAGGCAGTCCCCATGTCATCGGGTATGCCCTCAATCTCCCTATACTTCACAGCCCGTGGATTGTTCCAGGAGTTGAAGACGGCCGCTATGGCCAGCCTCAACTGCTCATAGGGGTCTTGGGGGAAGGGGCTACCAGTCAACTCCTCGTAGAGCCTCTTCTGCCTCTCCACAACCCGCTTTAGGCCCTCGACGCTCAGCTCTGGATCCTCCTTTACGCCTTCACGCCGCTTCTCCTCCTCGAAGATCTCCTCGAATTTGTGTCTGTCAAGATGCATGACGACGTCGGAGAACATGGTGATGAAACGCCTATAGGCGTCATATGCGAATCTGGGGTCTCCAGTCAGCTTTGCCAGGCCCTCGACGACCTCGTCGTTCATGCCGAGGTTGAGCACGGTATCCATCATCCCAGGCATGGAGATGGGGGCGCCGCTTCTTACGGAGACCAGCAGCGGATTCTCAGGGTCTCCGAAGCGTTTGCCGGTCTTCTCCTCCAATCGCTTCAGATGCTCCAGAACCTCCTCCCATAGGCCGTCG
>JAGHBJ010000007.1 GCA_021161045.1 Candidatus Bathyarchaeota archaeon
GGTGAGACGAGGCAGACGAGGACTGCGACTCCATTCCTAGCTAGGAGATGGCTGACATAGGCTACACGCCTGATATGAATCATCCTATCCTCAGGGCTGAATCCGATCTCGGCATCCAGCTTCCTCCTTAGCTCATCGCCGTCGAGAACCTCAACCCTGAGGCCTCTACGCCTAAGCTCCCTCTCAACCAGCCTCGCCACAGTCGTCTTCCCAGAGGCTGGGAGACCCGTAAACCAGACGACGAACCCCTTATCCCGCATCACCCCTAAATCACTTAGAGTCCATTAAAGCCTTTTCACCAAAACCTCATTAGATGTAGAAGGATGTGAAATAGCTGTCTGATATGCCTCGTCTTTATACGCCTTTCACCCCTCCTCTCCCTAATCGATATTGGAACCTCCGCGATCCTCGCACCTATTCTATGGGCCTCTAGGATGAGGATGCCGCAGAGGCAGCTCCCCTTAAGCTTCATTCCCTCGACAACCCATCGCCTCAAGGCCCTGAAGCCGGTGCTCACATCGTGAACCGGCACCTTTAACCCTGTTAGATATGCGAGGATCCGCTCGCTGAGGTGTGGTAATCTGGGTCTCCGACCTAGAACCAGATCGGCCTCATCTCTCAGTATCGGCTCTAGGAGCCTCGGGATCTCATCGGGGTTATGCTGGCCATCGGCGTCGAGGGTGACGATGATCTCGCCATCCGCCTCCCTGAAGCCTCTAACAGTCGCCTTGAGGATTCCCCTATTCTCCCCCAGCTTCACAACCCTTGCTCCAGCCTCATGGGCCTTATCGGCTGTTTTATCGAGGCTTCCATCATCGACGACTATCACCTCATCGACGTATCTCAGAGTTCTCTCCACCACCTCGCCGATGGTCTCCTCCTCGTTGTAGGCGGGTATGACCGCGGACACCTTAGGCTTCAAGGACTCCACCCTTTAGGGCGTAGTCAATGAGCTGTCTAACACCCCTCCTGACGCTCCACCTGGGCTTATAGTTGAGATGCTCCCTTATCCTGGTGATGTCATACTCTATACGCTTCGTCTCCCCAATCCTCGGTGGTAGATGGGTCACCTCAACCCTCCTCCCAGTCGCCGCCTCGATCTCCTCACAGACGATCTCGGCGACCCGTCCAACCTCCATGGGTTCTCCGCCTATATTATAGGTCTCGAAGCCTCCCCCATGCCTCAAGGCGAGGATTATGGCCTCGACGATGTCCTCCACATGGACGAAGTCCCTGCTGCTATGGCCGTCGCCATAGATGGTTAGAGGTTCACCCCTCAATCCCTGCCTGACGAACTTGGGGATCACCGTATCCCACCTGGTGTATAGGCCGACGCCATAGACGTTGCCGAAGCGTAGAATAGTGGCATCAAGACCATAGTTCTCATGGTAGACCTCCACCAGCCTCTCCCCCGCCATCTTCGTCACCCCATAGAGATTCAATGGCTTGAGGGGGTGTCCCTCGTCGACGGGTAGATATCTAGGGGAGCCGTAAACGGCAGCGCTGGAGGCGAAGATTATGCGCTTGACGCCTGCCTCGACGGCGGCTCTCAACACCTGGTTGGTTCCATAGATGTTGACGGAGATCGCCTCTTCAGGGTTCTCATCGCAGGCCTTCAATCCAGGTATAGCGGCCAGATGGATGACGGCGTCCACGTCTTGGAAGACTTCCATTAATAGATTCAGGTCTCTTATATCGCCGACTATGAGATCCATCGATCCCTCTAAGCCTCGGAGTGGACCGTAATCCCCCCTGGTGAGGTTGTCTATGGAGATCGCCGTGTATCCCTCTCTTAGGAGCCTCCTCATCAGCGTTGAGCCTATGTATCCAGCTCCACCTGTGACGGCTATCCTCATCCCAGGTTCTTTCACCTCCACCTTTAATAGCTCTACGAACCATTCAGCGATCGTGGAGAGCCTCATCAGAAGGGTTAAGATGCTCCTGATGGATATGGGCCTCAACGACTATCAGGCCTCAGCCCTCGCCAATCTGCTATACCTCGGCGAGACGAAGGCCTCAATCCTCAGCCGAGCCAGTGGAGTCCCAAGGGTGAGGATATACGGCGTCCTGGAGGAGCTGGCTAAGAGGGGGTTGATACGCATAAAGCCTGGAAGGCCTGCGATGTACTCTCCAATGCCTCCACGGGATGTGATCTCAACGCTCATCGCCGAGGCGAGGGATGAGATGAGGCGTAGGCTTGAGGCCTTGGAGAGATATGCCGAGGAGCTCCTCCCTCTGGCTGAGGATATCTACCTTAAGGGTGGTAAGGTTGAGGAGAAGCCTCCGCTGCTTAGGATCGTCAGCGTTGGTGAGGCATCCCTGGAGGAGACTCGGAGGCTATACCGCTCCGCTAGGAGGTCTATAAGGGTTTTGACCAGGGCGATGGAGTATCTCCCAGAGGTTGAAGAGGAGCTTAGGGCTGCGGCCTCAAGGGGTGTGGAGGTGAAGATCATCATGATGTCATCGAAGAGACTCGGCGAGAGGGATCGACATAAGCGGGATGAGATGATAAGGAGGCTGAGGGAGGGCTTGGGGGGAAGGGTTGAGATAAGGGTGGCTGATGAGGTTGTGATGAGGGGCTGCATAATAGACGCGGAGATAGGTGGGAGAGCCCTATTCCTAGTCGAGGAGGTGGGCGTCCCCTTCTTCCTCAGGGAGGCGGCGATAACGTCTCATCCCAGCGTCGTGAAGGGCTTAGCCACGCTCTTCGACCTCATGTGGAGATATGGCTGTGGGAAGCCCGATTGATGGGGCTTCCATTATAAGTGGTGGCCATTTATAATGTTGGGAGTCGCCATGCCCTACTGTCCAAGGTGTGGTGAGAAACTTCCTGAGGATGCCTACTACTGCACCAAATGCGGCTATAGGTTAAAGCCTCCTAGATTCGAGGTGGGGGGAGGGCTTCAGAGATATTGGTTTAAGAGAGCTTTAGCCTACCTCGTCGACGCCGTCATCGTCTCCATCGCCACGCTCCTTCTAGGCTTCTTTCTCTCCATACCCTTCACCCTCTCAGCGATAATTCGAGGCGGATGGAGAGGATGGGGATTCACATTCCCCCTCTCAACGGGATTTGTCCAATTGGTTTACTTCACCATAATGGAGTGGGGTCTAGGCTCCACGGTTGGGAAGCAGCTTATGGATCTCAAAGTGGAGGGAGCTCACAGCCTCTTCAGGGCGTTTATGAGGAATCTCACGAAGCTCCACATGGGTCTATTGATCCTCGATGTTGTCGCGGGATTCCTCCTTGGGGATCCCAGGAGGAAGTTTACAGATGCCATCTCTGGGACATGGGTGGTGGAGCATAGGGCGCCTAGAGGCTTAGACCCCTATAGAGATGGCGGTGGGGGAGACCACCTGGAGGACATCGGCTTAGGCATCCTCATCATAACCATGGGCATACTCCTCATGGCGAGGCCCCATCTACCGCTAACCGTTGCGGATTGGTTGATGCGATGTGAGGGGAGACTCGTTCTTCCACCGAGAGAGGTATTAGAATCACTCCTCTGGCTCCTGCTCGCCCTAGGCCTATGGCTCTTAGCATCGGCCTCCATCAGGCTTTTAAAGGGCTTGAATGTAGGGCGAGCGATGGATGAGCTTCTCCTCGCCGCCGTGATCCTCCTCTCAGCCCTCCTCTTAAGGGAACAACTCATCGGCCTCTTACCCCTCCACCATCTGCCCCCCCTCCTCCTCATCCTCATGGGGGCAGCCGTTACGGCCATCTCCCTCCTAAAGACCCTGGGGGTGTCGAGGAGTTGATCCTCGTCACAGGCGGCGCCGGCTTCATCGGAAGCCATCTAGTGGATCAGCTCCTGGAGAGGGGGGAGCGAGTGAGGGTTTTGGATAACCTCTCCTCAGGCAGCTTGAAGAATCTGGAGGGGTGGCTTAACTCTCCAAACCTCGACTTCATAGAGGGAGACCTACTCGATCCAGGGGATGTTGACAAAGCCCTCAGGGGATGTGAGGCCGTATATCACATGGCAGCCATCCCAGAGGTTAGGCTCTCAAGGGCCAGCCCAGAAGAGCATTTCAAGCAGAACATCGAGGCCACCTACAACCTTCTCGAGGCCATAGCTAAGGGGGATGAAGTCAAACTCTACGTCTTCGCCTCCTCCTCCACTGTTTATGGCGATGCTGAGGTTATACCCACCCCTGAGAATTATGCCCCCCTCGAACCCATATCTGTCTATGGAGCCTCAAAGCTGGCCGCTGAGGCCTTATCCATGGCGTATGCCCACACCTATGGTTTCCGATGCATCATCTACCGGATGGCGAACATCGTCGGGCCGAGGATAAATCACGGCGTCATCTACGACTTCATCGAGAAGCTGAGGAGAAACCCAAAACGCCTAGAGGTTCTCGGCGACGGAACCCAGTCGAAATCCTACCTCTATGTTACGGACTGCGTGGAGGGCATGCTCACAGGGGTTGAGAGAAGCTCGGGGAGAGTTGAGATATTCAACATCGGCTCCGAGGATCGAGTTGGCGTCTCAGCCATCGCCCATATAGTCATCGAGGAGATGGGTCTAAGCGATGTGGAGGTCTACTACACCGGAGGAGTGGATGGGGGGAGAGGATGGAAGGGAGACGTTAAACTTATGCAGCTCGACGTCTCCAAGCTGAAGAGCCTCGGCTGGAGGCCGAGGATGGGGAGTGAGGAGGCCGTGAGGCTGACGGCTAGATGGCTGGTGAGGCATTATGAGGGTGGAGAGGGTTAGTGAAAGCGTATACCTCGTAGATGCCATGCTCCTTGGCAGACCCAGGGCGCTCTCCACCTACATCATAATGGGAGAAGGGGAGGCGATGATCATCGATCCAGGGCCGCCATCCTCCTCTGAAACCATCCTAAAGGCTTTGAAAGAGCTGGAGGTGGAGTCAGCCATCATAGCTCCAACTCATATCCACATAGACCACGCCGGAGGCTCCTGGAGACTTCTCATGGAGCTGGAGGACTCGAAGCTCTACGTCCATCCTAGGGGGGCGCCCCACATGATCGATCCCTCAAGGCTGATTGAAGCCTCTAAAAGGCTGCTAGGCGAGAAACTCGTCGAACTCTACGGTGAGGTGAGGGGCATAGAGGCGGAGAGAGTCTCGGAGTCAAGGGATGGAGAGGAGTTGAAGCTGGGAGGGCTGAGAGTTAAGACCATCTGGACGCCTGGACACGCCTCCCACCACCAATGCTACTACGTCGTCGATGAGGGGGTGCTAATCCTCGGCGACGCTGGAGGCACCTATCACCCCGAGGCTGAAGCCATAACGCCGAATAGTCCACCCCCCTTCAACCCCCAAAAGGCGATGGAGAGCCTTAGAAGGCTGATGGAGCTCGATGCCAAAACCCTCTGCTACGGCCACTACGGCTATACAAGGCGTCCAGAACTCCTTGAGGCATATCTGAGGCAGATAGAGCTATGGATGAGCATCATCGAGGCGGGGCTGAGGGAGAGCTTGAAGCTTGAGGAGCTCCAGGAGAGGCTGAGACGAGAAGATCCCATGGCTAGGAGGGCGTGGATGGAGGAGGCGGCTCAGAGGGAGACGATGAACATCATGGGCTTCATCGAATATTTCAGGTGGATCTGGAGGAAGGGCTGACAAATTTTAAATCTATGCTATTCCTCCCTCCTCTAGGTGCTATAGGTGTCCGGTGATCATAAAATCTAAGGCTTCTGGAGACGCCGGGCACTCAATTGGCTTAATTAATCTTGTCTTGGAGGTGTCTAGAGTTGTATGAGCCTATTGACCCTATGGTGGAGCTGCCGAAGTTGGAGCATGAAATCCTCGACTTCTGGAGGCGGATTAAGGCCTTTGAGAAGAGGCGTAAGCTCAACGAGGGTAAGCCCCCCTGGAGCTTCATAGATGGCCCCATAACGGCTAACAACCCGATGGGGGTTCACCACGCCTGGGGGCGAACCTACAAGGATCTATGGCAGCGCTACAAGGCTATGAGGGGCTATGAGATCAGGTATCAGAACGGCTTCGACTGCCAGGGCCTATGGGTTGAGGTCGAAGTCGAGAAGGAGCTAGGCTTCAAATCTAAGCGGGACATAGAGGCCTACGGGATAGCGGAGTTCGTCAAGCGCTGCAAACAGCGGGTTCTACGATACGCGGCGAAGCAGACGGAGCAGTCAATTAGACTTGGGATGTGGATGGATTGGGATGACCCAGATGAGCTGAGGAAGCTGGCCGACGCCCTCGAGGAGCCGATGAAGGAGATCGTCTTCAAAAGCGCCAGAGGCCCCGTCCGAGGGACGGCTGAGGAGATCGTCGGCAGATTGGGATCGCCGGAGATGGGGGGCAGCTACTTCACCATGTCCGATGAGAACAACTACTGCATCTGGATGCTGTTGAAGAAGTGCCATGAACGGGGCTGGATATATAAGGGCGAGGATGTCATGCCCTGGTGCCCCCGATGTGGGACAGCCCTAAGCGAGCATGAGATCGTAACCGAGGGCTATAAGGAGCTGACCCACCTAAGCCTCTACGTCGAATTCCCCCTCCGAAACCGTGAGGGAAGCCTCCTCATCTGGACGACGACCCCCTGGACGTTGACATCCAACGTCGCTGTGGCTGTCCACCCAGACCTCACCTACGCTAAGGTGAGGTTCAATGATAAGGTCTACTACGTCGCCAAGGGGGCGCTGCAACGGGTCTTCCCCAAAGGCGGATACGAGGTTCTGGAGGAGCTGAAGGGAAGCGACATGGAGGGCTGGAGCTATGAAGGCCCCTACGACCACCTCGAAGCCCCGAGGAAAGCGGGAGCGCCTGAGGCTCACAGGGTCATCCTATGGAAGGAGGTCGTCGAGACCGAGGGGACGGGTCTGGTTCACATCGCCCCTGGATGCGGCCGTGAAGACCTACAGCTGGGGAGGGAGTATGGATTACCCATCATCGCCCCCCTGGATGAGATGGGCGTCTTCCTCAAAGGCTTCGGATGGCTCTCTGGGATGCATGTCTACGACACAGCTGAGCCGATAGCTGAGGATTTGAAGAGGCGGGGCCTCCTCCTCCGATCCGAGTGGTATAGGCATAGGTATCCGGTCTGCTGGAGATGCGGAAGCGAATTGGTCTTCAGACTCGTGGAGGAGTGGTTCATAAGGATGGGTGAGAAGCTCAACAAGCCCTTCGAGGAGTTGACGCCTGAGGAGAAGGAGCAGAACCTACGCTACCAGATCATGGAGTCAGCGATGCAGGTTAGATGGATACCCGAATTCGGCCTGGCAAGGGAGCTGGACTGGCTGAGGAACATGGAGGACTGGATGATATCAAAGAAGCGCTACTGGGGTCTGGCCCTACCCATCTGGGAGTGCCCCAAATGTGGATGGTTCACAGTCATAGGGAGCAAGGAGGAGCTCAGGGAGAAGGCCGTTGAAGGTTGGGAGGTCTTCGAGGGACACAGCCCCCATAGACCCTACATCGACGCCGTCAAGATAAGATGCGAGCGCTGTGGAGCCCTCGCCAGCAGGATACCCGACGTGGGGAACCCATGGCTCGACGCCGGCATCGTCGCCTTCTCCACGCTTCAATATAGGCATAATAGGGAGTATTGGCGTCGATGGTTCCCAGCCGACTTCATCACCGAGTGCTTCATCGGCCAATTCAGGAACTGGTTCTACGCGATGCTGGCTATGAGCACGATTCTGGAGAGGACCACGCCCTTCAAGGTCTGCCTCGGCCATGGCCTCGTCCTCGACGAGCAGGGGCGTGAGATGCATAAGAGCTGGGGGAATGTCATCTGGTTCGACGACGCCGTCGAGACGATGGGAGCTGACGTGATGAGATGGATATATTGCAGAACTAAACCTGAGGATGATGTCCGCTTCGGCTATGGCATCGCAGAGGAGGTGAAGCGCCGATTCTTCATACCGCTGTTGAACCTCCACAACTTCTTCTCCATATATGCAAACCTCGATAAGTGGACTCCTGATCAGAGGGCTGAGAGGCTGACGCTCCTCGACAGATGGATACTATCTAGGCTGAATAGGTTGGTGAAGGTGGTAACCGAGGCCTTAGACGACTATGATGCCTACACGGCGACGAGGGAGATCGAGAGGTTCGTCGATGAGCTATCTAGGTGGTATGTCCGCAGAAGCCGTAGGAGGTTCTGGAAGAGTGAGGCGGACGAGGATAAGAGGGCAGCCTACTCGACGCTCTACACCTGTCTCAAGACCCTTCTACTACTCCTAGCCCCCTTCACACCCTTCATAACTGAGGCCCTCTACCAGCGGCTCGTCCGAAGAGCTGAGCCAGACGCCCCTGAGAGCATCCACCTAAACGACTGGCCTGAGCCGAGGGAGGAGCTCATCGATGAGGGGCTGATGGCGGACATGGAGATGGCGATGAGGATAAGCAGCCTCGGCAGAGCAGCTAGGAGCAGCTGCGGAATAAAGTTGAGGCAGCCCCTCCAAGAGGCCGTCGTGGTGGCCGACCCAGAGACCCTCAAACATCTGAGACCCCTCATAGATCTCATAAGAGACGAGTTGAACGTGAAGAGGGTGAGACTGACGGAGGATCGGAGAAACCTCATACGGTTGAGGGCAAAGCCGATACCCAGGCTCCTAGGCAGGAAATATGGAGCACTATACCCAAAGGTGGCTGAGGCCGTCGAGGCTCTAAGCGAGGAGGAGGTTGAGAGGCTGCGCAGGGGAGAGGCGATAACCCTGGAGGTGGAGGGTAAAACCGTAGAGCTGAGGCCGGAGGAGGTTGAGATAAGGGAGGAGCCGAGGGAGGGATACGTCCTCGCCGATGAGATGGGCATCATAGTCGGCGTCTACACCGAGTTGACGGAGGAGCTGAGATACGAGGGACTAGCGAGGGATATCGTCAGACGTATACAGGCTTTGAGGAAGGAGGCTGACTTCGAGATCGACGATCGCATCGAGACCTACTACCTCGGCGACCCAGAGCTGGAGAAAGCCTTCGAAGTCGAGGCCGAATACATAGCGGCGGAGACTCTCTCCATAGCCTTACACAGAGCTGAGCCACCTGAAGGGGCCTATGTCAAGGAGTATGAAATCGATGGCAGGCGACTCAAGTTAGGACTGGTGAGGATAGGTAAATAGACGGAAAAGCAATGATATGCCCAATATATGTCTTAATCTTTTAAGGCCTCTAAAAACCGCTCTAATGCATCGAGATATCTCAATCCGAGGGGAGTTATCACATATTTCGTGATCTTTCTACTCCCATAAAAAGTTGGAATCTCTCTTAGAAGCCCCCTCTTAGCGAGGGTTTGGGTTGGACCTCTAGTCTGCTGATCCTGTAGCGTTATCTTTCCCATCGTCAATCGACTGATTTCACGTGCTATCTCCGGAATGGAGAGGGGGTTTGAATTTAATTTGAGCGCAGATAATATAAAGAATGAATGAGCAACGCAGATATTCTCTAATTTCATCTTAATTTTTAATGGATCATCCTTCACTTCATTCATGCATGCGTTAGGATATATTTCCTTTATATACCTTTTCAATATTCAATTTTATGAGAAGTTTTCGTAAAGATTTTTATTGAGAACCTTCCCCATTAAATTTGTGGAGAGGTTCAGCGTAGATAGGTTCCTATTCTCCCCTGGAAGGAGACTGGTAGGCTTCGTTGTGCGGGGTGTCTCTAAGAGGGGTATTCTCGCCTCCGTGGTGAACCTATTCTCCGATAGAAGGATCGACATCACCTATTGTTCAACTAAGGCTGCGATGGAGGGGGAGGAGGGGCGAATCCTTCTCTTCGTAGATTTAACCAATTCTCCCGTAAATCCCCATTCGATAGCGGATGAACTTGAGAATATGGACGCCGTAGAGGGGGTTGAGATCATCGAGTCTAATGTTGAGGGCTTCATAGCGGATACATCTTTTCCCCTCATCATAGGTTCAGCTAGGGCGGTTCTCCTCGACGAGTCTGCTTTGAAGGGTTTGCTGCTGAAGTTTAGGGAGAGGCTTGGAACCGGTGCTGAGGCGATGCTTTACCACATCGGCCTAGAGGTTGGTAAGGAGCGGTGGAGGTACATCCTACGCATGGCCGATGAGATCGGAGCTGAGAGATTTATGGATAGGGTGTCGATAGCGGCTGAAGTTTTCCGATCTATGGGATACGGCATCCTGAGGATCAGGGAGCTAAGAGAGGAGATTCCTCACGTGATCCTGGAGGTCTGGGATTGCATCGAATGTCAGCTGGGGAGGCCCTCCAGGAGGCCCTTCAGCCAGTTTATAAGGGGTCTCCTAGCTGGTCTAACCTCGATCATCTACGAGACGGAGATGTACGCTATGGAGAATAGGTGTATAGCCGTTGGAGATCCCTACTGCCTCTTCGAGATAACGCCTCAGAAAGGGATTTAAAGCTGGAATCAGCCTTCGTTCATCATCGGCGGGATTAAATAGGTTTTAAGAGGATCGTCGAATGGTCCCCGTGTCTCCTTTAGAGGCCCTCCTCATAGGCGTGCTCCAGGGGTTTCTGGAGTGGTTGCCGCTCTCAAGTGAGGGCCTCACCTCGCTCACCCTCATGGCCTTAGGCCTGGGAGGATTGGAGGCCGTAAATCTCTCCATAATGCTTCACCTTGGAACCTCCATCGCGGCCATCATCTATTTCCACAGAGAGCTATCCAAGGATTTCATGGGGGATAAGAGGATTCTACGGTTGCTCCTCATAGCGACTCCATTAACCGGCTTAACGGCTCTCCCCCTCTACGGGGTTCTCAGGGAGGCCTCCTCCCTGGGAGTCTTACTTCAGCTTCTCATCGGTTTCTCCCTCATATCTACGGGTCTATTGATGAGAGGCGTCAAACATAGGGGAGGGAGGAGAACGCTGACTCCATGGGAGACGGCGGCCCTTGGAGTTGTTCAGGGTCTCGCCGTCATCCCCGGGGTCTCAAGGTCTGGGATAACCCTAACCTACCTCCTATTCAGAGGCCTAGAACCCTCCCAGGCCTTCAGCTTGGCGTATATGCTGGGCATACCTTTAGGACTGATCGCCCCCATAGGTCTCACAATCCTAGGAGCCAACCCCTCCTTCAACTCTCAGCTTCTCCTCGCCCTTATCTCATCCTTCGCCGTAGCTCTACTCTCTATAGATCTCCTCCTTAAAGCTGCGAGGAGTAGGATAATCTGGATCCTCTGCCTCTCGCTTGGCGTAGCGACGATCCTCGTCGCTGTGCTCCATGGGTGGTGGATTTGAGGATCCTCTTCATAGAGCCTCCGAAGGATTACTGGTTTCTGATGGGGGAGCATCTACCACCTCCCCTCGCCCTACTTCAGCTAGCCGCCTATCTGGAGGCTCATAGCCCAGGGATGGAGGTTGACATCTTGGACTGTAGGGCTATGGGCCTCGACTGGAGAGGGTTGGAAAGGCGGCTTGAGGCTGAGCAGCCGGATGTGGTAGCCGTCAGCGGCAGCTGCACTAAGGATGCCTACATCGTCTCATGGACTCTGAAGCTGGCTAAGGAGATCAACCCCGAGGTCTACACCGTTACAGGGGGTCAACACTACTCAGCTCTAGCGGAGGAGATTATGTGGGGGAACCCCCACATCGACTTCATCGTCAGAGGCGAGGGGGAGAGAACCCTACAGGAGCTCCTACAGAGCCTGGAGAGAGATAGAGTCCCAACGGAGGTTAGGGGCCTAACCTTTAGACATGGCAGCCAGGTGGTCTCCACTCCCCCTCAACCCCTTATAGACGACCTCAACGAGCTTCCGATGCCCGCCTATCATCTAGTCGAGGAGTCTATGGACTGCTATCACTTCGAGATGATGGCCCCTGGAAGGCGCTACGCCATAGTGGAGGGGAGCAGAGGCTGCGGTTATAGCTGTAGCTTCTGCACTCAAAGCCCCTTCTGGGGTCATAGGTGGAGGGGTAAATCCCCCGAGAGGTTGGCTGAGGAGTTTGAGATGCTATACAGCGACTATGGTGTGGAGCTTATCTGGCTGGCGGATGACAACTTCCCCCTCGACGAGAGGGCTGAGAAGTTCTGCCGTGAGATCATCGATAGGGGTCTCGGCGATGATGTTTCATGGTTCGTCCAGACACGGGCTGACAGCGTCGTGGAGAGGCGGAGGCTTCTACCCCTCATGAAGAGGGCTGGCTGCCTCTGGATGCTTATAGGGGTGGAGAGCCACAGCCCCGAGAGGCTGAGGAGTTATGGTAAGGCCTTGAAACCCGAGACATCTAGGGAGGCGATTAGATTATTGAAGCATCATGGCATCTTCTCCCAGGCAACCCTCATCATAGGCGATAGGGAGGATGATCACGCATCCATCGAGGCCTTTAGATCCTTCGTCGACGAGTTAGACCCCGATCTCGCTACCTTCTTCATCCTAACTCCCTTCCCAGGAACAAGGCTATTCGAGGAGGCATCCTCCAAGGGGTGGATCGAGGATTGGAATTGGGAGCATTATGATATGATTCACGCCGTCATGTCGACGAGGCATCTCTCCAGGGCGGAGGTTCAGGAGGAGCTCTACAGATGCTACAGAGATTTCTATGGAAGTCTACCTAGGAGACTTGGGGGACTATTATCTGGCAATCCACTTCGAAGGAGGATACATCGATACCTAGCTGGCAGAGCCATTAGGAGTTGGTTGAGGTCGTTGATATGAGGCTGTCGACGAAGCTGCTGATACTCCTATCCCTCACAGCCATCCTCATCTCCGCCATAGCCATCTCCACGCCGAGAGGAGGCTGTGGAGGTTGCCTCATACCCAGAATCCTCTTCGCCTTCGTCGCCCTCCTCGGCATTGTCGCCGCCCTGAAACCTGACCTCTGCCTACACCGTCAAGTCCCCGACGATCCCTCAAAGGTCTCAACCTTCCTAGGTCTCAGGCTTATTCATGGACATCATCCTCTCTGCGATGGATTTAGGGGTCATGAGATCTGGGTTGGGGATAAAACTCTATGCGCTGGATGCCTCGGCCTCGTAGTGGGCATCCTAATCTCCCTGGCGTTCATCGTCCTCGGCTCAAATCCCCTCTCCGCCTTCCCCCTTTCAGGTCTCATCCTCGTCTCCATTGGCCTCCTACACCCCCTCATCAGGGGGCGTCCTCCCCATCTGAGGCTGCTCCTCAACGCCCTCCTTCCCATAGGATTCGCCTTAACTTTCCTCTCAGCCTGCGGGGTTGGAGGCCTCCCCCTCGGCCTCCTAGCCCTCGGCTTCTCCCTCCTCTGGATGACAACCCGCATCGAGCTGTCAAGGTGGGAACATGAAGCTACATGCCTCAACTGTCGAGAGCCATGTCCCCTTATTGTCGGCCTACCTCCACACTCCGATGGCTCTGAGTATGATGTAGATGCCGAAGAGGATGACGAGGATGGGCCAGACATTTCTCCAGGTCAGCCATGGGACGTAGGGTTCCAGAAGCCAGATGAGGCCTGCGAGGACGATTAGTATGCCGAAGATGAGGCCCCAGAAGGGTCTGCGCTCGGGGCCGAAGCATAGCTCCTCCTCATAGCGCTCCCTATAGGGCCTAGGCTTTAGGAGAGCGCCGCACTTCTTACAGTGAACCGCATCGTCGGGATTTTCCTCTCCACATCTCCAACAGTAGACCAAGGCTCCCCTCTGAAGTTGGCCTCTAAGCCTAAGAAGATTATGCTATAGGAATAGGTCTCGCTCCCTAGGCCTAACCAGCTTCAAGGCTCTGGAGGTCTCGGAGGGCGTATAGGGGTATCCCCTGATGATGGCTGCGGGTATCCCCTCATCCGCCTGCCCTATGACCAGCTCAGCGGCCGAGGCCAACTCATCGGCGATGGCCGTCCTCTTCACCTGGAGGACGTAGCCGAAGAGGTCGCGTTCACCCCTTCGATCCCTGATGACCTCAAGGCCTGAGGCCCCTATGGCGACGTTGATCTCCCCATCCCTATGAGGTCTTCCATGGGTGTCGGAGACTATGACGGCTACCCGCTTGCCCGTCAGCTCCTCTATCCGCTCCCTAATCCTTCTCGCCGACTCATCTGGGTCTTCGGGTAGTAGGGCCACGATGGTTTCACCTGGGACGTTGGATTTGTCCACGCCGGAGTTGGCGCAGACGAAGCCCTGCCTCGTCTCCGTGATGAGGACTCCTGGAGCCATCCTCCTAATGGCTCTGGACTCGCTGAGGACAACTTCAACGAGCCTCGGGTCTTTACCCGTGTAGGCTGCGATTCGAACAGCTGCCTCCGACGGCTTAACAGCCTCCAGGTCTACAACTCTTCCCTCGGCTCTGGAGACGATGATGTGGGTGACGACGACTATGTCGCCATCTCTTATCGGCGTCCCCTGTCTCTCAGCGGCTTCGACGATGAGCCTCCCAACATCGTCGCCCTCTTCAATGATGGGTATGTCCCTAAGGGGTATGATGCGGATCATGCGAGAGAGATATACCAAATAGGGTTTATAGGTGTAAACATGGGAGCCGTCAGGAACATACTTAGAATTCCAATTAAGGATAATCGCAAATTGGAGAGGCTTATAGGCCTGGTGGACAACGACTTGGAGCTCCAGACGCTGTGGAGGTGTGCCAACGTCACCGCCATCGATCGCATGGGCTACAGCGATCATGGCCCCATCCACGCGAAGATCGTCGCCAACGCCGCCTTGAAGATGCTGAGAATTCTCGTCAAGAGGGGTGTGGAGCCGAGCGTCGTTAGGGATTACGGCCTCGGCGTTGAGGATGCCGAGGTCATCGTCTTCCTCGCAGCCATACTCCATGACATAGGCATGTCCATCATCAGGGAGGGACATGAATACTTCAGCGTCCAGCTGGCTCAGGGGATTCTAAGGCGCTACTTGCCAGCCATCTACACCCCTGAGGAGGCTGTCATCGTCTCATCGGAGGTGCTTCACGCCATCCTCTGTCATCACGCCCCCAGGAAGCCGCTGACCTTGGAGGCCGGCGTCGTTAAGGTGGCCGATGCGCTGGATATGGAGAAGGGGCGTTCACGCATTCCCTTCGAGGCCGGTAAGGTGGACATCCACTCGGTCTCAGCGCTCTCAATAGAGGAGGTGGAAATAGAGGAGGGGGAGGAGAAGCCCATATTGATTAGGGTGAAGATGACGAATCCCGCAGGCATATTTCAGGTTGACAATCTGCTGGGGGCTAAGATAAAGGGGAGCGGCCTGGAGGACTACATCCACGTCGAGGCCATCATAGGGGAGGGGGGTGAACGGATAATAGAGCGCTTCGAACTCTAATCTACTCACGCCGCTCAACCGCTATGGTACAATTCGACACCATGGCCGCTATCGCTCCGAGGGCGGCTAGGTAAGGCGCTATGAGGGCGCCTATGACGCCTATTGTGACGGGAATCTCCAGTAGGGTCTCTCCCTCTGGGTTTCTGATGACGATCCTCCTGACATTCCCCTCTCGTAGCAGCTGCTTCACCTTTGCGACGAGGCTCTCAGCCTCTACCTGGAACTCCTCCCAGCGGCCTCCAACCCTTGAGCCGCAATAGGGACAGTAATTAGAGTCGTCGGGTATCTCCCTACCACACTTACTACACTTCATCGCTTCATACTCCCCCAAGCGATTATATAAGCTGATAAGGCCTGAAACACAAAGCTGAATCCAGGCTGGTTGATGGATTCTAAGACTCCCAGCAACTAATGGATTCACCTAAAGACTCGGGGAGACTCCTCTAATCTACATGGCTCTCCACGCGATCCATAGGAGCTCCACGTCGGATTCGGCTTTCAGCTGATGGAGGCTATGGGGAGGAACATAGATCGCCAATCCGGATTCAATTGTCAGCTCTCCCTCATCTAGCCTCAGCCATCCACGATCTCTGAGGATGACTAGTAGCTCGGCGAATATGAGGGTGGCCTCCTCCCCCGAGTCGGTGAGCCTCACCCCGATGCAGGCCTCAGCTGAGAGTGTGAGAAGATCCCGATAGGCTTCGGCTTCCCTAGGAGGCGTCTGAGATCCTCTATAAGCGTCATCTATATGCGAATGGGGGAAGGTTTTTATCTGATTAATAGGTTGAGGCCTACTGAGTTGAGGTCTACTATAAGGAGGCCCGAGCGGCTCAGCCCAATACAGCTGTTGATGCTGCTACAGCTCACCAGAGGCCCTAGATATGGCTACGAGCTGCTGAAGGAGCTGAGGGAGGGGTTCGGAGACGTCTGGGAGGCGAGGACGGGAACCATCTACCCAGCTCTGAGGGGATTAAAGACTAGGGGCCTCATCGAGAGCGTTGAGAGAGGAGGCCGCGAATTCTATAGGTTGACGGGGAGGGGGGAGGAGCTCCTAAGGCGTATAGAGGAAAGATTGGAGAGGAGTCTAAGCTTCATGGCTAAATACCTAGCCTTCCTCGCGAAGCTGACGCCGCCGGAGGTTAAGGTTAGACTGCTGGAGAAGATCGTCTCCTTCACCGATGAGGGCTTGAAGCCCACCTTCCTAGAGGGATTCCTGGAGGGCGTCGACAGGGAGAGGCGGAGAGAGGTCTTAAAGAGTCTACATCAACTCCTCTCGACGAGAATGAGGCGTATAGAGGAGATGATAGGGGAGGATGGCGTCGATGACGGAGATCATCAGGGCTGAGGGATTGGTTAAGGAGTATATCCAGGGCGGGAGACCGGTGAGGGCGCTGGACGGCGTAGATCTAGTCATCGAGGAGGGGGAATTCCTCGCTATCATGGGGCCATCGGGCAGCGGCAAATCGACGCTGCTCCACATCCTAGGCGCCCTAGACAGGCCGACGGAGGGGCGCATACTCATCAGAGGCGTAGACCTCTCAAAGCTCAGCGACATGGAGCTGGCGGAACTGCGAAACCGTGAGATCGGCTTCGTCTTCCAATTCTTCAATCTCATACCCAGGATGGATGCCCTAAGCAATGTGGAGCTCCCCCTCGCCATAGCGGGAGTCCCCCGCGAAGAGCGTCGGAGGAGGGCGATGGAGCTCCTGAAACTCGTAGGCCTAGGCGACAGGATGACCCATAAGCCGAATGAACTCAGTGGAGGCGAGCAGCAGCGAGTGGCCATAGCTAGGGCCCTGGCCAATGATCCATCGATCATCCTCTGTGATGAGCCGACGGGCAACCTCGACTCGAAGACGGGTGAGGAGGTGATCAGGTTGATGAAGGAGTTGAACCTCGAGAGTGGTAAGACCTTCATCATCGTAACCCATGACCCAGCTGTGGCTCAAATGACTGAGCGAATACTATACCTCCACGATGGAAGGATCGTGGGGGAGAAGAGGAGGGGTATGCCATGAAGAGGTGGAGCATAACCCTATTGATGGCTCTGATGCTGACATCGATTATCGCACCGATTGTTCAGGCTGGAAACTATACGCCGCTTCTGAGAGTGAAGGTGAGCGACATCTATCTCACAGCCGGCGAGGAGAACACCATAGAGATAGAGCTGAGGAACACCGGCAGCTATAGCGTCTATGAGGTGGAGGCCATCCTCACATCGACGAATCCTGGAATAGTCATCCTCGATAAGGGACATATGATATTCAACGAGATAGGGGCTGAGAAATCTAAGCGATATAAGCCGGTGATCTACGTCGACGAGGACACCCCCATAGGCCCCTACACCCTGACCCTGACGCTTACTTATAGGCAGATGTATAAGCTGGGCGTCTACATCCATACGATCACCCTCCAGATCGGCATAGTCGTTGTAAACGCCTCAAAGCCGAAGATAGGACTGAACATCAGCCTCATCGATCCACATCTCACAGCTGGAGAGGAGAATGAGGTTAGCCTTGAGGTGAGGAATAGGGGATCAGAGACCCTCAGGGATATCGAGGTCACCCTAACATCTAACACCCCCTACATCGCCGTCCTAGATGGACTGCTCGATATAGACGAGCTTAAACCTGGAGAGTCAGAGTATAGAATGATAACTCTCACAGTTCCAAGTGGAACCCCCCTAGGCGTATACACCCTCACGGCTACGGCAACCTATAGGGATGAGAATGGTGAGAGCCGCAGCGAGGTTGAGACCATAGGGGTAGATGTGGATGAGGTGAAGGTTGAGAGGAAGACGACGATCCTCCTTGAGAGCTATGAGGTCAGCAGCATGGAGGCTAAGCCAGGTGAATCTGTGAAGCTAACGCTGAACTTCAAATGCGTTGGAGCCGAAGCCTATGAGGTTAAGGTCTCCCTAACACCCGATCCCATGGGCGTCTTCTCCCCCATGACTCCAAGACTACAATATATAGGAGACCTGAAGCCTGGGGAGAGGGCCTCAGCCTCCTATGAGTTGAGGGTGGATGGGGAGGCGAAGTCTGGTCAATACCCCCTAACCCTACAGATCACATATCTGGACTCCGATGGGATGCCTGGAAGTGCAGCTGAGACCGTGACACTCACCGTCACCCCACTCGTGGAGTTCAGGATACTACCGGAGGGGGAGATCCACGTCTGTAGGGGAGACTCAGCAACCCTATCCGGCGACCTATTGCTCATAGGAACGGAAAGCATCCGCTTCGTCGAGCTTCAAATCGTTGAGGATGAGACGTTCAAGTCCTCGGATTCAGAGTATGTCGGCGAGGTGGATCCCGACAGCCCCATCCCCTTCGACCTAAACTTCAAGGTCTCAGAGAACGCGACGGAGGGAATTAAAAACCTGAGGGTTAACGTCTCATACCTCGACAACCTCAATCGGAGGAGGAGCCTCATCGTAGAGGTGCCCATCCACATCGAGGCTCAACCCGAGGTTGAAGTCGTGAAGAAGCAGGGTGGACTATGGCTGTGGATTAGATGGCTCCTAGGCATATTGCCGAGGTGATGATATGAAGACCCTCGACACCCTACTCTACGCCCTCGACGGCGTTAGGGAGCGTAAATTCAGATTCGCCCTCAACATCATAGGAATCCTCATCGGCGGAGCCGCCATCACATCGCTGCTGGCCATAACCCAGGGCGTCAACAGGGACATCTCGGAGCAGATGGAGCTTCTAGGGCCGACGACCATCGCCATAACTCCAGGCGGCTTCGGCTATGGTGGAAAGGGCTTCCTAACCATGCGGGATCTTGAACGAGTGAAGAGGATACCCCATGTAGCCCTCGCTACGCCGATCATAAGCATGTCGGCAACCGTCACGATTGGTGGTCGAACAGGGGTAGTTCCCATAGTGGGCGTAGTGCCGGAGGAGTATCTACAGGTCATCAGGAATATAGAGGTTGCTGAGGGTCGCTTCATCAGACGCGGAGATATGGCTGCGGCGGTCTTGGGCGCTAACATCGCCCAGCCACCTGGAGAGGAGGAGTCTATAGCGGATGTTGGAAGTAGGATCATAGTCACCATAAAGACGGAGGAGGGGATAAAGAGGGCAACCTACAGGGTGGCCGGAATCCTAAAGGAGACGGGAGGAGCCTTCATCATCTCCCCAGACGACGTCATCTACATCTCCCTCAGGGCGGCGCAGCAGCTATTCGACATGGGGAACAAGATCCATCGCATCGCCGTTGAGGCGGACTCGATTGAGAATGTCGACTATGTCGTCGACGCCATAGAGGATGAGCTGGGTGAGAGCGTTCTGGTGATCTCCGCCGGCTTCGTCAGAGAGACGGTGGGGAGGATCACTACCTCCCTACAGGTTCTATTAGGAGGTGTAGCCGCCATCTCCCTCATTGTCGCGGGTATAGGCATAGTGAACACGATGACCATCTCGGTGATGGAGAGGACGAGGGAGATAGGGATATTGAAGGCTGTCGGCGCTAAGAATCGAGATGTCCTCCTCATCTTTCTCTCAGAGGCCTTCATAACAGGCTTCCTCGGCGGGGTTCTAGGCGTCCTCTCAGGAATCTTCCTAGGGCAAGTCATCTCATCGATAGCGCAGCTAACCTACAACATAGTCCTCTCCCCCTACATCACGCCTACGATCTGCGTCACCGTTATCCTCTTCTCATCGATCACCGGCGTCCTCTCCGGTCTCTATCCAGCCTGGAGAGCCGCCAATCTAAACCCCGTGGAGGCGTTGAGATATGAGTGAAGACAGGTCGACCCCCAATCCCCTAAGATGCCTCATAAACCCATTAGACACCCTATCAAAAGTCGATGAAAGGGATCTCTGGATCGGCCTCGTCGTCGTCCTCCTCATCGCCTTCTTGGCCTCTACAGCGCGATACAACTACGCTATGAAGCTGCCCATCGAGATACCCGAGTTCCTCCAGAGACCTGGAAGTAGAGTCAACCCTGAAACCTTCAAGAGGAACATAGCCTACTTCCAGGCCTTCAGCGAGGGAGCCACCACAATCCTCAATTGGCTTCTCACCTCCATCCTCATACACCTCTACACCAGAGCCCTCGGAGGGAGGGGAAGCCTGAGAAGATTGATGGCCAAAGCCGGCTTCGCCTCAACACCGCTATTGATACAGCAACTCCTACGCCTAATCGATTCCTACACCATAACAGGGGAGAACCTATTGGAGCTCATAGCCTCCCTACAGAGCTGGACGCCTCGAATACTCACCCATATAAGCCTCTTCCAGATCTGGCTCCTCATACTCCTCATCATAGCAGCCTCAACAAACTATAGAACATCGAAGAGGAGAGCCGCTGCCTCGACGCTCCTGGCCTACCTAACCCTACTACTCATCCCCCTCCTCTCCCACAGAGCCATTACGATGGCCAGCCTCCGAATAGTGTTAAGAAGCTGAGAAGCAATGGGAAATATGGCTTGAGCGAGGAGCTTTATTGGTTCAGGAAGGTGAAGTATAGGATTTTGAGGGGTAAACGGGGAGTTCAGAGATGCTACAACGAGATGGCATCGAGATACGAGAACTCAAAATACCTCTACTGGACGAGGAGGATGGAGGAGGGAGAGGAAAGAGTCATAAAGGGCTGGCTTAGGATGTTGAGGCCTCCAATCGTCGACGTCGGTTCCGGCACCGGAAGATATGCCCTCAAACTCGCCGATCAGGGCCTGGAAACCATAGCCCTCGACATAAGCCAGGGGATGATGCAACGGCTGAAGAGGAGGATGAAAACGGAGGCATCACTACACCCCGTGATAGGAGACGGGGAGAACATACCGCTGAGGGATGGCTGCATCAACTCGATTCTATGCACACTAACCTTCGACCACCTCCCAAACCCAGAGAAGGCAGCGGAAGAGTTCTCAAGGGTTCTCAGACCAAGAGGCCTATGCATCATCACAACCCTCAACAGCCACACCCTCAGAGAATTTCAGAAATTGATGGGGATACCGAGAGATAAAGTTCCATTTAGAACCGAGGAGATGCCACCCACACTCATCCATGAGGTAGGCCACTCAGCCAAAGAAGTGGGTATGCTCCTCGAACCCAGAGGCTTCAAAACCATAGGGGTGAGGGGATGCTGCTATTTGCACTTAATACCTCTGCCAGAACGTTATCCCATACGCATCGATAGGCTTCTAAGCCCTCTAAAACCACTATTAAAATACGCCTGGATACATGCGATTCTACTCTTGAAATATGTTTCTTAGAGAAGATAGAGGCCCGATGCGGGGGGTGGGATTCGAACCCACGTAGGCCTAAGCCACGGGATCTTGAGTCCCGCCCCTTTAGCCACTCGGGAACCCCCGCCCTAGGGATAGATGTTCCATGGGGATGGCTTAAAACCTTACTCCGCCTTCATACTCCTCGATGAGGGTCTCCATAAGCCTAGGTGGAAGCCTCCTCAAAGACCTTGAAGCCTTCCGGAGATACGCCGACGTGTTGAGGAGGCTGAAGGCTAAGGGGCATCGCATCGTCGTCGTCTGCGGCGGAGGTCGCAGGGCGAGGGAATTTATCGCTCAGGCCAGAAGCCTAGGGGCATCGGAGGAGCTCCAAGATAGGGTTGGAATATTGGTGACACATCTAAATGCTCTGCTTTTGATCGCAGCCCTTGGCGAAGACGCCGATCCACGAGTTCACAGGAGGAGTAGCGACGTGAAAAGACATATGGATGACAAGATCATCGTCGGCGGGGGGCATCTCCCAGGGAGTAGCACCGATTATAGGGCTGTGCTCTTCGCCAGGGCCATAGGGGCTGAACTCATCGTCAACGCCACAGACTATGGAGGGGTCTTCGACAAAGACCCAAGTAAGCATCCAGACGCCATGAAATACGACCATCTAACCTACGATGAGCTGGAGAGGATCATCAGAAGCAGATTCGAGCAGAGGCCAGGCGACTACGGCCTCTTCGACCTGAAGGCTGTGAGGCTGGCTAAGAGATTGGGGATTCCCATAGTCTTCGTCGATGGAACCGATCCGGAGGAGATCATCAGGGCCGTAGAGGGTGGGCACAGCGGAACAGTTGTCTCCGATTGAAGAGTTTTCACTATTTATTGAATGGCAAAATTAGGTAATTACTTGTAAGTTCCCTACTCACCTTTTCATCAATAGTGTTGAATATCATATTTACCGCTCTAATATATATTTTAC
>JAGHBJ010000132.1 GCA_021161045.1 Candidatus Bathyarchaeota archaeon
GCCTATAGGAGGTTGAGGCAGCCCTCCAGATGGTGGGCATCGTCGCGATGAGGATGAAGGCTATGAAGAGCATCGAGGCCTCGCGGCCTACCCCCATCACCCTCCTCCGCCGTTCCCTCCCCCAGCCCGCGGCCAGCTGGATATGGGGGGTTAGAAGCTCCACCAGGGCATAGGAGGCCATGAGGGCTGCCGGAATGGAGAGGATGAGGGTTAACCTGATCATAGAGCCGGCGAAGTAGAGGGCTGTGAGATAGAATAGGAGCGCGTAGAGCTTACGCTCATCGAGCCCTCTGAGGGCTGCATAGCATCCGAAGACGGAGAGGGGGAGGATGAAGCCGAAGTCCATGAAGAAGCTAGTCCACACCGCCCTCTTATGCTCAGCCACAGACTCCAATAGGGGGCTTTCAGGCCTCTTAGAGGGATTCAAGACGCTGAGGAACTTGCCAGTCAGGGGCTTAGCTATCCCCACATATTGGAGTAGGAGGGCGACTCCCAGAGCTGAGATGGCCAGGATCAGCGCAGGTATGATAAGTCTCCTAAGGGAGATTCGAGGCCTCACGGCTTCGTAGACGAGAAGCGTGACCACGAGGAGGAGTACGGTGACATTCTCCACGCTCAGGAGAAATCTAGGGCCAAGCTTGGGGACGGAGATGGCGAAGAGGTAGCCTATAAACATCGTCAGGCAGTAGGAGGTTAGCATCCGTCGATCATAGCGGCGGGTGAAGAGGGTTGAGAGGATGAAGAGGGTGAGGAGGCCGGTCATATACTTCGAGGCGCCCCAGGAGGCGTAGAGATAGGCGAGGGCTAAGCCTGCTAGGGATGAGTATAGCAGCCTCCACGTCAGAGGTCTCCCCCCATCTATGGAGTGGAGGAATAGGAGCGATACGGCGGCCATGCCGAAGATGCCGATGTTCTCGGTGTCGAAGAAGCCTAGGCTTGTTCGACTGATGAAGGCTGGGCTTATCGCGACGAAGAGGGAGGCGAAGATGCCGACGGTTCCCCCTCCAAGGTCTCTACCCAGGAGATAGACGACGATGCAGGTGACCACAGCCATCAGGATGGGGAAGTGGATACATACATCTCTAAGGGAGACCCCCACGCCTAACGTCCTGAGGATCATGTATAGGGCCGCGGCTGAGAAGGGGAGTCCTGGAAAGGAGCTGTGGGGGATATCCCTTCCCATGGGATACCAGCTGAGGCTGTCATGCCAGCTGAACCACGCCGAGAAGCCGTTTTCAACGATGTATTCAGCCACCCTATACTGGAAGAAGGGGTCATAGGCCGTTAGGTAGCTCCCCCATCTCAACGGTAGCTCCCTCAGAGCCGCGGCGACGAAGAGGATTAGGATGAGGGCTGAGATCTCGACGAGGCTGCGTCTATCAACCTCAAACCTCAGGCTGGCGAGGCTCTGAGGGAGTGATCCAAGGCGTCCAAGGGCGTCTCTAAGGCCGCTTATAGGCATCCACCCCTGATAGCTTTTAGAATAGTGGGGAGAGACTCTTATTTAACTTGCCACCTCTAGGCTTCATCGTAAACCCCATAGCGGGGATGGGAGGCCGAGTCGGCCTAAAGGGGACGGATGGAGAGGATGTTTTAAGGGAGGCTCTGAGGCGTGGGGCGAAGCCCTGGTCTCCCATTAGGGCACGGGAGTTCCTGCGACATCTAGGTGAGGCCGGCAGGTCTGTTAGATGGCTGACATGGAGCGGCGAGATGGGGGAGGAGCTCCTCAGCGAGGCTGGATACAGCTTTGAGGTTGTTGGGGAGGCCTCCAAGCCGACGACGGCTGAGGATACGAGGAGGGCGGCGAGGAGGATGGCTGAGAGGGGTGTAAGCCTCATCGTCTTCGCCGGAGGCGATGGAACCGCCTGCGACATAGTTGAGGCCATAGATATGGAGACCCCAATCCTCGGTATACCGGCTGGAGTCAAGATGTTCAGCGCCGTCTTCGCCCCAACGCCTAGGGCGGCAGCCCAGCTTCTCATAAAATACCTCAAAGGTGAGGCCCAGATAGTTGAGAGGGAGGTGATGGACATCGATGAGGATGCCTATAGAGCTGGACGGTTGACGGCCACGTTGAAGGGGTATGCCAAAACCCCCTACGCCCCACAACTACTCCTAAGTGGAAAGGAGACGGTGTCAGCCGTCGACGAGGAGTTGATGAAGGAGTCCATAGCCGCGAGGGTCGTGGAGATGATGAGGCCAGGCGTAAACTATATCCTAGGCCCAGGGTCGACGGTGGCCAAGGTGGCTGAGCTCCTAGGGGTGGAGAAAACCCTCCTCGGCATCGACGTCGTCAGGGATGGGAGACTCATCGTTAGGGATGCCTCGGAGGAGGATCTACTCAGGGTTGTCGAGGAGGGTGAAACCTGGATAGTTCTCTCTCCCCTGGGAGGTCAAGGCTCGCTGCTTGGAAGGGGGAATCAGCCGATCAGTCCGAGGGTTTTAAGACGAGTTGGCTTGGATCACATCATAGTCATCGCCACCCCAAATAAGCTGAGGAGCCTCGAAGCCCTAACCATAGATACAGGCGACCCCGAGCTGGATGAGGCCCTACGGGGCTATAGGAGGGTGATCACAGGCTACCATGAAGAGAGGGTGATGAAGGTTATATAGACGGATACTCATCGAGGATGTCGAAGCTGATCTCCAGGAGCTCCCTGGATGGTCGATACCTAAACTTCCTGATCTTAATCCTCCCTATCTCACCCGTCGTCTCCGTATGCCTCTCACGGCAGGCGTTGACATTCCAACCCTCGATATGAAGAATCTTAAGCCTCTTAACCCCAGGTGGCAGGGGGAAGAGGTCGTAGATGGCGTCTCCCCAGCGCTCCTCAGCCTCCTCACGGGTCATCTCCAACTCCTCTATGGGGGCGTCCTCCTCGATCTTCCTATTCGCCTCCTCCTCAACCCTCTCCATCTCCTCCCTCGACGGCTTACGATGATACTTGACGGTTAGCCGTCCATGTGACCCCTTAACATAGACGCCCGCCGTCCATCTCGCCCCCAAAACCTTCTGGACAGCGCCCTTCAAGACGTGGAGAGCCGTATGAGTTCTAACCTCCAATGGTGGGGTCTCCCCCATAGGCATCATAATTAGGTTAGTCGACCTCTAAAAAGGGTTTGAGGCTACGCCTAATAGCCATGGTATAGCCTGGAGGCGAGGAACTCGGGGAGACCTAGCCTCCTCATCCTCCCAGCCACCTCATCGATGTCATATTCAACCCTTCTATGATGTATGGAGACCTCTCCCCCCTCCACCTCTAGCAGCATGTAGCTAGCCCTCGGATCCCCATCCCTAGGCTGTCCAACGGATCCTGGATTCACGAGGTATCGACCATCAACCCTAATCAGATAGGGGATATGGGTATGCCCAAGGAGCAGTATATCCGCCTCCGCCATCCTCAGCAGCCTCTCAGCCAATATATAGGCCTCATGGGGGAAGACATATTCATTCAGGGGGTCTCTGGGGCTTCCATGATAGAGTGCGATGCGAACCCCCTCCACCTCCAGGCTTAGATGGCTGGGCAGATCACCCAGCCATCTCACGGCGTCCAATCCCAGGAGCCTCCGATTTATCTGGACAGCCGCGGCGGCGTAGGGGTTGAAGCCCCAGGTCTCCCCCGAGGCCACCGCCGCGTCGTGGTTTCCCGCGACGCATCTGAAACCCCTCATCTTAACCTCGGAGATGCATTCTCCAGGGTCTGGGCCGTATCCCACGATGTCTCCGAGGCAGAGGGCCATATCCCAGCTCCCCGCATCCTCAAGCACCTGCTTGAGGGCTGTGTGATTACTATGGATGTCGCCCAGCACCAGTAGCTTCAAAGCTTCACCCCTTAATAGGATCCGAGGGGAACGCTTAACATCTCCCATCGCGTTAGACTCTATCAAATGGGCTTGGAGCTATCAACGGCGGAGACCCTCCTTGAGGGCCGTCCACTGAGGGCTGCCCTACTAGAGCTTGGAAACGCCGTCATCGCATTCTTCTGGCTTGGAGATGAGCCGAAGCTTGGAACCCTCACCATCTCCATGCCTGGAGGCGTCTCCTCCCCCCTCCTAGGTGATAGGGATCGGATGTTGGGGCAGGTCATCGGTGAACGATTAGCCCATCTCTATGGGAAGATGGCCCTAGTCTCGATAAACCTCCCCCAGGGCCTGGGAGTCTCCGCCGGCAGAATCCTCATGAAGCTGATGGAGGAGCTGGTGAGGGGGAATTGAGCGATCTACGGGGCTTCCTGAGGGAGCTTGACTCCCAGGGATTGCTCCTCCACATAGGGGAGATGCTCTCAACCCGATTCGAGATCGCCGCCGTGATGAGGCATCTAGATGGCAGACCCCTACTATTCGAGAGGGTTGAGGGCTATAGGCATAGAGTGGCAGCCGGCCTCTGCTCCAGCAGAGACCTCATCCATAGGGCGTTAGGCGTCGAGGGTGGACAGCTCTATGAGAGACTCCTCCAAGCCGTCAGGAATCCACGGAGATGTGAAGTCGGCGACGGCCCCGTGAAGGAGAGGGTGGTGGATAGGCCAAAGCTGAGCCAGCTACCCATCCTCACCCACTTTGAGGGTGATCCAGGCCCCTACATCACATCGGCGGCCCTCTACGCCAAGACGCCTGACGGCGAGGTTGAGAACGTCTCCATACACCGCCTCCTCGTCCTCGACGACCATAGATTGACGCTTAGAATCGTCCCAAGGCATCTATACAGAATAGTCGAGGCGGCGAGGGAGAGCGGAGTAGAGAGCATAGATGTCAGCATCTCGATAGGGCTGCATCCAGCCGTTCTCCTGGCGGCTTCGACGCCCGCCCCATACGGAGTCTCGGAGTTCGATGTGGCCAACACCCTCATGGATGGAGGCCTCAAATTGACGGAGTGCGAACACGTCGACGCCCTTGCTCCAGCCGACGCAGAGCTGGTATTGGAGGGGCGTTTGAAGGTGGATGAGACTGCCGTTGAGGGCCCCTTCGTCGATCTGACGGGAACCTACGATGTGGAGCGGAGGCAGCCGGTTATAGAGGTTGTCGGAGCCATGTATAGGGCTGACTACATCTATCAGGCCCTCCTCCCCTCTGGGAGGGAGCATCGCCTGTTGATGGGCCTCCCCAGGGAGGCTAGGATATGGGAGTATGTTCGAGGCATAACGCCTCATGTCAGAGGTGTAAACCTCACATCTGGGGGCTGTGGATGGCTCCACTGCGTCGTCAGCATCCGGAAAGTCCGGGAGGGGGATCCGAAGAATGTTTTGATGGCGGTCTTCGCAGCCCATCCAAGCCTTAAGCACGCCGTCGTCGTCGATGAGGACATCGACCCCTACAACCTTGAGGAGGTGGAGTGGGCCATAGCCACGAGGTTCAGAGGCGATGAAGACCTACTGATCATACCCCACGTAAGGGTTTCAAGCCTAGACCCAGCGTCGGATCAGAGGTTGGAGCTTGGCTGTAAGGTGGGTGTCGACGCCACGAGGCCGCTGTCCAAGCCTGAACGCCACTTTAAGAGGGCTGAGATACCGATGTCGGAGCGTGTTAGACGTCTATTGGGGAGGCTGGGATGTATCTAACCCGACTTGAGGAGGAGATGCTGGAGGGGGAGATGGGGGAGGCCGTGGCGAGAGCCATGAGCCTCCTCGTCGCCCTCGGAGAGGTCTTCGAGGCTGAGAGGCTCATTGAGGTGGAGAGCGCCCACATCTCAGGGGTCTCCTACAAGAATCTCGGTGAAGCAGGATTGGAGTATCTGGAGGAGCAGGCTGAGATTGGCGCCAGGGTGCGTATCAGGGCGACGCTCAACCCCGCCGGAATGGATCTGGAGCGCTGGGGG
>JAGHBJ010000124.1 GCA_021161045.1 Candidatus Bathyarchaeota archaeon
ATATTAAGCTGATAGCTGAGGAGCTTCCGAAGTTGAGGCGTCTCGTGGAGGAGCTCCTAGAGACTTTGGATGTTCTGGGCAGCGAGGAGGAGCTAAAAGCCATAGAGGAATCCCTGGAGCAGGTTAGACGTGGGGAGCTGAGGGACTGGGATAGCTATGTCAAGAGCCTCAGGGAGAAGGGAGAGATATAGCATTAGGTTTACACCGAGATTTGGGAGAGATTTCAATAGACTCCCAAGGGAGGTCAAGAGGAGGATCGTCGAGAAAATCGAGGATTTAAAGGAGAGGCCCCACGCCTTCAAGAGACTTCATGGAAGGTTGAAGGGTCTTTACGCCCTAAGAATAGGCAAGTATAGGGTTATCTACCTGATAGATGATGAGCATAAGGAGGTCATCCTAATTAGTGTAGCACATAGGAGAAGAATCTATAGCTTAAGATAAAGTGGTTCTCCTGCGTCTGTGGATGATGCGTATATCTCCCTCGCCGTTCAGCAAAGCCCACTCCCTCTTCAAGGAGGCAGAGGAGGAAACTACCCAAAAACTCCAAAATTAACCATATACGTCATAAAGGAGTAGAACCCTATCGCCTTCGATGGCCATAAAGAACGCCCAGAGGCTGAGGCTGAACGGCTCAACGCCGAAGCTGAGGAGGCTTAGGGAGGACGCCGTAGAGATTTTAGAAGCCGCCTTGAAGGCCGCAGACCCATATAGAGCGGTGGAGAGGGCGCTCACCCTCGAGGGAGACGGCCTAAAAGTTGGCAGCCACACCCTCACCCTCAAGGCCTATAGGCGTATCCTCGTCATCGGAGGTGGAAAGGCGTCGGGGAGGATGGCTGAGGCCCTTGAACAAATCCTGGGAAACCTCATCGATGGGGGCGTCGTCATCGTTCCCAGAGGCACCGAGACCGATCTGAGGCTTAAGCGCATCAAGGCCCTCGGCTCCTCACACCCCCTCCCAGATGAGGAAGGCGTGAAGGCTGTGGGGGAGATGCTCAACCTATTGGAAGACGTCGATGAGGAGACCCTGATCCTGGCTGTCATCTCCGGTGGAGGCTCAGCCCTGATGACGTATCCCGCCGAGGGCGTCAGCCTAGAGGAGTTGAGGGAGATAACATCGAAGCTGATGCTGGCTGGGGCACGGATAAATGAGTTGAACGCCGTGAGGAAGCATCTCTCAGCCATAAAGGGTGGGAGGCTCGCAGCCAAAGCTCAGCCGGCGACGATCGTCTCCCTCATACTCTCCGACGTCGTAGGCGACCCCCTCGACACCATAGCCTCTGGGCCCACGGCGCCGGATTCGACGACCTACCGTGACGCCGTCGAAGCCCTAAAGCGATATGGCCTATGGACGGAGGCCCCATCATCGGTGAGGAGACGCCTTGAGGCCGGATTAAGAGGCGAAGTCGATGAGACCCCAAAGCCTGGAGACCCCCTCTTCACACGGGTTCTAAACGTCGTGGTGGCCAACAACTACACAGCGGCCTCAGCAGCCCTCTCCAGGGCTGAGAGCCTCGGCTATAGGGCTCTACTACTCTCAACGCGGGTGGAGGGGGAGGCCAGAGTCATCGGAGGCCTCTACGCATCTATAGCTCAGGAAATCTTCTCAACGGGTCACCCCCTCAAGCCTCCAGCGGCCATAATCGCTGGGGGTGAGACCACGGTCACAGTGAGGGGGCCTGGCAGAGGTGGGAGAAACCAGGAGCTGGCCCTCGCCTCAGCCTTATGGTTGAGGGGTCTGAATGCCCTCGTGGCGTCGATGGCCACAGACGGCGTCGACGGCCCGACGGATGCCGCTGGAGCCTTGGCTGATGGCATGACCGTGGAGAGGGCTGAGGCCTTGGGCATCGACCCCCTGCAACACCTAAACCGGAATGACTCCTACAACTTCTTCAAGCCCCTCGGAGACCTCATAGAGACGGGGCCGACGGGGACGAATGTCAACGATATAGCCATCATACTCGTTCGGTGAGGAGCTATGCGGCGAGACGAAGAGCGGAGAGAGGCTCTGGAAGATTTGAGGAGGCTGCTCCAGGAGGCTGAGGAGTCTGGGGAGATCATCCTCGTCGAGGGCATCCGAGACCTGGAGGCCCTGAGGGCGCTCGGCTACGGAGGAGAGGTGGAGCTCTATTCGCAGCATCGTCTCCTAGAGATCGACTTGGTGGAGGGCTTCGCCGAGAGCATGAAGACGATCCTGATTCTCACCGACTTCGATGAGGAGGGGCGGCGGCTCTATAGGCGGCTGTCGAGGCATCTCGAACTCAGGGGCGTGAGGGTTGACAGGAGGCTTAGGAGGGAGTTTGGAAGATTGATGGCCCTCCTCGGCGTCCACGCCATAGAGGCCCTCGACGACGTGGCTGAGAGCCTAGACAGCCGTATTAGAGGTCGAAGACCACCCTGATCCTCCACTCGCCGTCGGTCTTCTCAACCTTCATCTGGTGGAAGGTGACGGCTTTCACGACGGCTCCCGCCTCATGCCTCCCAGGGTCGAAGGGCTCCCCTCTACATTGGGCCTTAAGCCTCAGCCTCTCAGCATCCACGTCGACATCGATCTGGGAGAAGATGAGGTTCTCCGTGTCGTTGATGTAGAGGAGCTCATCGAGGAAGTCGTAGAGCAATCCCTCCAAGTCTCCATCCTCCAATTCTATAACCCTCGAAATCCTCTGCTCAATCTTTTCGAGGGGTGTCATGGCGTTGAACATCGCTAAGGCTGCGTTGGCGAAGGCCTCGCCGAGCGTCGATCCATAGGCCTCGACGAATAGGTCAGCCGTCGGCCCCTCTTCTAGGTATCTGAAGCCCATCCCTACTCCCATTCTATCGTCGACGGAGGCTTATGAGTTATGTCATAGACCACCCTAACCACTTCTGGAACCTCGTTGGTGATCCTCGTTGAGATGCGCTCCAGGAGCTCCCAGGGAGCCTTGTAGAAGCTGGCAGTCATCCCATCGACGCTCTCCACCATCCTGACGGCGACCGTCCATCCATAGGCCCTCTCATCGCCCTTAACACCAGTTGACTTGGTGTCGGTGAGAACCGCGAAATACTGCCATAGGTCTCCATGGACGCCCGCCCTCTCAACCTCCTCCTCGACGATCCCCTCGATCCTCCTTAGGAGCTCCAGCTTCTCCTCCGTCACCTCTCCGATGATCCTGACGGCCAATCCAGGGCCTGGGAAGGGTTGGCGTCTGACGATGGAGGCCGGTATGCCGAGCCGTTCACCCAGCCTTCGCACCTCGTCCTTATATAGGTCTCTCAAAGGCTCTACGACGGCTTTGAACTCCATCTTGGAGGGGAGGCCCCCGACGTTGTGATGAGTCTTAATCTTATCTGAGTATCTTCTGAAGCCTGACTCTATTCGGTCTGGGTAGATGGTTCCCTGTATGAGGTATTCGGCTCCGACTCTGCGGGCCTCATCCTCGAAGACCCTTATGAACTCCTCGCCGATTATCCTCCTCTTCTCCTCAGGGTCGACGACGCCTCTAAGCCTCTTCAGGAAGCGCTCCCTGGCGTCGACGACGATGAGGTTTACCCCCAGCCTCCTCAAGGCTTCAGCCACCTCCTTGGACTCCCCCTCCCGCATCAGCCCCGTGTCTACGTGAACGGCTATGAGGCGGTCTCCAAGGGCTTTGGAAGCCAGAACCGCCGCCACCGTTGAGTCGACGCCCCCGCTGACGGCTATCACAGCCTTAGAGTCGCCGACAATCTCCCTGATCTCCCTTATGGCCTTCTCAACCGTGTCCTCAGGTCTCCAATTGGCCTCGCAGTGGCAGACTTCGAAGAGGAAGTTGGCGAGCATCTCCCCACCCCGCTCGGTGTGCACAACCTCTGGATGCCACTGCAGCCCGTAGAGGGGTTTGACCTTATGCCTGAAGGCTGCTATGGGTGAGATGTCCGTATGGGCGAGAGTCTCGAACTCCTGGGGCAGCTTGAAGACGGTGTCTCCATGGCTCATCCAAACCCGTTCTATGGGTCTCATGCCCTTGAGGACGCCGACGGGTTTATCTATCTTGACGTAGGTGATGCCATACTCCCTTCGTTCACCTCTCCTAACCTCTCCGCCATGTATGTAAGCCAATAGCTGATGGCCATAGCATAGGCCGAGGATGGGGAGACCCATGTCGAGAATCCTCTCATCTATAGTTGGGGCATTCTCCTCTGTGACGCTGGCCGGCCCTCCGGAGAGGATTATCCCCTTAACCCTCATGGATTTTAGGCCCTTGATCTCCTCTGGGGTGGCGTCGCAGGGGAGTATCTCGGAGTAGACGCCGAGCTCCCTAACCCTGCGGGCTATGAGGTGGCAGTATTGACCTCCGAAGTCGAGGACTACCACGCCGTCGGGCTTCTCCATCAACCCTTAAAGTTGAATCAATCCTTATAGATGTTCGCCGACCCTTTTAATAGGTCTTAGAGCGATGCTTAAGCCATGAGGGCTGCAATTCTCGGCTGCGGCTCCGGCGGCCTAACAATGGCTGTAGACCTTGGATTGAGGGGCTTCCAAGTGAAACTCTACGACTTCCCAGAGTTCGCCGCTAATCTCAGGACTGTTGAGGAGCGTGGATATGTCGAGGCCCACGGCGAGATCGAGGGCCGCGTAGAGCCTGAGGTGGTTGATAGCATCGCTGAGGCGGTGGAGGATGTCGACATAATCTTTCTCACAATCAGGGCCTATGGGGCTGAGCGATTCATCGGTGAGGCCTCAAGGCATATGGAGCCTGGCCAGATAATCCTCAACTGGGCCTCCTACTTCTCAGCTC
>JAGHBJ010000044.1 GCA_021161045.1 Candidatus Bathyarchaeota archaeon
CCCTTGGAGCCACCTTCGCCGCGAATTGTAAGAGCTGGCTCTTCCCCGTGCCTGGGTCTCCGACTAGGAGGATGTTTATGTCCCCCCTGATCCTGACGTCTGGAAGCTCCTTTGTGACGCCTCCGAAGAGGAGATACATTATGGCCTCCTTGATATGCTCATAGCCGTAGATCGAGGGCGCTATCGATTGGAGTATCTTGCGATGTATCCAGGGGTCTGAGGCCAGCTTCTTTATCCGCTCCTCATCCTCGGGCGTTATCTCAAGCATCTCCAGCTCCCTGCTGCTCACCTCCACGTTGTTGGCCTCAAGGATGAGGTCGAAGGCCCTAAGGGTTCCGCCTCGCCCCTGCCTCTGAACCAAATCGATGACGCCGACGATGGTCACCCTATCGCCAGGCCTCGCTATATCGACGAGGTCATCCTTCAGGAAGACGTTCAGAGACCTCGGCAGCTGGCCTGGGGGGAGCTCCTCAGGCATCTCCTGAATCGTAATCCTCTGCGAATCGATGAAGGTGGACTCCTTAGGGTCAAGCTCGAACCCCCTCTTACGGCCGCAGGAGGGGCACTCCGTCGGCGTCCTGAGATATTGGGAGCCCTGCTCCAGGTAGATGAGCTCCCCGCAGCTTCGACATCTGAAGACTGCCTTCGTCAGCAGCGGCATGACGGCTGTGGCTCTGACGATGATGCCGTTCACCATCACCAGTCGCCCTATGTGATCCGAGCTGATCCTGCGGAGTGGAGTCTCCTGTGGGAGCGCCCTAAACCTCACGTGGACTCTGCCGATCGCCTCGGCGTATTCAGGGTCTCTGATCCGGAGCTTGGATAGCACCACGGCGTCGAACTTCGGTATATGTTCACTTGGGTCATTGAGGACGGCTCTCGCCAGCTCGGCGTCGAAGGCGTAGAGGTCTGGGAAGTCGATGACGAGGGATTTAGACCCCTTAACAGCCATCTCCGAGATGGCTTTCTCATACTTCAGGTCTCCCCTCGAATCTCTGAACTCCTCTATGAAGCGGGTGAAGGCCTCCTCCACAGCCATCAGCTCTGAGAGATTCATCGCTCACCCCCCACCCGCCTCATCTCACTTCTCCACTTTGAGATGGAGCCTCTAACCTCCCTGTATAGGAGCTCCTCCTCCGGCTGCAATATCTCCGTGGGCGCCCTCGCCTCGGAGGCGGCCATCCTTACGACGCCGCCTATACGACTCTCCACGATATCCCTATAGATGCCCCTCACCCTACCCAGCTGCTCCTCACCTCTACGCCTCATACCCTCTAGGGTGAGGTAGGCCCTACGATAGAAGCCCTCGGGAAGCTCCGTCAACCTCCCTGGTGGATGAACCCGTTCACGGTAGTGTATCTGAGTCCACTCTCCGCTGGTGATCCCCTCCTCCAGAAACCTCGCTAGGCCGGCCTCAACGAGCTCCCAAGCCACCCAGAGGGGGGCTGTAAACTCCTCCTCAGCCTCCACCTCCTCGATGATGATGCCCACCGTCTCTATGCGCCCAATCTTTCTAAGAGCCTGAAGCCGGACGGGAGTGTTCTCATACTCAAAGATGATGTCCTTCATGGTGGAGGCTATGGAGGACATCTTCATCCTATAGTCTCCCCGATAATCCTTATCATTTTATTACAGCTAAACATTATACCCGCCCATAATACTTAAAATAACTGCGAATCCTCCGCCTGCGGAGAGGTCGGTGAAAGTGTCTTCCTCTCCCCCAATAGGCGTAGATAAAGCCCTCTCCACCTTGTATTAGCCCTCGTATTATTCATATTAGGATTTTAGCTCCATGAAGCCCTTAAATAAGGGAATATGGAACATCACCCCTATCAGGATTCCAGATTTTAATCAGGTAGGGAAAAGGGGAGTTATAATAGGGGGTAGAGGAAATCTTCACCTCGAAGCCGTGTACGATGAGAATAACACCTCGGGAGGCCACGCCGCCTTAAGGCTGTTAGAGCTGGTTCGACGATTGATGGCCGACCCAAACATCCGAAGCCTAATCGAGCATAGAGTCAGGGAGTTCCTAGAGATAAGGCATAGAGGCGGGGAGGATTGGTTTAGGGAGCTAGCCTTCTGCCTCCTGACAGCCAACTCAAGCGCCGAATCCGCCCTAAAGGCCCTGGAGGAACTCAACACCCTCATCTACCATGGAACAAGAGGGGAGATAGAGGAGGCGCTGAGAAGGAGCGGATACAGGTTTCCAAGGCGGAGAGCCGAATATATCGTCGAGGCGAGGAGGCTTCTACCAGGCCTAAAGCCCCTCATAGAACGCTTCAAAAACCCAAAAGAGGCGAGGAGATGGCTGGTAAAATCCATCAGAGGCATCGGCTGGAAGGAGGCGAGCCACCTATTGAGGAACCTCGGCTTCCTAGACGTCGCCATACTCGATAGGCATATACTACGGATGCTGAATCGCATCGGCCTGATAGATGAGGCTGAGGCCTCAAAGACCCCTCAGGGAAGACGATACGAGGAGCTGGAGGAGCTTCTAAGGCCTGTGGCCGAGGAGCTAGGCATACCCCTCGGCGTCCTAGACCTATACCTCTGGTACATGGAGACGGGAAAAGTCTTAAAGTAGTATTTTATGGGGGCTCTCCAAATCTAGATGGTATGAGGGTTGTAATCGAGGGTGAGGTTAGGGATCTGAGAACCATCTGGAGAGAGGGGCAGCTCGTCAAGCTGATCGATCAGAGGAAGCTTCCGCATAGGCTGGAGATCGCCGTTATGCGAGATCACAGGGAGACGGCTCAGGCGATTAAGGATATGGTTTTGAGGGGTGCTGGAGCGATAGGGGTGGCCGCCGCCTATGGGATGGCTCAGGCAGCCCTGGAGGCGAGGCATCTACCCCTCAAGGATTTTATGGCCTACATGGAGGAGGCGGCTCAGCGGATCAGGGCGACGAGGCCGACGGCCGTCAACCTCTTCCACGCCGTCGAGCGATGCCTGAGGGCGGCGGGAGAGGGGGGCGTCGAGGAGCGTGTTCGACGCATAGTGGAGGAGGCGGATAGGATCGCGGAGGAAGACCTCAGAGCCTCCAAGCTCATCGGGGAATACGGCGCCCAACTCATACCTGATGGGGCGCGCATCCTCACCCACTGTAATGCAGGTGCCCTCGCCTTCATCGACTATGGGACAGCCCTCAGCCCGATTAGATATGCGCATAGGATGGGGAAGCGCATCTTCGTCTATGTCGACGAGACCAGACCCCGATGTCAGGGGGCTAGGCTGACGGCCTGGGAATTAGAGATGGAGGGCATCCCCTACGCCGTCATCGCCGACAACGCCGCTGGATACTACATGCGTCGAGGCGAGATCGATCTCGTCATCGTCGGCGCCGACAGGATAGCGGCCAACGGCGATGTAGCCAACAAGATCGGAACCTATGAGAGAGCCGTCGTAGCCAAGGAGAATGGAATCCCATTCTATGTGGCAGCTCCAAAGATGACCTTCGACCTCAAATGCCCATCGGGCGACGAAATAGAGATTGAAGAGCGCAGCCCCGAGGAGGTCATCACAGCCTGGGGCGTCGACGAGGAGGGGAACCCCACAAGGGTCTACATCGCTAAGCGGGGGACTCCAGCCAAGAATCCAGCCTTCGACGTTACGCCGGCCAAGTATATCACAGCCTTCATCACGGAGCGGGGCATCCTAAGGCCGCCCTACGAGGAGAGCATCCGGAGGGCCTTCGGCTAGGTGATGTAGAACTCATCGTCCTCCACGAAGGCCTGGGGGAAGAACTCCCTCATCGCCTTGATCAGCTTAGGCTGGAGTCGGGCCACGTCCGTTAGGGATAGGATGCCAACCAGCTTGATCCCTCCCCATTTCAAATGACGACGGGCAGCTTCTTAATCCCCCTCCTAAACATCGCCTCCACAGCCTCCTCTAAGGGCGTCGAGGTATAGGCCACGATGAGGGGATGAGACATGATAGCCTCCTAGACGACGAATAGAATAACATTTATGGATAATGGAAACATACGCATCGAGGATCAAGATTTAAATCTCCGTCCGCCGAGAAATATGACGGCCGCACCCGCCCTAAACCCGCCCTAGCTCAATGGTAGAGCGTCCGGCTGTAGCTCCGCCCTCCTGGGCGAGGGCGTCCAGCCATTGAGCAGACACCGGATGGTTCCCGGTTCGATTCCGGGGGGCGGGACCATGCGGCCATTCTACATGGAGAAAAAATGGTTAGACCCTGGAGAGGGTCTAACCATTTTTTCTCCATGTAGAATGGCCGCATGGTCCCGCCCCCCGG
>JAGHBJ010000105.1 GCA_021161045.1 Candidatus Bathyarchaeota archaeon
CCTCTCCTCCCTTGGATAGAAGTAGATCTCGCTGGGGGCTTTTAGGAAGCCCCTGGAGGCGGCGACGAAGCTCCAGAAGGAGTCCTCCGAGACGGGGGCCGCCACATTCCGATTAGGGTCTATGGGATCGACGACGATGAGCGGAGTCCCGAAGCGTCTACGAAGCTCCCTCGGATCAGGGCCGACCTCAAGCTGGATGACGGTTCCCCTACGCCATCCGGCAGCTGCCTCGAGGAGCTCCTCGAAGGAGCCGTAGTGGATGATGAGGAGCTCGCAGAGGTATCCGGAGAAGCCTCCAACCTTAAGCTCAGCCCCGTAGACGCCTATACCCTTCATAAACCTCTTCAGCAGTCTAACCTCATCTCGCTGCTCAAGCTTCAGATGCTCCCTGACATAGGCCGTGTGGAGGGGTGTTCGATCTGTGGCCGATTTTAGGGGTTCACCAGGCCTTATGCGGAAGCAGGGGACGAAGTCAACCTGGAACTCATCGATGCGGGCTTGGAGGTAAGGATGCTCGGCGTAGGCCTCAACCCACCCCGAGCCTAGATACCGCTTCACAACCTCTAGGACGCTGGGGATGACATCCCTCTCATAGCCTGGGTCGAGGAGGATGAAGATGTCTAGATCTCTCTCTCCCGAGAGCCAGGTTCCCTTCGCGACGCTTCCATGAACCTCCGCGACGGCCTTGAATCCGGCCTCCCTAAGCCTCTCCGACAGCTCCCCTGAGATGCGTCGACAGAATGCCTCGACAAGTCTCTCCTCCTCCACGCTAGGCCTAATACGTCGAAGTATAAGCTCCCTCAGCTCCCCCCACTCCATCCCAGCGGCCTCAGCGCTATATCTTTGAGCGGTGATGTTATCTACTTTGTGTCCCCATATCCATTGATGTCCATGTCTATGGATTTGAAGAAGGCGAGGGAGAGGCTCCTCGACGTCTACTACCGGTATCATCCGCCTCTGAAGACGAGTTTCCTAGACGACCTTGAATGGATTTGGGGCGGTAAATGGGGTGTCAACACCGAGGTAGGGAGGCTTAGGAAGGTTCTACTCCACAGACCTGGGAGGGAGATATTGGCCATAAAGGAGCCTTACGAGGAGTGGAGATACACCTACAAGCCAAAGCTGGAGGAGATGGTGAGGGACTATGAACGCCTGAAGGCGGCCTTCGAGGAGGAGGGCGTAGAGGTCGTGGAGAGGCTCCCAGAGGAGGGGCCTAATCCAAGGCTTGTGAAATCCATCTACACCCGGGATCCAGCCTTCGCCGTCCCTGGAGGCGTCATCATAGGCCGGATGTATGACAGGCTGCGGAGGGGTGAGGAACCCTATGTGATGAGAACCCTAGCCCAGATCGGCTGCCCGATCCTAAGAACCATCAACGGCTATGGAGTGGCTGAGGGGGGAAGCGTCATGTGGATCACCCCAAAGCACCTCGCCCTAGGCCTATCATGGCGTATGAACGAGGAGGGGGCGATGCAGATCGCCGAGGTGGTCTGGGCCATAGACCCCGACGTAGATATAAGGGCTGAACCCATCTTCGGAGGCCATATCGATGCGCATATCTGTATGGTCGACGTGAAGACGGCTGTCGTCAATAGGGATGGATTGGCCTATACGATGTATGAGTGGCTTAGGGAGACCGTCGGCCTAAACATCATAGAGAGGCCGAGGGATGTCTACGTGGCAGCCGTCGCCCTCCGACCTGGCAGAGTTATCTGCGCCTCTGGCCCTGGAAGGGAGGAGGGGATTAGACTGCTGGAGAGGAATGGTATCGATGTCATCACGGTTGAGATACCTACCCTCGTCCACCCCCTAAACAGCGGCTCGATACACTGCTTAACCATGCCAATACAGCGTGATCCAGAGCCGGAGGACTGACGGCCTCATCCCGCTCCTTGAACTGCCAGTATCTCAGGCATCGGCCATTGAAGTTTAGACATCGCTCCATCACATCCCTAATATGCCTAAGCCTCCATAATAGGAGGTCGACGGATTTACCCTCATCCCTATGGTTTCTGAGCTCCTCCTCTATCCAGGCCTCATTACGTTTCATAGCCTTGAAACTCCCACATCGATCCCTGTAGGGGCAGGGGCCGGTTTTATCGAATAGGAAGCCCAAGGCGCTCCAGAAAGAGGCTCTCCCACGGATTTAAATCGATTCTCGACTCATCCTCTCGATCTATATGCTATTCGAAAGCTATCTATCTATGCTTCATATGGGGCGCTCTCAGCCAGCGTGGTGTATATCGGCCCCCTAGGGGTTAGGGTGCTCCTCTTAAGCCTTACATGGCTGATGGTGAGGGAGCCGAACTCGATGTCGAGGAGCGACTCCAAAGCCATGGTTAATCGATCACGGTTTCTGCCGCTTCTAACCCTGGCTATGGTGAGATGCGGCGTGAAGGATCTATTCTCACCCCTGAAGCCGAGGCTGAGAAGCCCCTTCTCGATCCTGGCGTGAAGCCTCTTCAGCTCCTCGGCGCCCTCGGAGACGCCGATCCAGATGACCCTCGGCCTATGGGTGTTTGGGAAGGCTCCAACCCCTCTGAAACTAACCCTAAAGGGCTTGAAGCTGCTCTCCCTGATGAGCTCCCCGACGGCCTCCGCGAGGCTGGGCGAAATCTCGCCGAGGAATCTCAGCGTTATATGGAGGTTCTCCCTCTCCACCAGCTTCAGGTCAGCCCCCGTCGATTGGAGCTTTCTCTGAGCCTCAGCTATCGCGTCGAGGAGTTGAGCATCCTCAACGTCGACGGCGATGAAGCATCTCATCGCCGTTGAGCTTATCCCAGAATCCCTTTAAGGTTTCCCCCTCCACGGATAGGTGTGGAGATCCTACCCATAGGCCTCATCCTCGCCTCAGCTCTCCTCCACGCCGTTTGGAACACCTTGGCCAAGGAGAGTGGTGGGGAGGAGGCCTTCATGTGGCTTATGATGCTGGCATCCCTATTGACGCTCCTCCCCCTATTCCTCCTACTCCTCCCGGGGATCAGGTTTCCCTTGGAGGCTCTCCCCTATCTTCTCCTCAGCGGTCTCCTCCAGGCTCTCTACTACTGCTTTCTGGGCAGGGCCTATGGGGTGGGAGACTTGTCGTTTGTCTATCCCATCGCCCGCTCATCTCCCCTCATGCTGCTCATCCTCTCCCCCCTCATTCTCCACGAGGAGGTCTCGATATTCGGCGTCCTCGGGATATTATTCATAACCCTCGGCCTCTACACACTCCACCTCTCAGGGCTTAGAGGCCCCCTAAGACCTCTCCGAAGCCTGAATAGGGCGTCAGGGCTAGCCCTCCTCGCGGCTCTATCAACGGCCCTCTACTCCCTCGTGGATAAGGTAGGCGTCCTAAGAGTCGGCCCCCTCCTCTACGCCTTCTGGCTAGACCCCTTCTCAGCCTTGATGCTCACCCCGATAGTCGCTAGGAGGTGGAGCAGGGTTAGGGAGACGGCGGAGAGGTGGATACTTCGGATAGTTCTCTCAGGCACCCTGATGAGGCTCAGCTATCTAATGGTTCTAATGGCCATGCCCCTCGCCCAGGTCAGCTACCTCATAGGGCTTAGACAGCTCAGCGTAGTCATCGGATCCCTTATCGGGGTGGGAATGCTCGGCGAGAGGCATGGAGCCATTAGGCTGCTAGGTTCCACCCTCATCTTCCTCGGAGCCTTCCTCATCGCCCTCGCCTAATCATAACCCTTAAGAGGGGTTCAGAGGCCTCTTTGATGCGTGAAGCTTGAGTTCAACAACCCCTGGACACTTGAAGGAGTCTGGCTTAAGGGGAATCTCCACGCCCACACGGATCGCTCCGATGGAATGCTCACCGTTAAGGAGCTCATAGACGCCTATAGGGAGAGGGGCTATCGGTTTCTATCCATCACAGACCACGGCATGCTCACATATCCACATGAGAAGCCGAGAGACATACTGCTGATCCCAGGGGAGGAGATAAGCGTCGGAACCTCCTCAGCTGGGACGAGATTCCACATCCTAGCCATAAACATCGAGGGGGAGCTCCCCGTTGAGGAGGGCGATCCAGATGAGAGCCCCCAGAGGGTGATAGACCTGACGCTGAGGTATGGAGGCCTCCCAATAGTGGCTCATCCCTACTGGTCAGGCTTCAACCTCCAAGACCTCCTGAGCCTGGAGAACTATATCGGCATAGAGATCTATAACACCACCTGTGAACTCAACCGGCAGAGGGGGCTGTCCACGGTCCACTGGGATGGACTGCTCTCGAATGGGCGGAGACTCTATGGATTCGCCGGCGACGACGCCCATATGGAGCGGAGGCCTGGGCTTCCACCGGACATCGGAGGGGCCTGGATCATGGTGAAGGCAGAGAAGCCGACCGTCGAAGCCGTCGTCGACGCCATATCTAGAGGCCTATTCTACTCGTCAAATGGCCCAGAGATCAGGGGTCTCAACATAGAGGATGGAGCCATCCACGTGGAGACCTCGCCGGTTAGGTGGATAAGCTTCGTGTCGAATCCAACCCTCGGCCTGAGATACACCGCTGTGAGGGGTGAGATAACCGAGGCTGAGTATAGGGTTACGGGTGATGAAACCTACATCCGCATCGAGATCTCCGACATCTACGGGAGGAAGGCGTGGACAAACCCGATATACGTCGAGGCCTAAGGCTCCGACACCTATTTTAACCCCGAGGGGAGATAGTGCTGGGATGCCCCTGAGGCATCTGGATGGCTGAGAAGATGAGGCTTGGAGGAATCCTCGACCTATCAACCGTCGACTGGTATGGCAACGCATCCCTCATCGTCTTCTTCGCAGGCTGCAACTTCCGATGCCCCTACTGCCAGAATTCGCCTCTCATACCCACAGACTCCGGAGTCGAGGTCGGCGTAGAGGTTCTCAGGGAACGAATAGAGAAGAATCTCATCCTCCTGGACGCCGTCGTCTTCACAGGCGGAGAGCCGACGCTTCAACCAGAAGGAGTTGAGGAGGCTGCGAGAGCCGTGAGGGATTACGGCCTAAAGCTGATGCTCCCCTGGATATGGATGACCGCTTCCACCAGCCCAGGAGGTGGAGACATCCCAGAAAGATTTGGAGGA
>JAGHBJ010000109.1 GCA_021161045.1 Candidatus Bathyarchaeota archaeon
GCTTCATAGCTCTCGCATACAAGCCCTAAATTTGGATTATAAAGTGAAATAAGGAAATTATAAGCCCTTTCAATCCGTGAAGAATTTGGAAATTCCCCATCTACATTACCGGATATGGATAATAGGATAATGATTGCGAAACCTAGAGGCTTCCTACCCCTCATTCAATTAATTCTCTGAGAGGTTCCACTAATCTACTTAAGGATTTAACGCCTAGAAGCGTAGCCATGCTATGCCTCATCACATCCAATTCTCATATAGAAGAGGCACTCGTTGAGAAGTGTTCCCTCACGACGGAGTTATCTCTAAAATATCGATTTTTAATACTAAAAACATTATTAATTTGTTTAGCGTATATGTCATTGAGGGTGGATGATTGGAGCCTTTCCATATTGAGAGATTCATGTTCTATCAGGGCCGTAAGCTATATGGCCTTGTGTTAAGAGGCTATTCAAGGCCTGGAGCGCTGGAGCAGATAACCGATATATTGGCGAGGCATGGCATCGACATCACCTATCTCTCCCTTGGCCCCATGAGGAGTGGGGAGAGGGGCTCCATCGTCCTCTTTCTAGACTTCACTGAGGCGGATGTAAAGCCGGAGGAGCTCACTGAGGAGCTTGAAACCCTTGAATTCGTCGAGGAGGCTGAGGTGATCAAGCCTAGATTCGAGGGCCTGATAGCCGATGAGGCCTCATTCCCCATCATGCTAGGCCCCCATAGAGCGATCATCCTCTCCGAACCCGCCCTAAGAGGCTTCTTCATAAAGTTCAGGGAGCATCTAGGCTCTGGGGGTGAGGCTATGCTATACCACATTGGAAGGGAGGTCGGAGCGGAGAGGGGGAGACACATCAACATGGAGGCGGAGAAGATAGGGATCAAACGTCTAAGAGACAGATTCGCCATAGGCGAGATCCTCTTCAAATCCCTTGGATATGGAATCCCCCAGATAATGGAATTCAGCGAGGATTCATCCCACTTCAAGATGAGGGTTCATCACTGTATAGAATGCGAATTGGGGCAGGGCGCAGGCAGACCCTTCAGCCATTATGTTAGAGGTGTAATCGCAGGCTTCGCGTCGGAGATCTTTAACCGCGACATGCAGGCGAGGGAGACGCGATGCATAGCGATGGGGGATCCCTACTGTGAATTCGAGGTGAAACCTAGGGAGCCTTCTCGGCGAAGGGGATGGTGAAGGGTTTCTATGAAGTAGATTTAGCGCTTTAAGGCCCTTAAAAAGAGGCGAGAGTTTAGGGTTTGAGAAATCTTAGAGGGGTTTAAACTCCTTTCTGCCTTTAGGCGTCGGTATCCACCATTCTTCTCCCCTGGGCGTTGAGATGTATTCCGGCCATCTGAGATCGATGGGCGGCTCGAAGTCCTTGGGCAGTAGTGGAGGCACCCACTTCGACCCTCCTATCCCCCCGCCGGTTCGCTCATTGAATTCGCTCCAGGCCCTCCGCAGTATCTCCGGCTTCATCAGGAGGTCTATGAAGGTCGCCGCGATCGTCTTAGCCGCGGTGATTATGCAGGGGTCTATGGTGCTGGGGTTTCCACCCATGGCGACGTGAACCCACCAGGGATAGGGTCTGCCATCGGGCAGCGGCTTCAATACGGGCCTAGCTGTGAAGAACCTCGACGTAGGCGCATGCCAGGTATACTCCACATAGTCATCTGAACCCATATTCCTAACCCAGGCTGGATGGGCTCTGCGAATCAGCTCATCCATCTCCCTCGGAGACAGTATAGGCTTCTCAGCCTCCCCACCCCCATAGGTTAGGCCATGCTCAAGGAAGGGCTCGGCCATCGGCTCATAGCCCAAGTTCCTCTGGATCTCCCTGGCGAACTTCTTCGCTTCCTCACCATACCTCGGTGGGCCTACAAGCTTCAGGTTCTCATAGGTCACCTCCGACATCACGAGGTTTGGAAGTCCAACCCTCGTCTTAGTGATCCAGCGCTCATAGACCTCGCAGAAGGCCGCCCTGGCCGCAGCCCTGGCATTATTCTCCAACACCCTAGTGATCCTCTCCTGCATAGTCAACGTAGGCGACCTGTAGGCATATTGGATCTGACTGATCTTCGGCGGCAGATTATCCGAGGTGCATTGGCCGCCGACCATGATGAACTCGTTCAGCGTCCAGTAGGCTGTGTGGGGTAGCATCGCCTCCTTCGTCATCTTCGTCATCATATACATCAGGCAGACTGCGTCCAGCGCCGCTGGGACTCGCCCTCCAGAGTGCCATCCCCGCCTATATGGAGTTGGATCCACGGCGATCAGCTTATACCAGTCAACTGGGTCGTCGCACTCGAATTGGAAGAGGACGCTCCAGTAGGCTCCGCCCTGTATCTCGCCTCTGACATAGTTGGCATAGCCTGGATGATAGCTGATGTAGGCGTCGGCGCCGTCGTAGTAGCCCTTAGCCGCGTGAACCGGCTTGGAGCCGCAGACCTTCTCAGCAGGCTCACCGAAGATTCGGAGGCTACCCTTGAGGCCGTATTGCTCCATGGCATGTTTAGCTGCCAAAACTCCGAAGAGGGCTGCTACCCCTAGAGCCGAGTGGGGGTCTGTATGCCCAGCGGCGTAGGGGTGTAGCCCATCCCTCGGCGCCCTATAGGGAACCGGCTTCTGATTATGCCCTGGGACGGCGTCGTACTCCGCGTAGGTTCCGAGGAGGGGGCGGCCCTCACCCCAGGTGGCCATGAAGGCCGTCGGCATTCCCCCCGTCCCCTCCTCGACTTCGAAGCCCTCCTTCCTTAGGAGCCTTACATAGGCCTTGGAGGATCGATACTCCCTGAAGGCTGGCTCCGCGTAATTCCATATCTCCAGATGGAACTCCGAGAGCCATCCACGGTTTTGATCTATGAATTTGAAGGCCGCCTCCTTAACATCTCCCACGGAGGCCATGATCTGAATCTCCCTCCATCAGCTTATATAGATGGCTCTAACCTTCTATGAGGTTGTTGATCCCAGATCCCTCGTGGCTGAGGTCGCTTTTAGAGCGAGGTTGGGATACGCTGCGAAGATTCTATAGAGACGCCCTCATCACCTATCTCTCCGGCGCTGTCATGGCCTCGTAGCCGTCCCCCTACTACCGGCTCTACACCGATGTGGAATACCTCCTCTACGCCCTCGGAGACATCAACTCCTATCCGCTGCTACAGCTGATGGGTGGATGGGATGCGTTTCAGAGGCTTTCCTTCACTCTCAGGGCAAATCTAATCTTCGAGCCGCTTCTACTCATCCTCCCAGGCATATTGATGCTCTCCTATCCTCTCAAATTTCTCCTCACAGGCCTAATCGCGACGCCGATACTCCTAAGCCATCCAATTCTCCTAATAGCCTTCACACCCATAATCCCCATAGAGGCAGCAGCCTTCACCATCGCAGCCCTAGCCGGAGGCCAGAGTCATCCTCAAATCCAGAAGCCTATATGGATCGGTAGGGTGGACTAAAGCTTTCAAGGAGGCCCTCAAGGAGCTCTCACTATATCACATTCCGATTCTCCTCATCCTGACCCTATCCTCCCTCCTAGAGGTGGGCCTCAGCCTAATCTTCGACATCTTTTAACGACTCATGGTGCGGCCGCCGGGATTTGAACCCGGGATCTTCAGCTCGGGGGGCTGACGTCTTAGCCAGGCTAGACTACGGCCGCCGTCTCCTCTATATTGCCTGGAGGCGTAAAAATCTTTCATCAAGGATTTGGGTTTCAACATTCTGTTTATGTTAGTCAGAAGAAAAATTTATTATCACTATTTCTCTCTATTACTATAGATTGAAAGA
>JAGHBJ010000080.1 GCA_021161045.1 Candidatus Bathyarchaeota archaeon
CTAATGGGGTGGTAGCGTCCACGGGCGTCGAAGTGGCCTGAAACCCCGATGTCGGGGGCCTCAATCCATATTCCGTCGCCCTCTCGCTCCTCAGCCCAGATATGCGCCCTCAAGTCGATGGCGAGGACGATGGCTGGGCCTCGGTAGACGACGCTATGCTCCCCGAGGAGTATCGCCTTCCCAGGGGCTGAGGCGTGGATCATCCCCCTCTACCGAGTCAGCTTTAGTGAAGCATAGCCGACGACGGCGGAGTAGTCCCCCGTTACGTCGCCGCTGGTGTGGTAGGCCAGCAGCTCCGCTGAGGAGGCTCCCAGCTCCTTAGCCGCCGTTATCGCCGCGGATACGGGGCCATATCCACACATGGAGACTCCATAGCGTCTAACGGTTCTCTGAACCTCCTCCTCATCTAGGTTGAGAATTGCTTCGATAACCCTCCTATCATTCCGCTCAGCCCTAGACTGAGGCTCATAGTGGCTGAAATCCGTTGAGGCTATGATGACGACATCCCTCCCCCTCGACGCCTCGGCGATGGCTCTCCCCACAGCCCTACTCGTCTCTAGGTCTTGGAGGCCCATACAGATGGGGACGAATTTGAAGCCTGAGCCGTAGAGGTATTGGAGGAAGGGGAGCTGAACCTCTATCGAATGCTCCCTGAGGTGAGCCATCTCGTCGACGTCTATGATGTCCGAGGCCTTGAATATGGCCTGGGCGAGTTCCCCATCGATCTCGACGACGCCTAGAGGCGTCTCCCAGGCTCCCTCACCCATCATCGCCACTGGGCTTCCCAGACCGGTGTGATTCGGCCCTAGGATGATGAGAGTAGAAGGCCTCCCGTCGAGGGCTAGGTGATAATAGCCGTGGGCGGCGACAGGCCCAGAGTATATGTATCCGGCGTGGGGTGAGACCAAGGCTACGATTCGGCGTTCCCCCCTCCCCCTCTTCGGCAGCGCTCCAGGGCCGAGTCTATGCCTGAAACACTCCTCTATGCTCCTCCTCAATCCCTCTGGGTCGCCTGGATAGAAGGATCCGGCGACCCAGGGTCTCCTCACCCCCATTTCGATTCCTCCCCTTTTTAGATCGGGGTTTCAAATTCCTCGACGGGGACGGGGAGGTCTCCATCTGGGGGTATCTCACCAAGCTCCCTCTTAATCTCTCGGCATAGCAGCCAGTAGACGAGGGCGAGGCTCCTTCGACCCTTATTGTTGACGGGGATTATGAGGTCGATGTTTGAAACCGTGTTGTCGGTGCTGCAGAGGGCGACGACGGGTATCCCCACCTCGCCGGCCTCGATCAGGGGCTGCTCATCGGCTATTGGATCGGTGATGACGACGGCGACAGGCTCTATGTAGCCTGAGAAGTAGGGGTTTGTGAAGGTTCCAGCGGTGAATCTCCCCGTTATGGGGATGGCCCCCGTCAACTCGCAGAACTTCTCCACGGGTCTCCGGCCATAGTGTTTAGCTGATACGACTACAACCCTGCTGAGGTTGAGTCTCGATAGGAACTTGGCCGCCACCTTGATGCGTTGACAGGTCTTCTCGACGTCTAGGATGAAGAGGCCGTCCGGTCGAACCTTATAGATGTAAGGCTCCATATCCCGCATCTTAATCCTGGTTCCGATGTGGATTCCCGCGGAGAGGAGCATCTCCTGGGGGAGTAGAAGCTCAGCCTCACCCTCCTCAGACGACAATCCTACCCCTCCTTAAACGTTGATCTATCCCTCTCCTCATAGAGCCTCAAAACCTCATCGATGAGATTGACGTGTGAGAGCAGCATCCTACGGCAGCAATACCTCGTGACGCCTAGGTCGTCGAGGACTGCCGCCGGATTCTCACCCGCGGCCACCCTCCTAGCGAACTCCTCCCACTTATCGCCGATGACCTTGCCGCAGGAGAAGCATCTAACCGGTATGATCATTCAGTTCTCCCCGCCCCACAGAGTAAGCTGAGTGAAACCCTTATAATTTTTAAAGGTAGCGCCGGGAATGGCATCGCCATTTTCACTCGGCCCTCCATGGAGCTCCAGTCGGAAATCCTTATAGAGGCCCTGGAGGCGGCGGAGCCTGGGTTGAGGCTGGTTCGGAAGGTTTCGAGGAAGAGGTATTACAGTAAGGCGGTCTATGAGCATGAGCGTATACTGGTTCCGGTGCCAGCTGAGGAGCGTAATCGGGTTAGGAGGTGGCTGGGACGCGACCTCCACATCGTGGTGGAGCATCTCGACTATGGCTTCGCCCTCCTAGCGGTGGCTGAGAACCCCTACATCGACGGCCTCCCCGCGACGCATAGATTCCACCTCCTCGTGAGGGCGCTGGAGAGATCCTGATCCCCAAACCTTTTCAGGGGACGGAAATTCCAGGACCGATCTCACCATCTTCGGGGGATTGAAAGAGGGAATTTTTAACAGATCTAGGTCTAAAGGGGATAAATATCGGGGGCTGGAAAAATCCGCGCCCCCTCCATTTCGGGGACTTGAAACGGGGCGGTATAGGCCTTCTATTACACGGAGATGTTAAAAAAGGGTGATTAGAGGGCGAGAGGGCTTAGATGCTGGGATGATCAACCACCAAGACCTGGAGGAGCTCCTGAGGATGTTCCTAGCAGCGGATAAGACATCGGGGCCGACCGATAGGATGAGGAGGCCCTGCCCAGACTGTGGAAGCCTCCTCAGAAGGGGAAAAGACAACATCAAATGGTTCTGCGACAACCCAAGATGCCCAGTCATCTACGTCATATACGACCCCCTATGGCTGAAACCCATCAAGATAGCCCGAGAAGCCAGGAGGAGACACCCTAAAAGTAGATCCGACAGCCACCGTCAGATCCAAGCAGGCGACGAGGAGGAGATGTAATGACGATGAAAGCCGAACCCTCCCCCCTCAAAGCCCCACACAGAGATTCGAGGAAGATCAGAGTCAGCCTCAGCCTCAGCAGGGGACTAATCGAGGAGATAGATGCCATGAGGGGATTGATACCCCGCTCAGCCATAGTGGAAGCCCTACTACAACTAGCCC
>JAGHBJ010000119.1 GCA_021161045.1 Candidatus Bathyarchaeota archaeon
TATGGCTGTGATCGGTGGGAGAGATGCCTCGTTGAGGAGGATTGTGGATTCTGGGCTTAGGTATCTAGCAGCCCTCAGGGCCTCGACGGGTTCTAAGGCGATGAGGATGTGGCATCTCCCCTCCGGTATCAGGGGCCCATAGACCTGGCTTCCTATTCTGACATGGCTCTGGACAGGGCCTCCCCTCTGGGCCATTCCAAGGGTCTCGCCGACTATGACCCTATAACCCATCTTCATGGCGGCCCTGGCGATGATCCTGCTGAGGGTTATACCCCCCTGACCCCCAACGGAGGCTATGAGGATGTTATGCTCCCTGATCATGGCTCAGACCCCCCTATGGCTCCTACAGGACATATCTGGGCGCAGAGGCCGCAGCCGGTGCAGGTCTCAACATCGATCTCAGCCTTACCCTCAGGGCTTAGAGTCATGGCTGGACATGCGAGGGTTCTGAGGCAGAGCTGGCAGCCGGTGCATCGCTCAGGGTCAACCCTATAGGGCTGTTCGACGAGGCCCATCCTCTTGGCGACGAGGGCGCAGACCCGCTTGAGGACGACGGCTGAAGGCTCATCACATCTCAGGGCCTCCTTGAAAGCCTCCTTAGCCTCCTCCAAGTTGTAGGCGTCTGCCACCCAGATATGCTCTATGCCAAGGGCTCTGAGAACCTCATCGGCCTCGATGACCTTGGTCTCGCCGCCTGTGGCTGTGTATCCCGATGTGGGGGAGGGTTGATGACCGGTCATCGCCGTCACCCTGTTGTCGAGAACCGCTATTACTATCTGGCTTTGATGCCACGCCGAGTTTAGGGCTGGGGGCAGACCTGCGTGGAAGAGTGTTGAGTCCCCTATCGCTGCGATGATGGGCTTGTCGATGCCAGCATAGCGCAGCCCTATCCCTAAGCCTATGGAAGCTCCCATGGAGACCTCAGTCCAGCAGAGGTTGAAGGGTGGATGCATCCCGAGGATGGTGCATCCTATATCGCCGGTGACGATGAATTCTCCGTCTTTGTAGCCAAGCTCCCTGAGGGCCATTCGTAGAGCCGTGTAGGTTCCTCTGTGGGGACAACCTGGACAGAAGGGAAGAGGCCTCCTCGGCGCCTGCTTCACGGCCTCAGCCTTCGCCTCCTCCACCCCTGGATTCGGCCTCTCCAGTTCTAATCCTAGTAGCCGCCCTAAGGCGTTCTCCACCATCTCCGGCGTATATTCTCCGACCCTTGGAAGCCAGCCATCCATCTTGCCATGGATCCCCAGCCTCAAATCCAGCTCTGAGGCGGCAGCCTTCAAGTGGAGCTCCAGGAATGGCTCCAACTCCTCTAAGACGAGGAGCTCCTCAACGGACTCCATCAGCTTCTCGATGAGACGGCTCGGCAGAGGGTTTATGGTTCCAATCTTCAGGACGGGCAGCCTATCCCACAATCCATATCTATCGAGGAGCTCCCTGAGGTAGCTCCAGGAGATGCCGGAGGCCACCACGCCCCTGTCGGCTCCACCCTCGGGTATATGCAGCCTATTCACGGGGAGTCCGTCAACCCTATGGCGGAGGAGGCCCAGCTTCTCGTTGAGCCTCTCATGCTGCTCCATACACCACTTCGGGGAGGCCCTGGGATAACGCCTAATATCCCTCTCAAAGCCTGGAGGCCTCCTCAACTCTCTAACAGGGCCGAGCTCCACTATTGAGGTCATGTGAGCAACCCTCGTCGTCGACCTAACCAACATGGGGATCGCATACTCCTCTGACAGCTCGAAGGCCATGACCACAGCATCCTTAGCCTCCTGGGGATCAGAGACATCTATCATCGGCAGAAGCGAAAGCCTCGTAAACCATCGATTATCCTGCTCCTCCATCCCTGCATGGGCTCCAGGGTCGTCGGCCACATAGATGACGAGTCCTCCCCTCACATCGCTGTAGGCAACCGACATCAAGGTGTCTGAGGCCACGTTTAGGCCGGCATTCTTCATCGTCGCCAAGGCTCTAAGACCGGCGTAGGCGTAGCCAGTCGCTATGTCGACGGCCACCTTCTCATTGACGGCCCACTCAACCCTCATGGGGATTCGGTCAGCGACCCTTGAGAGGGTTTGAATAACCTCCGAGGAGGGTGTCCCAGGATAGCCGACGGCGAGGCCGACGGCGGCTTCAACCGCTCCACGGGCTATGGCCTCATTGCCCATGAGAAGCCTATGCTCCCCCTCCCCGCCGAGTATCCCACTCATCGCTCTCTAAAAGTGGTGGAGCTCCACTCTTAAGCCGTTTCCGGAAGCGAGAATGACGGTGGCTGTCAGATCTCCAGGGCAAGGCTTTAAGGTTGAGCATTCCATCCCCTTCGAGGAGATATGGTAGAATTCATGCGGGCCGTCAGACTCCAGAGGGTTGGTGAACCCCTCAGCGTCGATGAGGTTCCGAGGCCAACCCCGAGGCATGGAGAAGTTCTCGTGGACATAAAGGCGAGCGGCGTCTGCCACTCAGACCTAAACTATCGAGACGGCGTAGGGACGGTTGGCCGCCTCCCCATCACCCTCGGCCATGAGATCGCTGGGGTCGTCGACCAGATCGGCGATGGCGTTGAGGACTTCGAGGTTGGAGATAGAGTTGTGGTTCACTACATCCTCAGCTGTGGAAGATGCCGATACTGTGCTGTGGGGAAGGAGAACCTCTGCGAGCACTACGCCATGATCGGTAAGGATGTCGATGGAGGCTTCGCAGAGTATATCGCCGTCCCAGCCAGGAATCTCGTTAGACTTCCGGAGAATCTACCCTATGAGCAGGGGGCCATCCTCGGCTGCGCCGTCTCCACGCCTCTACACGCTCTGAGGAGGGCTGACCTCAAGCCGGGTGAGACTGTCGTCATCTACGGCGTCGGAGGCCTCGGCGTCCACGCCGTCCAATTGGCCTCAAGGGTCTTCGGAGCCGGCCTCGTCGTTGCAGTGGATGTGGCCGAGTATAAATTGGAGCTGGCCAAGAGGCTTGGAGCAGATGTAGTCGTCAACCCCCTCCACGAGGAGCCAGCTGAACGGGTGAGAGAGGAGACCGAGGGCAGAATGGCTGACGTCGTCCTCGACCTCGTCGGCCATAGAGAAACCATAATGAAGGGAATAGAATGCGTCGGAAAGGGGGGTCGAATGACGTTGGTGGGCATAAGCCCCGAGGATATAACCCTCTCACCCTACAAAACCATAATAGGGAGGGAGATGACCATCATCGGCGTCAACGACCACCTTAAATCCGAGCTATATCAACTGATAGACCTCATTGCATCGGGACGACTAGACCTCTCAACCTCCATCACACATAAACTCCCCCTGGAGGAGGCGAATAGGGCGCTGGAGATGCTGGAGAAGAAGCTAGATAACCCCATTCGCATCATTCTGGTTCAGTGAACTGAGAAGTTCGACAAGCTTTTAATAATATTTCCCCCGTTCTTTGTAATTTATTGGGGATATAATTGAGCAGCCCATTATTCACAATACCAGGGATCATCCAGGGAAGATTCCTGGGACTGCTGCTGAACGTGATCCTAGTGCTACTCGTCATCTATTACATGAGGGAAGGGCGGCTCCCATACATGAGGCGAGTTGCCGGTCTAGATGCAATAGAGGAAGCTGTGGGTAGATCAGCTGAGATGGGAAGGCCGGTGGTCTGCTCCTATGGAATAGCATGGGATGGATTCGATTACTGGACCGTCGCCGCCCTGGCGGTTTTAGGCTACGTTGCGAGGCTGTGTGCGAGGACTGGGACGCGGCTGATAGTTCCAACCGGTGGATCCGATGGATCGTTGATAGTTAGACCTGTAGCTGTCGAGACGGTTAGAACCGCATACCTCCTTGAGGGGAAGGAGGAGGAGTTCGATGAGAAGGATCTACCCTTCCTAAGCGGGCAGCAATATGCCTACACCGGCGGCTACATAGGCATACTTCAGAGGGCTCGCCCAGGGGCAGTTATCATGCTCGGCTCCCACTACTCCGAGGCGATGAACATCACGGAGACCGCTAACGCTGTGGGCGCTCTGACGATAACCACCGGCTGCTACGCATCAAACCTTGCCTGTCTAGCCTGTGCCTCAGATTATATATTGATAGGGGAGGAGGGGACAGCGGCGGGAGCCTATCTATCGGAGGATCCAGCGCAGAGGGCCAGCTTCAGGGCTCAGGACATCTATAAGTGGATAGCCCTCGCCTTCCTGATACTAGGCTTGATAGCGATAAACGCTGGAAGCGACTTCTTCGTCCGATTATTGGCGACGTGAGGTGGGGGAAATGTCCGCGTTCTTCCGGAGCAGGGAGGCGATGCTCATAGTGATGGCGATATCATTTCTCATCGTCTTCATCCCCTACTTCTTCAACATCCCAGCCCTCGAGGAGTTCTCCACCACCTGGATAACCATCGCCGCCATAATAAACGCCTTCACCCTTGTTCTGGCGGTCTACTCCCAGTTCAGGAGGGGGATATACTTCATCAGGGCTAGGAAGCGCGCCTGGGGCTTCAAGCTATGGATGATGACGGGCATAATCCTGATGATAATCTTCGCCATGATATCTATGGAGAAGGGCCCCTACAGCTGGGTAATGCGGGCTATCATAACCCCTCTCAGCTCGGTGAACTATGGTATCCTAGCCTTCTATCTATCATCAACCTGCGCCAGGGCGTTTAGAGCCAGGAACCTAAAGGCGCTCGCCCTCCTCATCGCTGGCTTCATAGTCCTCTTCTACCAGGCTCCACTAACGGGGGCGATAA
>JAGHBJ010000073.1 GCA_021161045.1 Candidatus Bathyarchaeota archaeon
GATGCTACGTAGATTGAAGGCTGAGATGGGTGTGAGGAGCCTAGATGAGGTGATTAGGAGGCTGATCCTGGAGAGGGAGGGGCTTTCAGCATCGATGTTCGGTTCAAATCCAAGGTTGAGGCCCTTCACCCACGAGACGCCTATGCCTGGATAAAGTATTTCAGGGTCTCTAAGGCCGGTGAGGTGGCGAGGAGATACATCGAGAGTGGGGAGGCGGCCACCCCCTCCATCGTGGTTGCGGAGGTCGGTAGGAAGCTTCTGAGGGAGATAGAGGCTGGGAATGAGACCCCTGAGAGTCGAAGGAGGCGTCTAGAGTTCATCAGGGCCTCGACGCAGATAGTTGACCTCGACTTCAAGACAGCCGTTGAGGCTGGAGAGATCGATGTGGAGATGAAGAGGCGACGTAGAGGATGGAGCCTCGCAGACTCCATAACCCTAACCACGGCGAAGAGGGTCGACGGAAAGGTTGTGACGGGAGATGAACGCTTCAGAGGGATGAGGGAGACCCTCTTCATAAGGGACTAGAAGGGGTCAAATCAACCCTTATTCTTGATTTCTGATAGGAGCCTCATGCAGAGGTTGTGAATCTCCCCTGCAGTCTCTAAGGCTCTCTCGGCTTCACCTTTGCTTATAGCCTCCTCCGGCGTTAGCAGGGCCTCTTCCCCTCCGTAGAAGGCGATCTCCCTCTTCGCCGCCAGCGTCGCGGAGGTCTCAGCCATAAACTCTAGTCGTTCCCTGAACCAATCTGGGAATCTGTCGGCGTGATCCATCAGGACGCCTGATACGTCGTGAACCTTTGGATACTCTATCCCCACCAGCCTTAGAGCCGCCTTCAGGCTTAGTTCTACGCATTCCTGGCTCAGCCTCAAGGCGTAGGGGTGGTTCCCAGCCCTCAAGGCGTCTCCGGCGTATCTCAGCCTGAAGGAGGCCTGCCTCAGGTAGGCCTCAGCCATCTCCACCAGCTTCATATCTCCACAGCCTCCAGCGGCCTGTAATCAGGCTTCAAATCCCAATACCACCCCTTCTCGCTCCTCAGCCTCCTGGCGCCCACCCTTTGGAGTCTCTCCCTCAGTCTCTCCATCAGGCGTTGAAAGAAGCCCTCCTCGTCGTAGAGGATTATGGCGTCCTCCAGCATATCTAGGAGGATGGGTGGGAGTCTTTTGGCCTCATCCCTCCTAAGCGGGTATGGGGAGATGGTGGTGTGATATCCGAATTTCCTCAGGAGTCTCAGCTCCTCCTCCGTCTCCCCCCTCATCTCCCTCAACAGCTGCTCCATCCTCTCCCCGATGCTCCCCTTAAGGTCGTCGGAGATGACTAGGAGATCGAGGTCACTCGTCTTGGAGGCCTCCCCCCTCGCCACCGAGCCGTAGAGGATGAGGGAGGTCAGCTCCAAGGCCCTATCAATCGCCCTGAAGCAGTCGTAGAGGAGCTGGATGTAGGCCTCCTGCCTCAGCTCAACCCTCCTCAGGCGTCCAGAGGCGAGGAGGATGAAGCTCCCAGGCGTCAAAACCCTATAGAGCCTAGGCCTCCCCACATCGAAGATCAGTAGAAGACCCCTCCTATGGAGGTGGTGAACCAAGACCCTCGCCCTAGCATCGGCGAGGCCTAAAACCTCCTTCAATTCGCTTAGGGTGAAGGGCCTACGTCCATACTCCACCCACAATCTGGAGTAGGCCTCACCCAGCCACCTGGGAACCCACACAAAGTTAACAATCTATTAACGTAAATAAATAATTAACTTAATGACCAGAGGCCTAAGGGCGAAATCCTTTAAATCGAGGCCTCCATCATCAAAATTCTGGGCCGGGGTCTCCCAGCCAGGTAGGGAGCAAACCTCAAGGGAGGGCTTAGGCCTGGAGAGCTTGTGGCCCATGCGGGCCGCGTGGGTTCAAATCCCACCCCCGGCGCCAAATTTGCGGTGAGTTGAGTTCTTCAGACATCGTTAAGGCGCCTTAAGTGTTATTTATGATGAAAATTAAATATTTAATTTAAAACCCTATATCAATGCTCCTCCTTCTCCTCCCCCTATAAGTGGAGAGGCGTCTGTATCCTGCTTTGGTGAGTTTTTCGAGGGCGTGGTTTAGCCATCCGCCGAGATGCTCAACGCTGTGGGAGTCTGATCCTATGGTTATGTTCTCTATGCCTATCCTCCTCGCAGCCTCAACGAATTCGAGGGTTGGGTAACAGTCCCCTATTCCATGCCTGTATCCGGAGGAGTTTATCTCGAAGCCGATGTGGTGTTCCCTCATCGCCTCCAGGGCCTCAAGGGCTTCTGAGGCATACTCCCTGAAGTCCGGAATTCTCAACCCTAGGGAGGGTAGGTATCTCCTGAAGTAGTCTGGATGAGCCATCACGTCGAAGAGGCCTGACTCCACGGCCCTCCTAAACCATTTGAAGTAGGTTTTGACGGCCTTATGCATGGGTCTGGTGAAGAATCTCTCAGCTCCATGCCTATATCCCAGGTCGCAGTCCTCGACGATGTGGAGCGCCCCTAAAATGAAGTCGAAGGGATACTCGTCGATGATGTGCTCTATTCGATGCTCCTCCCCTGGGAGGTAGTCCACCTCCAGGCCGACTCTGAGCCTCACCGATGTTGAGGTCTGAGCCTCCTCGATCTCCCTGAAGTATTCCGGTATCTCATCGGGGTCTATGCCCGTAGCC
>JAGHBJ010000099.1 GCA_021161045.1 Candidatus Bathyarchaeota archaeon
GAATATGAGGGAGAAGATGATCTTCAATATTCTATGCGTCACTATTGATGGTATGATTACGAGGGGGAATAGGATTGTTATGAATGTGTAGGGGATTACGAGATGTCTCTCAACCTCGAATACGAGGTCGCTACGCTTACCCTGCATATATCCCAGGATGGCCGCGAGGCCGACGAGGCCGTAGGAGAGGGTTGAGGCCATGAAGGGCTGGCCATATATTGTTCCAATGCCTATCTCCTCCCCCCTATGCCCCCCATAGGCGAAGACGGCGATGAGGAATACCACCATCTCCGGCATAGACGTGAATAGAGGGGCGAGGATGCTACCTATGAAGGAGCCGCTGAGACCTGTTCTGTCGCCGAGATACTCTATGGCATTTGTGAATATTATGGCTGAGACGATGACCATCACCCCTCCGATGAGGAGGTGGAAGATGACATCCATCATATCCGTCAGCTCCACCGAATTCCTGATTCCCTCAACCCTCAGCTATAAAAGTCTTAAGTTGTCGGGCTATGGCAGCTCTCCATCCACCTCGAGGTAGGCCCTCTGCCTTAGGTATATGACGGGAACCCCAATCTTCCTCAGCCTTCTACGAAGCTCTCCATCCTTCGTCGCCACGGGGCATCTAAGCTCTTGGGCCAGCCTAACCAATAGGTCGTCGACATCCTCCCCCTCAGCCAGCTCAACGTCGAGGAGCTCACATCTCTCAGCCAGCTTCAGGGCTAATCCTATCTTCCTCGCCTCGGAGGGTGAGGCCATCTCCCTCAATCTCCGGAGCTCCTCTATGACTGGTCTTGGAACAAGGCATCTGGGCAGACCCATTAGGCGTTCAAGCTCGGAGAATATGTCAACCCCATCCTCGAGGGGTATGAGTAGGAAGCTTGAGTCGAGTAGAACCGGTATACCCCTCGCCTTCATCTCAGTAGGCCGACGCCTATGAGGCGCCATCGTCCACTGATGTTTCGGCTTATTGCCACCCTGTCTCCCTCCTCGCCGCAGACGGGTATAGTCAGCTTGGCCTCCACGTGATCCTTAGATATGTGGGTCACCACTCCCATGGTCTTCGCCGTCCCGATGTTGAAGAGAAGTCTCTCCCCCCTCCTGATCTGCTCGACTCGCTGCATCTCCCTGCTTCCGACGACAGTTTCGAAGAGCTGGATGTCTAGGCTCATCTCCTCCAAAACCGGTGGGAGGGTTCCAGGCCTCCCAGCTAGGCTTCCTACGAGGCCGTCGGACTTCGTCAGGGAGGGGTCGAGGGTCGTCCCAACCCCCACTAGGCCGCCTGGCTTAGCCTCCTCCACCGGGCCTCCGCCGGCGTGGAGGCTGACGATCTCCGTGTAGAGCTCCTGCGCCTTCAGCCTACCCTTCTCCATGATGGTGAGGCCTGGCCTGATCTCGATTTCCTCTCCGACCTTGAAGCTTCCCTGGAGTATGCTGCCTCCGATGACGCCGCCCGTCAGCTTCTCAATCGGGGTTCCAGGCCTGTTGACGTCGAAGCTTCTAACGATATACATCCTCGGGGGCTTCGATGGGTCTCGATGAGGGGTTGGGAGATGCTCCTCTATCGCCTGGATTAGGAGGTCTATGTTGACCTTATGCTGCGCCGAGACGGGTATGATGGGCGCCCCCTCAGCTGAGGTTCCCTCCACGAATCTGAGGATCTCCTCATAGTTCCTCCTCGCCTCCTCCTTGGTGACTATGTCGATCTTGTTCTGGACGATGACGATGTTCTTCACGCCGATGATGTCTATGGCTGCGAGATGCTCCCTGGTCTGGGGCTGGGGGCATGGCTCATCGGCGGCGATGACGAGGATTGCTCCATCCATGACGGCGGCTCCGCTGAGCATCGTCGCCATCAGGATCTCATGTCCAGGGGCGTCGACGAAGCTGACAGCCCTCCTAAACTCGCATTCTGAGCCGCAGACGGGGCAGCTAGGCGACATCGAGTAGCACTCCGGCTCATCGCAGTTGGGGCATTTATAGATGGCTCCATCGGCGTATCCCAGCTTTATGGTTATCCCCCTCTTCAACTCCTCGCTGTGCCTCGCGGCCCAGATGCCCGTCAACGCCTGAACCAGGGTGGTCTTACCATGATCTACATGCCCTATGGTCCCAATATTCATCTCGGGCTGCCTTGGAAGCCTCGTGGCCTCTCCACCCTCCAGATTATCCTCTCTTCTTCCCTCAGCCCTTATATACATTTCATTATCCCATGGAGGGAAGTGATCCCCATCTGTGGGAAGTCATAACCAAAAATGGATAATTCCGTCTTAATTCCACTCTATTGGGAAATTTATTCCTTAATTGGATAGATAAGCCTTAAATCTTAATCTTTTTCAGGAAGAAGCGGAAAGGTGGTGGATGTGAGGAGGAGCGGCCTCGACATCTGCGCCGACATCCTCGAGATAGCGAGGATGGGGGCGAAGAAGACGCATATAGTCTACAAGGCCAACCTGAACTTCAAGATCGTTGAGCGCTATCTGAGATGGCTCATGGAGCGGGGGCTGCTGGAGAGGAAGGGGGACAGACTCTACGTGACGACGGAGGAGGGCTTGAGATTCCTGGAGCGCTACAGGGAGCTCATCAACCCCCTATATGGAGGGGAGAGGCTGTGAGGAAGCTGGTGGGCTGGATCATAGTTGCACTCGCCTTCATCCTCTGCCTCGTCTCCCTGGAGAGGCTTCTAAGCTTCCTCACAGCCTTCACGCTCTAACTCGAACGTTATATAAGCCCTAGAAGGCTCATCACTCAGAGATGCGATGTCTGAGGAGACGGTCATAATCCGCATACCTAAGAGGCTCTATAAGCGCATCGAGGAGAAGATCACTGGAACCATCTTCTCCTCGGTTGAGGAGTATATCATCCACAAGCTTGAGAATGAATTCCCCGAGGAGCCGGTCTACACCGAGGAGGAGGAAGAGATCATAAGGGAGAGATTGAGGAGGCTAGGCTACATAGAGTGATGTGACATGCCAGCCCCCCATGGTGGAAGACTCATCGATCGACTCGTCCCAGAGTCTAAGAGGGGGAGGATCGAGGAGGAGGCGGAGGAGCTTCCAAGGGTTTCGGTCTCGATGGAGAAGCGTAAGGATCTGGAGAACATCGCCTATGGGATCTACAGCCCCCTAGAGGGGCCTCTAACCCAGGAGGATTATAGGTCTGTGCTCGATAGGGGGAGACTGGCGAATGATGTTCCCTGGACAATACCGATAGTCATCGACGTCTCAGAGGATGAGGCCTCAAGCTTCAGGGAGGGGGATGACATCGCCCTAGTTGAGGGCGGTGAACCCTTCGCGCTGCTCCACGTGGAGGAGGTCTACCCCCTAGACCATAGGGAGTATGCCAAGAAGGTCTTCAAGACTCTCGACCCAGCTCATCCAGGGGTTGCCAGAACCATGGAGATGAAACCCCTCCTCGTCGGAGGCCCTATATGGCTGTTCAGGGAGACCCCTGGAAAGTTTCCGAGGTATAGGTTGAAGCCTAAGGAGACGAGGCTCCTATTCCGTGAACGCGGCTGGAGAACCATCGCGGGCTTCCAAACTCGGAACGCTCCCCATCTAGGCCATGAATATGTCCAGAAGACGGCTCTAGCCTTCGTCGACGGCCTCTTCATAAACCCCCTCATAGGGCGTAAGAAGCCTGGAGACTTCAAGGATGAGGTCATCATCGAGGCCTATGAGACCCTGCTAAGGCATTACTATCTACGCGAGACCGCGGTTCTCGTCACCTTGGAGATGGAGATGAGATACGCCGGCCCGAGGGAGGCGATATTCCACGCCATCGTCAGAAAGAATTATGGATGTACACACTTCATCGTCGGCAGAGACCACGCAGGCGTCGGCAAATACTACGGCCCCTATGAGGCTCAGGAGGCCTTCGATGAGTATCCAGACCTCGGCATCACACCCCTCTTCTTCAGGAGCTTCTTCTACTGTCGTCGATGTGGAGGCGTCACCAACGAACGGGTCTGCCCCCATCCAGCTGAGTATCGCATCGAGTTCAGCGGCACGAGGATCAGGGAGATGCTTATGAGAGGTGAGAGGCCGCCTAGGGAGTTGATGAGGCCTGAGGTCGTCGACGTCATCCTCAGACATCCAAACCCCTTCGTGGAGTGAGGAGTCATGAGGCGTATGCTCGTCATAGGACTCGACTGCGCCGCCCCCCAGCTCCTCTTCGAGAGGTTTAGGGAGCGTCTCCCAAACCTCAGCGAGTTGATGCGGAGAGGCGTCTACGGCAACCTGGAGAGCTGTGATCCCCCGATAACTATTCCAGCTTGGATGGTGATGGCGACGGGGAAAACCCCAGGGGAGCTCGGCCTATATGGGTTTAGACATCGGAGGGGCTACTCCTACAGGGACATCTGGATCGCATCTTCGAGGAGCATCAAGGCTAGGAGGCTCTGGGATTACGTCGCGGAGGCTGGAGGCTCCTCCTGCGTCTATGCGGTTCCCCCAAGCTATCCCCCCTACCCTGTGAAGGGGTGCCTCGTCAGCTGTTTCATCACCCCCAGCGTCGAGAGGGACTACACCTATCCAAGGGAGCTTAAGGCCGAGCTGGAGGGGTCTGTGGGCCAATACATACCGGATGTGGAGTTCAGGAAGGAGGATAAGAGGAGCATCCTGAAGGGCGTCTATGAGATGACGGAGCGCCACTTCGACATGATCAAATATCTAATCGCCCATAAGCCCTGGAGCCTCTTCTTCCTCGTCGAGATCGGCCTGGATCGCATACATCACGCCTTCTGGAAATACTTCGATGAGGAGCATCACCTCTACCAGCCTGGAAACGAGTTCGAAACAGTCGTCGAGGATTACTATGTATATCTCGACGAGAAGATTGGGGAGCTCCTTAAGCTGCTCGACGACGATACGCAGATACTCATCGTCTCGGATCACGGGGCCAAGAGGATGAAGGGGGCCTTCTGTATAAACAGCTGGCTGGAGGAGGAGGGCTACCTGAAGCTGAGGAGGCCTCTGAACCGTATATCACGGCTGGAGGAAGCCGACGTCGATTGGAGTCGAACCATCGCCTGGGGGTGGGGAGGCTACTATGCACGGGTCTTCATAAACGTCGAGGGGAGGGAAGCCCAGGGCGTCGTCCCAAGAGACGAGTATGAGGATGTTAGGGAGGAGCTCCGAAGGAGGTTGATGGGCATCAGGGGGCCGAACGGCGAGCGGTGGGAGACGAAGGTCTATAAACCCGAGGAGCTCTACCCCGTCTGCCGAGGGAATCCTCCAGACCTCATGGTCTACTTCGACAACCTATATTGGCGATCAGCTGGAACAATGGGGCATAGAAACATCTACCTCCCCGAAAACGACACCGGCCCAGATGATGCGGTTCACGACAAGTATGGCCTATACATCTACCATGACCCAGAGAGAGACCTTGGAGGTCGACGACTCGACATGACGATCTATGAGGTGGCGCCCCTGATTCTCAAGGCCATGGGCCTCCAAGTGCCTCGGGATATGAGGAGACCCCCAGAATTCGTTGGGGATTAAACTCCCTTTTTCGTAAAGGTTATGAGATGCTGTGGGGATGGATGATTGAGCTGGGAGGAGGTGGTCTTCTCCCCGTATGAAACAGGTGGAGAAGGTGGAGTATAGGCCCACATCAGTCTATGAGACGCTCCTAGAGATGAAGGACATCTCCGAGTTGATGATAGACCTCGCCTACTCATCGGTGCTGCTGAACAGTAGAGAGCTGGCTGAGGAGGTCTTAGAGCTGGAGAAGCGCATGGACACCCTGGTATATGTTCTCAACATGAATCTGATGCTTGCGGCGAGAGACAGGGAGGATGCTGAGAAGCTTTCAGGCGTCGCCAAGATTGGATCGCTGACCAACAGCATCTCCGACGCCGCAGCCGACATAGCCGGCATAGTTCTCAGGGGGCTGAGGATACACCCCATAGTTAGGGAGGTCTTCGAACGGGTTGAGGAGCATATAGGCCGTGTGGAGGTCTCCGAGTCATCGGAGATGGTGAACAAGACCCTAGACGAATTGGAGCTGGCGGCGAGATTCGGCGTAAACGTCATCGCCATAAGACGTGGACGCCACTGGCTACTAAACCCAGGTAAGGAAGTCGTCATGCCTGGAGATATACTCCTAGCCCGTGGAACCTCGGAAGGCCTCGAGGAGCTGAAGATGCTTGCCGGAGGTGAACTAAGGCTTGAGTGACCGCTTTAAGGAGATATGCGACTACCTCGTCGAGTTGAAGAACACCTCAGAGCTGATGATAGGCCTAGCCTACTCATCGGTTCTGCTTAACAGCAGAGAGCTAGCTGAGGAGGTTCAGATGCTTGAGGAGCATATGGATCGGCTTCACACCGACTTTGAGCTCCTCGTCATCTCCAGCTCTGGAGGGGAGGATGCGAGGGATATGCTGGGTCTCATAAGGCTTGGATTGGCGACGGAGATGATCGCCGACGCTGCGGCGGAGATCGCTGAGGTTGTGCTACGCGGAGAGGAAACGCATCCCATATTGAGGATGGTCATCGAGGGGGCTGAGGAGACCGTTGAGAGGGCAACCCTCTCGGAGAACTCTCCCCTCGTGGGTAAAACCCTGAGGGAGGCTCGGATACCTGAAGAGACGGGTATGTGGGTGCTAGCCATCAGGCGGGGGGGCCGCTGGATCAGGCCTAGGCCTGACACCGTCTTAGAGGCCGGTGATGTCCTGATAGCATCCGGCTACGCCGACGGCGTAGAGGATTTCAGGAGGCTTGTTGAGGGCTCTCAGACCCCTTAGGCTTCTCAACGATCTTGAGGTTTAGGAAGGTGGTCTCAGGGGTTACGGTGTTACCCCTCACCGTCTTCTTACGTCTCTCCCCCTTCCTCCTCGGCCTGTAGCCTGGGCCGTCGCTGAGGAGGATCTTCACCTTAACTCCGCCGTGGATGTCTGGGCGCATGGGGAAGCCATCCCTGTCGCAGCCGCCAGTTAGCTGTAGCTTATAGCCTGGCATTCCCGCTACGGCACCGTCTATGATCTCCCCTATCCTTCGACCTATGAGAACCCGCATTCGATCCTCGTCGATCTCAACCTTCTTTGTGGTTCCGGTCTCGGGATCCGAGATGTTGAGGATGGGCATCCTCTCACCCCTTTTATATGGCCCAGATGGGATTGCTCCGCCTCTTTATCTCTATCAGCTCCTCCAGGGCTTGAAGGCTGTCCTCCGAGAGTCTATGGGCGAAGCGATCCCTCAACATCTTCGCATGCTCCTCCGGGATATCGACGTAGAGGATATCTCCCTCCCTTATATGTCTGCCGACGACGGGTTTAGGCATCGATATAGCCACCTCCTTACCGGCTTCAGCCAATGATATAGGCTTACCGGCCTCCTGGATCTGGCTGATCTTTCCGAGGTTCTTGCCATCCTCCCTGATCAGCTCCCTGTTAGGCGCTATGACTCCCGCTAGAACACGGACGCCGAAGATAGCTGGTTTCGCCCTTCGAAATATGAAGCCCCTCAGAACCTCAACCTTACCAGGCTTCACCAACCTGTCGAAGACATTTCTCTCTCGACGCTCCCGCTCCTCCTCCATCCATCGGATATAGTCGTCCATGAGGTTGTAGATGATGTTGTTCCGGAATATCCTCACCCCATGGGCTCTAGCCTCCTCCTCGGCGTCGGGTAGAACCTTGACGTTGAAGGCTAATATCACGCCGTATAGGGGTTCCTCCTGGCCGACGACGACGGCCTCCATCACATCCCTCTTGGAGATGTCCCCGATGTCGGCCAGCCTTATGGGTATGCCCCTCGCTTTAAGCCCCTCAGTTAGGGCCTCAAGGGAGCCGAGGGTATCCGTCTTCAATATGACGCCTACCTTGTCGGTGGAGATTCGAAGCCTTTCAACCTCCTGCGACACTTCCTCCACGGCCTTCTCCAGGGGCATGCCCTCGCCGACGGCGATGATGGGAGCTCCAGCCACCGCATCCTCCAGGTCTGGAGCCGCTATCTTGACACCCGCCGCAGCAGAGACCTCCTCGACGTCGATGAAGCGTTTACGTGGATCCCTGATCTCATCTAGGGGCTGAGGCATCAGGATGGCTCGGATGGAGGTTACGATGGGCTTCTCCCTCCCGCCGACGACGATGGTGTCCTCACGCCTCAAGACGCCGTCGTAGATGACGGCGTTTATGGTCGTCCCAAGCCCTACCTCCTCTCTAACCTCCAGCACCGTCCCCCGAGCTGGGCCTGAGGTTGTCGTCAGCCGGTCTCGTAGATACTGCTGCGTCAACCCTATGAGGACGGCGAGGAGCTCCCCGATGCCCTCCCCCGTCTTGGCGCTGACGGGGACGATGGCGATGGTCTTGGTGAAGTCCTTAACCTTATCGAAGCGATTCGACCTGAAGCCTAATCTTGATAGGGTTCCCATGATGTTATACAGCCTATTATCGAGATCCTCCCTCACATAGGGATCCTGAGCCTTATAGGATTCGAGGAATAATGCATCTGGGATGCTTCTCCATCCTGGTATGAGATCGATCTTGTTGGCTGCGACGATGAAGGGGGTCTTCCTCGACTTCAGGATCTCAATCGACTCATAGGTTTGATTCTCAAATCCCCTGATGACGTCGATGACGAGGATAGCTATATCGGCCACAGACCCCCCTCTACGCCTCAGGTTTGTGAAGGCCTCATGTCCAGGGGTGTCGATGACGAGGAGGCCTGGAATCTTTATGGTGACCTTCACGCTCTTCATCAGCTTCCTCGTCATCTCGACGAGGGTTTCAAGGGGGAAGAAGCTGGCCCCGATGTGCTGAGTCAGACCCCCAGCCTCCCTGAGCTGGACGGCTGTCCCCCTAATCTTATCTAGGAGCGTAGTCTTCCCCGTGTCGACGTGGCCGAGGACGCAGACGATCGGCTGTCGTAGGGGCATAGTTCACCCCACAGGTAGAGGACTACGCCGTTAATATACTCTGCGAAAAAGGTATTCTGGAGTCGATGATTCGCCTCTTCCTTATGGAGGCGTTTTCTCCTCTTTGGCTGGGATTGGGGCTGGGGGCTGTCCTCAGCTCCTCTAAACCCTGAGTGGATCCTCTGAACGTGGTGAATTACTTCTGGGATAGAAGCAGGCTGAAGGTCTCGTGGTGGCGTCTCTCATCCTCTAGGATGAGTTCTAATAGGGTTCTGATGACTCTGCTCCTGGATTTTCTGACCTCTGAGGCTGTCATCCTCATCATCTCATCCTCAAGCGTTACATGCCTCCTCAGAGCCTCTCTACTCTTTGAGATCTCGGCGCTATAGGCTTCGAGGGTTGGTATGCTCTGCTCCCTGGTGAGCTCCTCTATGATGGTCTCTAGGAGGCGTTCATGTTTTTCGGTGTCGAGGAGTATCGTGTAGAGGAGGAGTCTCAGAGGCGTGTACTCAAGGGTTTTGATCGTCTCCTTCAATAGCTCTCGACTTCTACGCTCGGTCTCCTTATGTCGCTGGAGGATTTTGAGGAGATCCTCGGTGAGGAGGGTTAGACCTTCGTCGACGACGATCCTCCTCCAGGTCATGCGGGTATAGATGAAATATGAGGTGAAGATGATCACTGAGAGGATGAGTATGACGGGGATTATGATGAGGGCTCCGCCGAGGAGGGAGGCGTAGACGCCGAGGAGATACATGGTGAGGCCGAGGATGAAGACTAGGCGACTCCTCCACCTGCCGACCCTGGGGTCGAGAGCTGAGAGAGACATAGATGTCCATAAGGCCTCAATAAATTTAACTGGTTAGGGAAGCTTAAGTAACGACCGCGGGCGTCCTGAGTGTGAGGCCTCTGTAATCCCCCTTCATGGCCCTCGCCAGCTCTATGAGGAACTGCGTAGGCGTCAGCCTCACCCTCCACCTCTCATCCAGCGTCGGAGGTATTCGGGCATCCTCCTCCGAGTGGTTTGTGTTGATGACGTGAGCCATGACACCCTCCTTGGCTATGAGCCTCGCCACATCTAGGGCGTCGGCCTGAGCTTCGCTTAGGTATCTCCTACGGCTCAGCGGTGATATGGGTCTCTGAAGTGGCACGTTCACTATGCCATCGGAGATGACGATGAGGTGTATGGCAGCCTCCCTATTCCTCATTCTTTCACGCTTGATCATCTTCAAGGCTTCGAGGAGTCCCGCGGCCATGGGTGTGAAGTCGCTGGCGCCTACGTTTTTAAGCTTCTCCACCACGAGGTCGAGGTTCGTCGTCGGATGCTGCAGCGTGTAGGCCCTGGAACCCTTGAAGACTATAAGGCCGACTCTGTCTCGACGCCTGTAGACATCGCTATGCAGCGTATAGATGGCCTCGATGAGGTTGCCCATGGATTCGATCATCGAGAGGCTGACGTCTATGAGTAGGATTATCGATTGGGGCGCCCTATACTCCCTCACCTTCTCCCTCAAGTCCTCTGGTCTAATCCTAATCCTCGGCTTTCCAGGGCTGGGGCCTCTGAGGGCTGCGGCCTTTATGGTGGGTATCAAAGCGATATCCATCGGCCTACCCCTTGGGATCCTATGCCAGGCGTAGCGGCCTAACCTGGATGTATATCTAAGCCTTCTACCACGCCCACTCCCTCCCATATTCCTCGGCCTATATCTTTGAGTTTTAGATCCGATGCCCCTTGGACGCTCTAGGTGATCCATGTGTTCAAATATCTTGAATCCATAATCGGCGTCGGGCTCCTCCGGCTTCCTATACCTAACCCTAGAGGGGGACGCCCTCCTCCCCCCTCCTACGCCGACTATATCCGGCGGAGTTAGTCGTCCACTGACCTCTAACGTGACCTTTGAGAGGTCTATCCTCGGGGCTATGGCCACCTTCTCCTCGCGCCTCCTCATCCTCGTGAGGAGTAGGGTTAGGGTCAAGCCCGTTAGGGTCTCCAGGATTAGGAGGGGAGGCGTAGGAGGACTCGCCATTAGGCTTCTCCTAAAGCTCTCTATGAGGTAGGTGAGGGAGGCGGTGAGTAGTATCATGAGGAGGAGGGGGGAGAGGTAGCTTAGTAGGTGGGGCTTCAGGAGGCGTTTGAGGAGCTCCTGGGGAATCGGGATTACGCCCCCAAC
>JAGHBJ010000041.1 GCA_021161045.1 Candidatus Bathyarchaeota archaeon
AATGTATAATTCTTATGGTCTTGTTGCTAGGGGCCTGTAGCTCAGCCAGGTAGAGCGCCGGGCTTTTAAGCTCCTGCGGGGAGACCCGGCGGTCGGGGGTTCAAATCCCCTCGGGCCCGTTGAACATCTCTGGGTGTGAGCGGGTTGGAGGCGAGAGTTAGCGAGTTGAAGCCGAAGGTTAGAGAGCTTAAATATAGAATGATGATCACAGACCTTCTAAAAATAGCGAGTAAGAGCTTCACATATCAGGAGCTCAGCGAGAAGCTGGGTCTAAGCCCGCCGATCCTCAGCCGATATATGCGGGGCCACGTCCTCCCAAGCTATGCGAGAGCTCAGAGGCTCTATGAGAAGTTGATGGAGATCACCAATATCAAGGAGGTTTTGACGAAGAGGATAAGCTTTGATGAGGAGGGATACTTCGATAATACTCCCATCGTCTCCGAGATCACATGGCTTAAGATATTGGCAAATTATGCGGTGGAGAAGTTCGCTGGGAGGCGTGTGACGAAGGTTCTCACAGCCGCCGTCGACGGGATCCCCGTCTCGACGCTGGTCGCCAGCCTATTAGACGTCGATCTCATCATAGCTAAGGAGCGTAAGGAGGTTGGCATCAGGGACTTCATAGAGAAGACCTACACGTTGAGGGGTACAGCCATAAGACGCTGCCTCTACGTCCCAAAGGCCTCGATAAAGAGGGGGAGTAAGAAGAAGAGGGAGACGGGGGATAGCATCCTCATCATCGACGACGTCGTGAGAACCGGTGAGACGGTGAGAGCCCTCGTAGACCTTGTGGAGGAGAGGGGAGCCCACGTCGCAGGCATCTACGTCCTCATAGCCCTTGGATATCGGTGGAGGGAGTATCTCAGCGACATCCTAGAGCGATACCCCTTTGAGGTCTTCGTGGAGATATGCCCCGCAGCCCGCCTCATAGAGCGTTTAGGCCGTCGATAGTGGCAAAGCCTTTTATCATGGTTTTAAGCCTTAGGTGGCGTGGGATGTTCAACCTGATAACCCTGAGGGATACCGTCCGCATAGATCCCTCGAGATTCGGTGAGCCCTTGGAGGAGGTTGCCCTAGACGAGTTGAAGAATAAATATGAGGGGCTTGTCGACGAGGAGTTGGGCTACGTCATCAGTATCGTCGACTTGAAGGTTGACCCCGTGGGGCGCCTCGTTCCAGGTGATGGTGGAACCCATCATAGGGTTGTCTTCACACTCCTCTCCTTCTATCCGGAGCTCCAGGAGATTGTGGAGGGGGAGGTGGTGGAGGTCGCGGACTTTGGAACCTTCTTGAGGATCGGCCCCGTCGATGCGCTCCTCCACGTCTCCCAGCTCATGGACGACTTCATCTCCTACGATGAGAAGCATGGAGTTCTCCTGGGCAAGGAGACCGGTAGACGGATACAGAAGGGAGATATCTTCAGGGTTAGGATCGTAGCCGTCTCCTTCCCAAAGGGTCGTAGCGCAGGTAAGATCGGCGTGACGGCCCGCCAGCCCTTCCTAGGCCGATTAGATTGGATCGAGGAGGAGGTGAAGAGGGCGAGGGGCATAACGGAGGAAGAGGAGGCCGAGGAGCAGTGAGCCTAAAGGCCTGTAGGAACTGTAAAATCCTCACCGACGGCGATACCTGTCCCATCTGTAAGGGTAAAGACCTCAGCGAGGACTATATGGGCCTCATCATCGTCTTAGATCCCGAATCATCGGAGCTGGCGAAGAAGCTGGGCATAGAGGCTAAGGGTAGATACGCGATAAAGGTTCGGTGAGGAGGCCCTTGAGGAAGACCCTAAGGCTTCCAAGGCATATGAGGTGGGAGCTTAAGAGGCCTCTAGGCCTCCTCATAGGAGGCGAGGACGCCGCGGAGAGATTCAAGGAGATCTTAGAGGAGAGGAGGCCGAGGATGTTAGCCGTCGTCGGGGACACCTCCACTAGAAATCTTCTAGAGGCTGGAGTTAACCCCGACATAGTCGTCATAGATTATAGGGTGATGCGTAGACCGATAGCGCCCTACACGCCGAGGGGTAGACGTCTAATAAGGGCGAGGAATCCCCCTGGAACGATAGATGAGGATGCATGGAGAGCCCTGGAGGAGGCGGTAACCCTTAAAAGTGGGGTGGCCGTGATCGTTGAGGGTGAAGAGGATCTCCTCGTCCTCCCCCTGATCATCCTCATGCCCATCGACTCCCTCATCGTCTATGGGCAGCCCTATGAGGGCCTCGTCGTGGTGGAGGTGACCGCTGATCGGAAGCGGTGGGCGGAGGAGTTCATGGGGCGGATGGAGGAGGATGGGAGTGGAGCTGAAGGTGATCTCAACCAGGGATAACCCCCTCATAGGTCGGAGGGAGGTCACCTTCGAGGTGGAGGCCCCCTCAACGCCGAGCAGAGCTGAGATCAGGCAACGCCTAGCTGAAGCCCTAAACGTCGATGTGGAGCAGGTATGGGTTAGGAAGATGCTGACGAAGACGGGAACCCACATCACCGTCGGTGAGGCCCACGTATACGAGGACGTGGAGAAAGCCCTAGAGTTCGAGCCGGAGCATATAATAAGGAGAAATCAGCCGCCTAAAGAGGAGGGCGAAGCCGAGTGACGAAGAGGGGAGTCTGGAACCTATATAAGGTTGAGGGGGATAAGATCGAGAGGCTCAGACCCTTCTGCCG
>JAGHBJ010000091.1 GCA_021161045.1 Candidatus Bathyarchaeota archaeon
CCCCGCACCCCAACCACTCCAAAAAATCCCCCAAGCCACCGCTCATCCACGAATAGTTAGCTATCGGATTTTTATGTTGATCAGAGGTTTTAAATTCGTTATCGGTTATCGAATAACGGTGAATGGGAATACGTAGAGGCCTGCTGATACCTCTGTCGATACTCGTGATCTCCCTGGGAGTTATAGGATGGCATCTGATGCGAGGGGCATCAGGTGAGCTGGTCGTCTACCATGCGGGGAGCATGACGGATGTCGTCGAGAGCTTCGCCTTGATACTGGAGCGGGAGGGGATTAGGGTTTTAAATGAGCCTAGTGGAAGTATCGACGCCATTCGGAAGGTTGTGGATCTAGGGAAGAAGGGGGATCTCGTCATCAGCGCTGACTACAGGCTAATACCGGCGCTGATGTTTGGAGAGCATGCTGATTGGTGTCTGAAGTATGCATCGAACGAGATGGTCGTCGCTTATACGTCGAAGAGCCGATACGCTGAGGAGATCAACCAAGAGAACTGGCTTGAGATACTACTACGAGACGATGTTAGAATTGGTTTCTCGGATCCGAATAAGGATCCCTGTGGATATAGGGCCGTAATGGTTCTAGCCTTGGCCTCCCTCTACTATGATGACGATGAACCATTGAAGATGTTGATGGAGCATTCAGAAGTCACATATAGCATAAACGGGAGCGGAGTATACCTCGACTGCACGAAATTAAGGCCGGATTCGATTAAGGTGTTCATCAGGAGTAAGGAGGTGGATCTCGTCGCCCTCGTTGAGGCCGGTATGCTCGACTACGTTTTCGAGTATAGGAACGTCGCCGTCTCCCGAGGTCTCTCCTACGTGGAGCTACCAGATGAGCTGAACCTTGCAAATCCAGAGCTGGAGGACTGGTATGCCAAAGTCTCGCTGATACTGATAGCCACGGGTGGGGAGACTAGAACCCTGAAGGCTTCACCCATCGTCTATGGGTTGACTGTGCCCTCAGATGCCCCACATGAGGATGCTGCTAAGAGAGTCATTAAACTCCTCCTAAGCGATGAGGGAAGAGATATCCTAGAGGATAAGGGCTTTAGACCTATAAGGCCCGAGGTTGTCGGCGAAGCGCCGAAATGGCTTATGGAGCTCCTCGGGGAGGAAACGTGATGTCCATTGAGCCTGGCTCCCCTTTGGCCGGTGCCAGATGGTTTCTCCTCTATCTCTCAGGGCTGGCGAGCATCCTCATAGCAGTCCTCGTGATCCCATTGCTCTTCCTCATCTCCATAGGGGGTGGATGGCTCCCAAATACGGCTATGAACCCCAAAGCCCTATCGGCTGTGGCCCTTTCGCTGGGGGCTGGAGCCGTCTCGGCTTCGTTCTCAACGCTCTTCGGCGTCCCCCTCGCCTACATTCTGAGCAGGGTTGATTTCAGGGGTAAGAGCCTCATCCAAGGCCTCCTCGACCTCCCTCTGATCCTCCCCCATACGGTTGCGGGTATCGCTGTGCTCCTCGCCTTCAACAGTAGGGCGCCCCTCGGCCAACTATTCTCCCCCCTCGGCATCAGGGTTGAGGACAGCCTCTATGGGGTGGTTCTCGCCATGGTCTTCGTCTCCTCACCCTTCGCCGTGAACTTCGCCAAGCGGGGGTTTGACTCCATCGATCTGGAGCTGGAGAAGGTGGCGAGGAGTCTGGGAGCATCAGCCCAGAGGGTCTTCCTAACTATATCTCTACCCCTCGCCTGGAGGAGCATCCTCACGGGGTGGCTGATGAGCATCGCCAGGGCTATAAGTGAGGTTGGGGCCATAATGGTGGTGGCCTATCACCCAACCGTCGCGGGAGTCCTCGTCTATGAGTGGTTCCTAACAAGGGGGTTGAAGGCTGCCGCAGGGCTATCGGTTCTACTGCTCATAGCCAGCCTGATAATCCTCACAGGGTTGAGGGCGATGGAGGAGAGGCGATGATAAGGGTTGAGGGGCTACGGGTGAGAGCTGGAGACTTCAAGCTGTATGTCGAGGAGCTAAGCATCGAGGGGGGCGAGTATCTAACCCTCATGGGGCCAAGTGGGGCGGGTAAAACAATCTTCCTCGAAACCCTCGTAGGGTTCAGGAGACCCGAGGCTGGGAGCATCTACATCGATGGTAGAGACATCACCGATCTCCCCCCTGAGAGGAGGGGCTTAGCCTATGTCCCCCAGAGCATCGCCCTCTGGCCCTACATGACCGTCTATGAGAACATCGCCTACGGCCTAAGGATAAGGGGAACTCGTGAGTCCGAGCTTCATAGAAGGGTCTTAGAGGTCGCCGAATACATCGGCATCGAGGGGCTTCTCAAAAGGATGCCGGAGACCCTCAGCGGAGGGGAGAAGCAGCGGGTGGCCCTGGCGAGAGCCCTCATCATAAAGCCCCAAGCCATCCTCCTCGATGAGCCCCTCAGCAGCCTCGATGAGGCCTCGAGGGAGTCGGCCAAAGAGTTGATTAAGAGGCTGCACCGCGAGCTGGGCTTCACGGCCATCCATGTGACCCATGACCCCGTTGAGGCCGCCGAGCTTGGAAATCGAATGGCGGTGATGTACGGAGGCGAGATCATACAGGTTGGGAGACCGATGGAGGTCTTCAGAGACCCAAAATCGATGGAGGTGGCCTGGCTTAGTGGGAGACCCAACATCCTAGAGGGCATCGTGAAGAGCTGCGAGGGAGGCGTTCTACTCATAGATGTCGGAGAGGTGGAGCTGAAGGCCGTCCACCCAAAGCCCCTCCCCACGGGGAGGAGGGTGATCCTCCTTCTCGGCCGTGAGGACATCGTACTATCACGCTCTCCATTGAGGAGCAGCATGAGGAATCAGTTGCGCTGCCGCGTCGCAGAAGTCGAGGAACTCGGCCCCCTCATAGAAGTGGAGCTCGCGAGGGGAGGGGTAAGCCTGAGGGTGTTGATAACGAGAGGCTCCTACGAGGAGCTGAACCCTAAGCCGGGGGAGATGCTCTACGCCGGTTTTAAGGCGACGGCTGTGAAGATTATACCCTCCTAAACCCTTTATAAGACCCTTGAAAGGAGTCACCCCAAATATCGAGGAGCCTGAGTTGAGGAGGGTGAGCCAGCTATATTGGGCTGCTTCGACTCTACTGCTAGTATTAATCTCCATACAGATATTCACCTCAACCGAGCCACCCTCCCTTGGAATCACCAGAAACCTATTCCTAGTAGCCGTTGGCTTCGTGGAGGAGTTGGGCTATCTCGGCGTCTTCATCTCCATGACCCTTGAGAGTGCCTTGATTCCCATACCCAGCGAGATCGTCGTCCCCCTCGCCGGCTACCTCAGCTATGAAGGTATCTTCAACTTCTGGCTCATCGTCTTCACCGCGACGGTGGCAAACCTCCTCGGCTCCCTCATTCTCTATCTCCTCGGAGCCCGTTATGGTCGAGGTCTCTTACATCGATATGGATGGCTTCTCCACATCAGGGAGGGCGACCTGGAGAGGGCTGAGAGATGGATCGCCAGATATGGGACGAGCTTCATCCTCCTCGGACGTATGACGCCGGCTCTGAGAACCGTCATATCGCTCCCCGCAGGCATAGGCCGAATGGATGTCGGAGTCTTCTCCATCCTAACGCTGATTGGCTCTCTCCCCTGGAACCTCACCCTCGCCTACACCGGCTTCATACTGGGTCAGAATTGGATCATCGTCGAGGAGCTCCTAGGAAAGGTTGATCTCATCGTCGCCGCAGCCCTAATCCTCCTACTCATCTACTTCCTATGGATTCGGAGATCAAGTGAACTCTCCTAACAGGTTAGGATGTGTTGAGAAAAAGGGGTGTCAGCTCTCCCTCTTCAGGATTCTCCCAGGTCTCACACCTCTATGTTTACCCTTCTCGACGACGATCTCGCCGTTTACGATGACGTATTCTATGCCCTCGGGATATCTACGGGGTTCCAGGAGGTCTCCGGCCACTTTAAGCCTCTCTAAGTTGAAGAGGACTATGTCTGCGTAGTAGCTCTCTCTTAATAGGCCTCGATGCCTTATGCCATATACCTCCGCTGGAAGCGAGGTGCACTTCCTTATGGCCTCTTCAAGGGTGAGGAGCCTCTGCTCTCTGACGTATCGGCTGATGAAGGAAGGGTAGGCGGCATAGTTGTTTATTCCAGGCATCTGATATGGCGGTGATCTCATCTGATACTTGTCGTCGAAGACGGCGACGTCGACGCCCACCATGGAGGCTGGATGCTTGAAGAAGAGCTTCACATACTCCTCCGAGATGCGGTAATCCCTGGTGGCGCCCCTTGCATCTGGGTCTTCGGCGATGAGATCAAAGAGCGTGTCGAGGGGATCCTCACCCCTAAGCTCAGCAACCTCCGCGAGGGTCCTGCCGTTATAATCCTCATTCTTATGCTTCACGATGAGGATGTTCTCAGCCCACCTGGGATTGGTGTTGGGGTTGATATGCACCCTTATGAACCACTTACCCGCCGCGAGGGCCTCCTTCACATCCCTCCTGAAGTCCTCAACCCTCAGCCACTTCGCCAGGGCCTCCCTGGAGCCGAGGAGCCTAAGCCAGGGCGTTAGGTGTAGGCTGCAGAGATATGGCATCGGATTCCAGCCATAGTAGGGTATGACGTCGAAGGTTACCCGTAGACCCTCAGCCCTCGCCTCATCGATGAGCTGGAGCGTCGCCTTGCCGACGGCCTCCTGAAGAACCGGCGGAGGTGGAGGATAGACGTCATAGCCGCCGTATAGATGGGCGATATGGAGGGGGACACCCGTCTTGCGGCAGGTGTCGATGACCTCGGCTATCCCCTTGATCCGCTCGGGGAGACGGGCGCCCACGGCGATGTCTCGTCGACGACCCGTCCTCCTCCAGTGAGGCGAGTAGATGCCCCCATACTCCTTGAGGACTGCGACGCATTCATCGATCTCGGATTTATCGGCGAAGACATCTGGGTCATAGTCGAGTCCCGTCGACATCCCTATGCATCCCTGCTCCATCGCCTCTGCCACCAGCTCCTTCATCTCCTCCACCTCCTCCGGCTTCGAATGCCTCTTGTAATCCCTCCCCATAACGGCGTATCGTATGGTTCCATGACCCACCAGGGGGGCGTAGTTTATGGAGATGCCCTCCCGCTCAACCCGCTTGAAGTAGCCCTCCATCGTCGTCCAATCGATCTTCCAACCGAACTTGGCCTCCATCCACTCATTGACGGTGTCTAGCGGGAAGAGTGGAGGCGGATAATACAGGTAGGGATGCAGCTCATCGAGATAGTCTATGAGCATCCAGGGCAGCCGAATATACTCCCTCAGGGGCGCCGGCGAACCTCCACATTGACCTCCGACGAAGGTGGTTACCCCCTGCATCACATAGCTCTCACATAGGGGGTACCAGAGCAAAGTCCAATCTGCATGGCTGTGGGCGTCGATGAATCCTGGGGAGGCGACGAGGCCTTCGGCGTCGATCACCTTCTCAGCTTCACCCTTCACATCTCCCAAGGCCTCGATTCGATCACCCTTAACGCCGATGGATCCCCTGTAGGGTGGCTTTCCGCTTCCATCGACGATGAGGGCGTCTCGAATTAGTAGATCATACTCCTCCATCTCCCATAGTAGGATTCAAGGTCTTAAATACTTGAGCGCCGGGGAAGGGGATTGAGGTGAAGCCTCTCATCATAATCCTATGCGGCCCCGTGGCGGTGGGTAAATCCTCCATAGCGAGGAGATTGATGGAGCTCCTCCCAGGTTCAAGGGTCATCTCAACGGACGCCTTCAAGCGTAGGGCCTATAGGAGGATGATGAATGAACTCTTCCGAAGCCTGGGCGCTTATCGCTACATCATCCTAGATGGAACCTTCTATCGGAAGAAGTGGAGGGATAGGGTGAGGGAGATCGTAGGAGACCGAGGGAGGATTCTCACCGTCGTCTTGAAGGCCCCGCTGGAGCTATGCCTTAAGCGAAACGCGGAGAGGGGGAAACCGATATCGGAGGAGGCGATCCACATAATTTGGAGTGAATTCGAGTGGCCTCTAGACGCCGATCTAGAGCTAGAGACGGATAAGCTGGATGTGGAGGAGGCCGTTAAACTCATCCTAGAGAGGATAAGAGAGTTGAATGGGGCACATGAGCCTAGAGGAGGCGCTGAGTAGAGTATCCACCTACGCCCAGGAATTAAACCTAGACTTGAGGAGGGCTGAGGATAGATTCAAGTGGCTTTTGGCCTCCATCCTCTTCGCCAAGCGTATATCGGCTGAGATAGCGAAGAGAACCTTCAGGAGGTTTATGGAGGAGGGGCTGGACACCCCTGAGCGGATCCTGGAAGCTGGATGGGATAGACTTGTAGAGGTTCTCGATTCCGGTGGATATGTCCGCTACGACTTCTCAACGGCGTCGAATCTCCTAGAGGCGATGAGTAGACTCCTCAGGGTCTATGGAGGATTGGAGAGGCTCCATGATGAGGCTGAGGGGCCGAGGGATCTAGAGAGGAGGCTTCAAAGCCTTAAAGGTTTAGGCCCCGTAGGCGTAAACATCTTCCTGAGGGAGCTTCGAGGCATCTGGCCTAAGGCTGATCCAAGGCCCTCCGAGATCGCCCTGAAGATGGCTGGGAAGCTAGGTTTAGGTGATCCTAGGCCCTATGAGTCAGCTCTGGTGAGGATACGCCTAGAGTTCTGTAAGAAACAGCGATGTGATGAGTGCCCCGTCGCTGATTGGTGCCGCGAGGGAGGTGAGCACCATGGATGTGGTGTATAAGGGCGTTAGGGTTAGGGTGCTGAGGGGAGATATCACGGAGGTGGAGGCGGAGGCCGTGGTGAATCCAGCTAACAGCCTCCTAATAATGGGTGGAGGCGTAGCTGGAGCGATAAGGAGGAGAGGTGGAGCCGAGATAGAGGAGGAGGCTCGGAGGCATGCGCCTCTACCCGTCGGGGAGGCGATAGCAACGGGAGCTGGGGGACTGAGGGCGAGATGGGTGATCCATGCGCCGACGATGAGGCGGCCAGCGATGAGGATCGGCCTCCAGAACGTGAGAAAGGCGATGAGAGCCGCCCTTCGATGCGCCAGCGACCTGAAGGCGAGGAGCATAGCCTTCCCAGGCCTAGGAACAGGCGTCGGGGGAGTGGCCGCAGCAGATGCGGCTGAGGTGATGGTGGAGGAGCTTAAGAGGCATATAGATGAGGGGACGCCGCTCAGGGAGGTTCTCCTAATAGGCTTCGACGAGGAGCTCCAAGGAGCCTTCAAGAGGGCCGTTGAGAGGCTGCTGAAGCTGTAGGAGAATGACGGCGGCTGTCATTCAACTCCAGGGGCGGAGGTCTTTTAACCTCATTCTCAAACCCGTATAGGAGGTGTGAGCGATGCTGAGCATAAATCGGCTGGCCTATAAGCTGGTGGAGGAGCTCCTCTCGGAGCCGGAGCTATACCGCATAGAGATCACAAGGCTGCCCTGCGGCTCAACAGTCATTGACACAGGCCTAGAGGCCCCTGGGGGATATGCAGCGGGATTGATGGTCACCAGGATAGCGATGGGGGGAGCCGGAGAGGCTCATCTGAGCTACGCGGACTATGGGGGATTGAAGCTGCCGACGGTGGTCGTCTCAACGGATCACCCAGCCATCGCTCTCTTCGGAGCCCAGCTCGCCGGCTGGAGGATTAAGGCTGGAGACTATACGGCTGATGCTTCAGGCCCTGGGAGAGCCTTAGCCCTGAAGCCTAAGAAGGTCTATCAGAAGATTGAGTATAAAGACGAGTCCGATGTGGCGGTGCTGCTATTGGAGACGGATAGGAGGCCGACGGATGAGGCCGCCCGATTCATCGCTGAGAAATGCGGCGTAGACCCGAGAGACCTCTATCTAATCTTGACCTCAACCACCTCCATAGCGGGGATGGTTCAGATATCCGGTCGAGTCGTCGAGACAGGCCTCTTCAGACTCGACGTCCTAGGCTTAGATTTGAAGAAGGTGGAGTATGGAGTCGGCTACGCCCCCATAATGCCTGTTCACAGCGACTGGGGCAAAGCCATGGGTAGAGCTGAGGATGCCCTCACCTACGGCGGCGTCACCCACTTCATCGTCGACGAGGAGGAAGAGGTCTTAAAGGAGCTGGCTGAAAAGGCGCCCTCCTCGACTTCGAAGGAGTATGGTAAGCCCTCCTACGAGATATATAAGGCTGTGAACTTCGACTTCACCCAGATAGATCCAGCGCTCTTCGCCCCAGCCGTCGTAGGGCTGACAAGCCTCAGAACCGGAGCCACCTACATCACGGGGGAGGTTAACCCCAAGATAATTAAGAGGTCTATAGCCACCTGATTTTTTCCGATAAGGTTTAAATAGGCAGCCTAGGAGGGAGGATGAATGCGAGAGGAGATTTTTCATAGAACCCTTATAATCGTAGTTGCAGCCTCCTTCGTCATCAATATAGGCTTCTCGGCGCTCTCCCCCATCTTCCCCTATCTGATACTCGCGATAAAGGGTGTTCTAAAAGAGCTGCCGGAGCTCTCCGGCATGATTAGGGCGCATGAAGGCGCCGTCGAACTCGGCTTTCTAACCGCGGCCTTCATGATCACCAGAGCGCCGACGGCTGGGGCTATAGGATTTGTAAGCGATGTGATTGGGAAGAAGAAAACCATCCTCCTAGGTATGGCGCTCTACACCGCCTCAGCCCTCGGATTCATACTCTCAAACAGCCTCCTCCTCTTCATAGTCTTCAGGGCTTTGCAGGGAGTCGCCTCTGGAATGGTCTGGCCCGTGGCTGAGGCGCTCCTCGCTGATGTATCTCCTCGATGGTCTAGGGGGAAGGCGATCTCCATCTATACCTCCTCAATGATGATAGCTCAGATCTTCGGGCCGAGCCTCGGAGTCGCCGTCTATAAGCTCTACGTCTCGATGAAGGGAGGCGGCGACCTCATCTTCGCCCTTAAAACCCCGATAGTCCTCCTGGCACTTCTCTCCCTCTCCTCCCTCCTAACGCTGCTCTCCCTCCCATCTGTAGGTGGGAGTCGCGTGGAGAGATTCGGCGAGGTGGTGAGGAGGCTGAGGGAAACCCCGAGGAGAGCCGCGAGAAGCCTGAGGGTTATGTATATCAATGGAGCCATAAATGGCTTCGCGATGGGGATCATCCAGACGGTGATGATCGTATACATAATAGAGAGGGTAGTGAAGGATCCGGTTTATATCGGCATATTCTTCTCGATATTCGCCCTCCTCTCACTGCCGACGACGCTCCTAGCGGGATATCTAAGCGACAGGTTTAGGAGGAGGAAGTCCTTCGTCGTATTCGGCTACCTGATAGGGAGAACCGTCTTCTTCATAATCCCCCTCATAAGGAGTTATCTAATACTCCTCATCGTCGGATCACTCATCAGCCTAGTCTTCGGCCTCTCCATGCCGGCTATGAGGGCTTTACAGGCCGATCTAGCGATGGAGGGGACGAGGGGAAGCGTTTTCGGCCTGCAGCAGCTCTTCCTCAACGCTGGAACCTTCATCGGCTCCATAGTTGGGGGATACCTCACCAGGATCTACGCCGTGAAGAAGATAATGGTTCTCGGATATACCCTATCCGGATATATAGTCCCCTTCTGGACTGCGGGTATACTCGGCTTCCTCACAACCGCCTTCTTCATAATCTTCGTAGAGGAGAGAGAAGACTAGGCCTTCATTCAAGCTCCATGAAGACGTCGCCGCACACCTCTAACAGGCGCTTATAGATGCGGTAATACCTATCGTAGAGGGGGTTAACCCCCTCATCTGGCTTCACCTCCATCATCTCCCCAAGCCATCCCGAGATAGCTTCGTAGCCTCCAACCACCCCCACGGACACCCCTGCAAGCAGGGCGTCTCCAAGAGGCGCCCCGACGGCCTTAGGTAGGTAGAGCATCTCAACGCCGATTACATCCGCCATTATCTGCCTCCAAAGCCTCGACTTGGCGCCCCCATCCACGAGAATCAGCCTTCTAAGCGGATGGCCAGCCTCCTCAGCGGCTTCCAGGCAGTATCGAGCCGCATAGGCAACCCCCTCAAGGAAGGCCCTAAAGATGTGACGCCTCCCATGATAGATCGTCAATCCTAGCAGACCTCCCCTGAGATGCCCATCCCAGTAGGGCGCCCGCTCTCCCACCATCATGTGCGGCAGAAATATCAGCCCCTCAGAGCCTGGGGGAACAGTCTCAGCCTCCCTATCCAGGAGGGCGTAGGCATCCATACCGATCTCAGGAGCCAAAAGGGCTTCAAGTCTGCCGAGGTTATCCCTAAACCACCTTACACAGTAGCCGGCCGTTGTGACGCCTGTGAAGGAGTAGAGCCATCTCCGCCCATTAACGACGTAGGGGAAGTTCACCAACCTCGGCGAAAGCCGGAGGCTGTGGCTTATGAAGCCATTACACATGGAGGTTCCCAGCATGACGGCGACATCCCCATCCTCCAGGGCTCCCACGGCGAGGGCGCTCATCGGAGCATCGATGCCACCGGCGCAGACGGGGGTTCCAGGCATTAGACCCGTCTCCCTGGAGGCTTCAAGGGTGACTTCTCCAACCACCTCATCCGACTCATAGAGCTCCTCGGGGAAGAAATCTCTGGGTATGCCGAGGAGCTCCATCAGTTCCTCTGACCAGTTTCGACGGTGGATGTCGAAGATGCCTCCATAGTTTCCGGCGCTGGATAGGTCTATGCTCTCAACACCCGTCATCCTGTAGATGCAGTAGCCGTTTGGGGTCATCAACCTATGAATCCGACTCCAGACCTCGGGTTCATGGCGCTTTATCCACAGCATCTTCGTATATCCATAGTAGGGGTCGATGACGTTCCCCGTCCTCTCATAGATGACATCAAGGCCGACGTTCTCCTCCACCCATCGACACTCCTCCACGGCTCTCCGGTCAGCCCAGATGATGCAGGGCCTTAGAGGCCTCATCTCCCGATCACAGGGGATTCCGCTCCCTCCGTAGAGGCTGCTTATGCAGACCCCCTCCACATCCCTTGGGTTTATCCCCGCAGTTTCGATGCATCTCCTCATCGTCTTGAAGGCGGCCTCAACCCAGATGTCGGGCCACTGCTCAGCCCATCCCTGCCTTGGGGTTAGAACCCCATACTC
>JAGHBJ010000033.1 GCA_021161045.1 Candidatus Bathyarchaeota archaeon
CATAAAACCAGGGGAAACCATCGAAGTGGCGACCTACGACGCCTTCGGCGGAGTCATAAAACCAGGCCAAACCTACGCCCAAGCCATAGAACGAGGCATACAGCTCCAACCAAACCCCGTCACAGGCCCAATATATGTTGAAGGGGCCGAGCCAGGGGACACCCTTATTGTCGACATACTCGACATAGAGCTCCCCGAACTCGGAGCACAAGTTGTCATACCGGGCTTCGGAGCCCTGGAGGGATGGCTGAAAAGACTGGAATCCGAGACAAAATTCCACAGAATCGAGGATAACCAAATAATCTTCAAGAGAAAGGACGGTAGAACCATCACCCTGAAGGCAGACCCCTTCATAGGAACCATAGGCGTCGCACCAGCCTTCGAGGCCATCACCAGCCTAGCGCCAGGCCCCCACGGGGGAAACATGGACTGTCTCGACGTGAAGCCAGGAAACCGATTGATGCTACCGGTCTTCAGACCAGGCGCCCTGCTCTCACTCGGCGACGTCCATGCACTCCAGGGCGACGGGGAAATCTGCGGAACAGCAGTAGAGGTTCCAGCCGTCGTAAAGCTGAGAGTCGACGTCAAGAAGGGATACAGCATAAGCTGGCCGAGGGTCGAGTCCGAGGATGAGATCATGACCCTCTGCAGCGCCAGACCTCTGGAGGATGCCGTCCGATGGGCCTTCCTGGAACTCATTGACTGGATGCATAGGGATTATGGCTGGGAGAGAATGGATGCCTACATGTATCTCAGCCTCACAGCCCGTATCCGCGTAGCCCAGGTCGTCGATCCGCTCTACACCGTGGCGGCGAAGCTGTCGAAGAACCTCCTCTAACCCTTCTCCTTCGTCTTGAAGAACAGCCAATTCTTCGGATTCTTCTTAAATCTCACCAACGCATATCGGCCCCTCAGCTTCTCTCCGTTGAGCCAGAAGACGATCTTATCAGGTTTACGGCTCTCAAGGGTGTAGGTGCCCCTATCCCAGATGATGACTCTTCCAGCTCCGTATTGTCCCTCTGGGATGACCCCCTCAAAGTCGATGTAGTCGAGGGGGTGATCCTCAACCTCCACGGCGAGACGCCTGACGCCTGGCTCCCTTGGAGGCTCCTTTGGAACTGCCCAGCTCTTCAGGACGCCATCCATCTCCAGGCGTAGATCCCAATGGAGATGTGAAGCGTGATGCTCCTGGATCACAAACCTTAGAGGCCTCTCCTCCCCTCTCTCTCCACTCATCCCATTTAGAGAGATGGCTCCCCCTATATCTCCATGTCGGAGAAGGCCGTTATGGGTCTCCTTAGAGAGGATGATTATGGTGTTTAGAAATAGCCAGAGAGGGTTAATCGAACCTGATATGGAATTTGGAGAGATATATGATTATAAGAGGGATAACCGATATTTATCAGTGATTGAAGAAAAAATAAAAGTAAGTTGTAAGAATTCATAAATGTGATACCGTTTGGCATTCAGAGATTCATGTTCTATAGGGGTAGAAGACTCTACGGCCTCATCGTCGAGGCCATCTCTAGGCCTGGAGTCCTGGCGGCGGTTACGGATAAAATAGCTAAGAGGGGGTTGGATATAACCTACTGCTCCACGAGAACGGTGAAGGCGGCGGAGAGGGGCCTCATCCTTCTCTTCATAGATTTCACGGACTCCGAAATCGAACCCACGACGCTGGCGGGGGAGCTTAGAGAGCTTGAGTCCATAGTGGATGTTAGGCTGATCAAGCCCAAATTCGAGGGCTTCATCTCCGATGTCTCCTTCCCCCTCCTCCTCGACTCCCTCAGGGCCATCATACTGGATGAGACAGCTCTCAGAGGCCTCCTAGTCTCCTTCAGGGAGCATCTGGGAACAGGTGGAGAGGCGATGCTCTACCACCTCGGGATGGAGGTTGGAGCAATCAGGGCGGCTCACATATTTGAGAAGGCGGAGTCGATAGGCGTCCTCGATTTGGGGGGGAAATGCCAGATAATCTTCAACGTCCTAACATCCCTGGGATACGGCATATTCGAACCCGTAAAGCTCGATAGAGAGCCTCCAAAAGTCATCCTCAGAATCCACCGTTCAATAGAATGCGAGCTGGGGAGAGGAGCAAAACGGCCCTACAGCCAATTCATAAGGGGGATGCTTGCCGGCTTCGCCACCCACTGCTTCAACAGACCCATGATCGCCGTTGAAACCCGATGCATAGCGATGGGTGACCCCTACTGCGAGTTCGAGGTCAAGCCTAGATAGGCAAAGATGTTTAATAGACCCCAAACCCTAGATTTGAAGACTTGAGACGCTTAAAAATCGTCTTTGAACCCTATGGGAGGAGACTTGAGATCGAGGAGGGGGAGAGCATCCTAGAGGCTGCTAGGAGGGCCTCCATAGGGCTGAGAAGCGAATGCGGCGGTCTAGGTCTCTGTGGGAGATGCCGAGTAATCATCGACGACTTGAAGGCTGTAAGCCCGCCGACGGAGGCTGAGAGGAGGCTTCTAACCCCAGAGGAGCTTGAGAAGGGTGTCAGACTCGCCTGCCAGACCCGAATCCACGGAGACCTCGTCATCAACATACCCCCAGAGAGCAGGGTTGAGGCTCAGAGAATAGAGGTGAAGGGACTCAGGAGAGCCGTCGAGCTGGAGCCCATGATATGGAAGCTCCCCCTAAAGCTGGAGAGGCCGAAGCTCGGCGATAGGAGAGGCGACCTGGAGCGGGTGTTGGAGGCCCTTGGAGGCGATGTGGATGTAGAGTGGGAAGCCGTCAAGGAGCTTCCAGAGGCCTTAAGGGAGGGAGATTGGACGATCACAACTATCCTATGGGGCTCAACACTCATAGCCGTAGAGCCAGGGGACACCACGAAAAATATCTATGGATTAGCCGTCGATATAGGCACATCGAAGATCGTCGTCCAGCTCGTCGACCTCTCAACGGGGGAGGTCATCTCAACGGGAGCAGTCGAGAATCCCCAGGCGATACATGGCGAGGATATCATGGCTAGGATGACCTACGCCATGGAGTCCCCCGAAAACTTAGAGGAGCTCCAGAGATTGGTTGCTGAAGGGGTGAATGAGGCCCTCAAAGAGGCTCTAGGCAGAGTCGACGTCGATGCGGCCTCCATCTACGAGGCTGTCGTCGCCTGTAATACGGCTATCCACCACCTCTTCCTCGGCCTCGATCCACGGCGCCTCGCAGTCTCCCCCTTCACACCCGTCGTTAGGAGAGGCTTCAAAGCCAGGGCGGGGGATCTCGGCCTAAGCATCAATCGGGGGGCTTGGGTCTATACGCCGCCGGTGGTGGCTGGCTTCGTCGGAGGCGACGCCGTAGCCGATGTCATCGCCACAGGCCTCCACGAGGCTGAGGAGTTGTCGCTGCTCATCGACGTCGGCACCAACACAGAGGTCATACTAGGGGACAAGGAGGAGCTATGGGCCTCCTCCTGCGCCTCTGGACCGGCCTTCGAGGGTGCTCATATAAAGGATGGGATGAGAGCCGTAAGGGGAGCTATAGAGCGCGTCTGGATCGACGAAGACCTAGAGGTGCGATACGAGACCATAGGAGGCGTGAAGCCCCTAGGCCTCTGCGGTTCAGCCGTCATCGACGCAGTGGCCGAGATGCTTAGGAGGGGTATCCTAAACCCCCATGGAAGAATCACAGCTGAGGGGAGACGCATAAAGCCTGGGCCTCCAGCCGAGTTCATCATAGCCTGGAGCGGCGAAACCGCCACGGGGAGAGATATAACATTGACGGAGAGGGATGTCAACGAAATACAGTTGGCGAAGGCAGCCATCTACACGGCTTCGAAGATATTGATGGAGCGTATGGGCGTCGAGCCCAGCGACATAGAGAGGCTCTACATCGCAGGGGCCTTCGGAAGCTACCTAAACCCAGAGAACGCCAAGGAGATTGGGATGATACCCGACGTCCCCTCAGATCGCATAAGGGTTGTGGGCAACACAGCCGTGGAGGGGGCGAGGCTGATGCTCCTATCGAAGAGGCTGAGAGACGAAGCCGAGAGAGTCGCGGAGGAGATGAGATACGTGGAGCTCTCCAACGACCCAGACTTCCTAACCCTATATCCAAGAGCCCTATATCTGGGGAGGTTCACCTAATCCTGATGATCCAGTCACCCGCCTTCTCGAAGTAGGATTCAGCCTCCTCCCTCGTCACCAGATGTATCTGGAAGGGGTGGTAGTAGGGGAGTCCAGCCTTCTCTACGATGCTCTCCTTGGTCTTAGCCCTCTCCAGGACTCCCCGTGGAAGCTCATCTACTATGATTAGGATGTCCACGTCGCTTCCTCCAATGGCTTCCCCCCTAACGACGCTTCCGAAGGCATAGACCTCAGCCTCCGGTACGACCTCCTCAACTGCCTCAGCTATCCTCTCAGTCCATCGCCTCCAGTTCCTCACCATCTCAGCCCTCTTTCTAAGCGTATCCATGAAGCTCATGGCTGTTGCAGCCCCTCGATGAGTTTAATCAACTCCCTCGCGAGGCTGACGGCGTCCTCCCTGAAATACTCCTTCTCAGAGTATCTCGCCATCAGGTAGGCATCCTCAAGACTTGAGATCCTCGCCCTGTTATCTCCTATAAATCTCCTAAGACGCTCGTCGTCGACGCTTCTTAACAGCTCTCCAAGTAGCACCCTGATATAATGGGTTCTAGGATAGTCTCCCACAAGCTCCAGGAGCTTCGACTTCACATAGAGCTGGACAGCCTGCTCGGAGAGGAAGCAGGCCAGCCCATAACGCCCAGCCCTCAACGCCTCCTCAGCCCCCTCCAGGAACTCCACCGCCCTACGCCTCAATACATCTATGCCTCTACGCCTCGCCACAATTAACCCTTCCTCATCTAAACCTTAAAAGGCTCGGGATGGCGGGCCCGGTGGGATTCGAACCCACGACCCCAGGCTTAGGAGGCCTGTGCCCTATCCTGGCTGGGCGACGGGCCCTTTAGATTGCATTTGCAACGCTGTTTTTAAGGATAACCCAACAAGATTTATTCTCTTCCTAGGGGTTTATCCTTGAGGGGCGGGGGTTCCCGAGTGGACAAAGGGGCGGGACTTAAGATCGAGGCTCGGGGAGAGATCCCGTGGCTTAGGCCTACGTGGGTTCGAATCCCACCCCCCGCA
>JAGHBJ010000106.1 GCA_021161045.1 Candidatus Bathyarchaeota archaeon
AGTTAACCCCTTACCCTTTAGCTCCCTAAAGGGGCTTCCCCTGGGAGTCCCGGGGAGAGGTGGAGGGATTGGTTAGACTATCCTTCCTAGGTGGTACACGGGAGGTTGGGAGGAACGCCATCCTCGTCGAGTCAGCTGGGGCTAGGCTGCTGTTAGATTATGGGGTGATGCTCGACGAGGAGCCTGGCTTCCCAGCTCATGTTAGGGCTACGGATATCGATGGCATAGTCGTCACCCACGCCCATCTCGACCACTCTGGGGCTGTTCCGATCTTCTATCTCACGGAGCGGAAGCCCGTCTTCATCACTCCCATAACGGCTGAGCTGGTGAGGGTTCTCATAAAGGATTTCATTAAGCTGAGCGGCTATTACCTCCCCTTCGAATATCTAGAGCTTGAAACCATGATGCGCTGCTGCAGGGACATCCACTATGGCATGAGGATCAGGGTTAAGGACATGGTCTTCACACCCATCAATGCTGGGCATATACCTGGAAGCTTCATGGTTGACATAGAGGCTGGGGGTAAGCGCATCCTCTATACGGCTGACATAAACACCATTGATACGAGGCTCGTCAGGGGGGCGAGGGTTCCCAGGAGGCGCTACGACGTCGTCATCATAGAGAGCACCTACGCCACCCAGGAGCATCCAGATAGGAGAGACTTGGAGGAGGAGTTCATCAAGGAGGTGAGGAGCGTCATAGATGAGGGTGGCCGAGTTCTCATACCCGCCTTCGCCGTCGGCCGGAGCCAGGAGATGCTCAGCATACTCCACGCCTATGGCTTCAGGAGGAACGTCTACATAGATGGCATGGCGCGGGAGGTCAACGAGATATTCCTCAGCTACCCCGACTACCTAAAGGCTCCGAGGGCCTTCATGAAGGCACTCTCCACCGTGAGGGTTGTTAGGGGCTGGAGGGATCGCCGTGAGGCCTTGAAGAGGCCGAGCATCATCGTCGCCCCCTCAGGCATGCTTCAGGGCGGGACGGCCATCTACTACATGGAGAATCTCGCCCTCGATGAGCGGAGTGGAGTCTTCCTCGTCAGCTTCCAGATACCTGGAACCGGCGGGGCCAAGCTGCTGGAGACGGGCCGCTTCACCATCGGCGACAGGGAGGAGGAGGTTAAGGCCAGGGTTAGACGCTTCGACTTCTCAAGCCATGCGGGCATGACTCAGCTCCACGACTTCCTCAGGGGGCTGAGGGGGGAGCCGAAGATCTATGTTATCCATGGTGAGGAGGAGAACTGTAAGGCCCTAGTCGACTGGACCGTGGAGGAGCTTGGCTTAGAGGCTCAGGCTCCACAGCAGGGAGATGAGTTCGAGGTATAGGCGTGAAGACTTAAAAGGTGGATGAAGGGACTCTTTGGAGATGTCCTCAACCTCGATTAGGGGTCTCCTCAGGGGGAATATCCTCGTCCTAACCGTCAGCAGGATCATCTGGAGCCTATCATCAGCCATAGTGATGCCCTATCTCTCCCTTTATATCCTCAACCTAGGAGGAAGCAAGCCTATAATAGGGCTTGTGAACGCCCTTGGAAATCTAGCCGGCATCTTCCTCTACCCTATAGGGGGATATATAGCCGATAAGGCGGGGAGAGCTAGGCTGGTTGGATTCTCAACGCTTCTATATGCCTCCAGCTTCCTCTTCTTCGCCTTAGCTCCCGATTGGAGATGGGTTGCCGCGGGCCTCATCTATCAGCAGCTAGCCCTCTTCTACATGCCAGCCCTCAACGCCATCATGGCCGACTCCATACCCGTAGGGGTGCGGGGTCGAATACTATCGTTGATGATCGCCATTCCAGGCGCCGTGAGGATCATAGCCCCCTACATCGGAGGCCTATTGATCGCCGTCTATACTCTCCGGCCGGCGATGAGGATCGGCTATCTCATCAGCTTCGTCCTCGGCGTCCTCGTCGCCGCCATGCGGCTGAGATACTTGGAGGAGACCATAGAGGGGGAGGGGATAGGACGCGACATCTCTGGGATATTCAAGGCTGCCTACGCCGAGATCGCCGTCTCCCTCCGATGGATTGGCTCCCATATGCGGGGATACACAGCCCTCGCCATCATCTTAATTCTAGTTAACAGCATAGTCATGCCCTTCTGGGTTGTTTACGCGACGGAGGTTATCGGCCTCACACCCTATCAATGGGGTGTGATACTTCTCATCGGAGGCGTCGTCAGAACTGTGATGAGCCTCATAGCTGGAAGCCTCGTGGATCGCATCGGGGCTAAGACCTGTATGCTGATAGCCTTCGCGGTGGCTGCCCCCTCCATGATACTTTTCATCAGATCACGGGGCTTCCTCGACGCCTCTCTGATATATGTGGCTCTGAGCCTCGCAGGTGTCTTCCTCTGGATCGCCACCTCCGTCCTCCTTGCGGATACGATACCCAGAGCCATTAGAGGCCGCATAATGGCTGCCCTTGGACAGGGTGTGGGTATAGGGATAGCCGGTGGAGGCTACGCCAGCGGCTTCCTCCTCTTCATCCCCATGACCCTAGGCTCCTATGTAAGCGGCTACATCTACCAGCTAAACCCAACCTATCCCTGGTTCATCCAATCCATAACGCTGACGGCAGCTCTCATCCTCGCAGTATGGCTTATCAAGGAGCCTGAACGGGCTGAGGCCTAGAAAGATAAAAATACCCCTTCCTAAACGTTGAGTCTTGCGAGATGCCGAAGGAGATATTCGACCCAGAGGAGTTCCTACGCATCGCCGAGAGGGCCTCCGAATGTAGAATAAAGCGGTTAGGCGACATCATGAAGCTGAAGCTGAGAACCAGGAGATACCTCTACACGCTTAAGGTCAGCGTGGAGGAGGGGGAGGAGCTCCTGAAGAAGATTAAATGCCCAAAGAGGGAGGTTTAGACGATTTTTCAGCTGATTTAAGGGACTTCTCCACATAAGTGAGGGTGGATCGAAGGTCTAGAAGCTCTATATATCTCTTGGATAGGTCTGCGAGGGCCTCCTCCCGGTCTCCATATATGATGACGCCCTCGTTGAGGAGGGTGTAGAGTATTCCCATGGGGGCTGAATCGATGTGTATGAGGTCTATGGAGGCCTCAGGGCAGCCTAGGGCCTCAGCCAGATCCATGAGGAGGCCCCCCATCTCCAAGGCGCTTTTAAGCTCCACGGAGACGGCTATGTCATAGTCCCTCCCAGGTTCGCCCCTAGCCCTTGAGCCGAAGAGGAGGGCGTATCTCACCCCATATCTCCTGAAGACCTCCTCGACGCCCCTCAACTCCCTCGGGTCTATCTCATCGGCGTCTATGTATCCCCTCAACTTATCCAGGACTATTGGCAGCTGCTCCTCCATCTCCCTGAAGGCCTCCTCCTCCAGCCTTCTATCCATCCTCGCATATCCATGGACTAGGAGGTTCCTGAAGCCAGCCAGCTCCACCAGGAAGGTTTTATGTTCCTCCCCGATGAGGCTGGAGATGAATTCGGCTATCCCCCTATAGGTCTCGGGTTTGCCTCTTCCAAGGTAGACGGCTAGCATAGCTCCAAGGTCTAGGAGAGATTGGATCAGGAGTTGGGCGATCCTCTCAAGGGCGTAGAGGCTCTCCCCCCTCCCCCTAAACTCCTGGAAATCCCTCAGATATCCCTCAAAGAGCTCCAGTTGCCTCCTAACCCTCAACCCCTTAGGCTTAACTCCCCTTTAGATATTAGAGTTCCCCATCGTCGATGATCTGGGGGACTATCCGGCTGTGGAAGAAGTTGGAGAGCATCCTAAGCCTCGTTAAGGTATCCCCCCTGGAGCCTAATAGGAGGCTACAAGCCTCCCTCAGCTCCTCCCTGAGCCTCCCAGGCAGATGCCTCAGGGAGTCCTCCAAGAGATCCTCAGCCTCGGACTTAACCCCCAATAGGGGAGCTAGACATCCCACTCCCTTCAAGAGCTGAGCCATGTAGAGGGCCTTTTCCCCAGGGGTGGAGAGGCGCCTCCAAGCCTCAACCTCCTCCCTCGACGGCTTGACGACATACTCGGCGTAGGCGAATTGGCAGTCGATGAAGCCGTGATCAACGAGGAGGCGCTCAACCTCAAAGTCCTTCACGGCGATGCTCAAGAGGTAGAGCAGGGTCTCAGACAACTCCCCTGAGCCACCGAGAAGCTCAGAGGCCTCAAGGAGGCTTCTGGGCATGGGATAGATGTAATGCTCAAGGGAGCCATGAAGCACCGAATGCCCAGCCTCATGCCTCAAACCGCCGAGCTGAAGTAGACGGGGCAGCTCCCTCATCCTTTCGAGGCAAACCATGATCCTTGGAGTCCCCCTCCAGGCATCATGGGTAGCGAAGAATCCCAAGCCTGAAACAGGCCCCCTAACGCCGACGGAGGCAGCCTCCCCAGCCAAGACCGCATCCATCATCGAAGCCCTCTCGAAGATCCACAGCTCCAGAAGCTCAGGCCGACCAATACGGCGATAACAATCCTCTAACACCTCCAGAATCCACTCAGCGATGGAGTCATCGACGGAGCCGAACCTTGAGAGGAATATCCTAGTCAACGTGGATTAGAAGGGAGGGGTGTTGAATAAGCCTTCCCGGGGCGATGAACGCCTTATAAGTGGTGGCCACTTATAACGTGGAAAATTTTTAAGAGGCTGGTGGGCCGGGCAGGATTCGAACCTGCGACCCTCGCCACGTCAAGGCGATGTCATACCCCTAGACCACCGGCCCAGGCCACTAATCGTTGAGGCTTCCTCCCTTATCTTTTTGTCGTTTAGCTCTCGACCTTAAACCTTATCGCCGGTGGAGGGTGACTATGATCTGTGAGGCTTCGCCCGGTTCTCCTTGTGTCTCTGGTCTTTATTGCTCTGTTCTCCATCGGTTTCTTTACGTGGCTTTGGGGTGGTTTTGGGGGTGGTGTTAAGCCTGGTGTCGGCGTGGGGGTTCCCCCTCCCGATGTTGGCCCTGAGGAGGATGGGCCTTGGAATCATAGGTTGCTCATCGCCTTCTCCGAGGATGGTCGGCGTTGGCTTAAGACCCATAGGGTGTTAAGCGATCAGGCTTCGGTTCCCGATGTCATCATCGATTCCAAGGGTCGGATTAGGGTGTATTATGCTGACTATTATAATTTGGGGATTATCCTCGCCATCTCCAGGGATGGTGAGAGGTGGCGCTACATCAGGGTTAAGGGCCTAAACGCCTCCTGGGTTGACCCCGATGTGGTTCTGCTCCCCGACGGCCGTTATAGGCTGTATGCCTCCTACATGCCCCTCCATGGACCTCAAGACCGGATACTCTCAGCCATCTCCAGGGATGGCATTCACTTCAAGGTGGAGGCTGGATGCCGATACCATCAGCCAGGGCGACTCGTAGTTGATCCCGACGTCTTCTACTTCCAGGGGAGGTGGTATATGATCATCGGCCCGAGGCTCACCCTCCTGGAATCCAAGGATGGACTAACCTTCACACTCGTCGGAGACCTACCATTAGAGGGGGCGGTTTCATCTACGATAATCGTCGATGGGAGGCTGCGAATCTACTATCATCGCCTCGAAGCCGATGGGAGGCTCCACATCTATATGGCTGAAACCAGAGACCTAAAGGAGTGGAGCGTCGAGCAAGTCCTCCCCCCAGGCCCTCAAGGCTCCCTCGACGCCTATGGGGTTGGAGACCCAGCCGTGGCGGAGCTCCCCGATGGGGGCTACATCATGATCTACAAAACCTGGATAGAGCCTCCCCCATGGATCAGCGGAGGGTGACAAGCCCCATCTTCTCATAGAGCCTGAAGAGCTCCATCAGGTATTGGAGGTCGCAGCGTCCGATCTCGATTTCTATGAGCCTTGCGATTTCCAGTAGGCTTCGATGGCCGTCGGCCCAGTATTGGGCGAGGATGCCCTGTATCTGGCTCTCTCTATACTTCTTATTCAGCCTCCAGTAGGCCTCCCGATCCTCCCTTGGCAGCTTTCTCAGCCAGGGCCCGATGGAGATGGGTCCCCTAAATCTCCTCTTAGGCCTAATGGCGTCGGCCTCGATCTCTATCCGTCGCTTACGCCTCCTAATCCTCCTCATCCTCAAACCCCTCTCGGATGCATAGTCCCTGATCACCTCCTCTATGCGCTTGGCTTCTCCCTTGGCTGTATCCCTCAGAGCCTTGCGACATCTCTCCATCGCCTTCTCATCCAGCTCCACGCCCAGCCTCCCAATCGACTCCAGGGCCTCTATCCCCCTCTCAGCCTCGTATAGGAGCTCCCGCCTCACCCTCTCCAGGGCCTCAGCTAAGACCCTCTCAGGCTTCTTGGAGCTCTCAGCCTCGCTTAGGGCTTTGGTTAAGCCTCTCTGACCCCTCTCTAGGATGCGCCTCCGATACTTGTTGACGGTCTCCTCCATCATCCATATCGCCTCGACTCGTCCCGCTGAGGCGATGAAGTAGGCATAGGTAGCTGCCATAAGGGCTGTTCTCCCCAGCATCTTTGGGTCAACCTTATCGATGGTGTCTAGGCTGGTGTGATAGAACCTATCAGGCCACTGGATGATCATGGGGCATGGAACCCCGACGGAGGGGTCTGAGAAGATGTAGTGGTCGCTGCCGCCGGAGAAGGGTGTGGAAGTCCACCTGTAGAGGGGGTAGGCGGCGGTTCCTGAGAGGTTCTTAAACTCTCCCTTCAACTCATCTAGGATGGCCTCCAAGAGGGGGTTTACATAGGATGCTGAGGCGTCAGGCGTCCACTCTAGGATGAGGGTGCTTCCACATAGCTCCTGCTTCTCCCCCACCATGTCGAGGTTCAGGGCGGCCACCATCCCCCCGATGCGATCCTCATTTTCAGCTAGCCAGGCGTAGGTTCCCGTCATCTCGGGGACGAAGAGGAAGCGGATCGTCCTCCGAGGCCGTTTAAGCCTCCCCTCGGCGATCAACTTCCGAAGCGTTCGAGCGGCCTCCATGGCCGCTGCACATCCAGAGGCGTTATCATTCGCCGAGGGCTGGGGATGACAGATATGGGCGACTATGATGACCTCACCCTCGCCCTCGCCCTCGATCCAGGCCTCTCCAACCTCTAGGCTGCCCCGTTTAAAGCCCGCGTCGACCCTCGCCCAAACCTTTACGGTCTTCCCCTTCCTCCGCTGCTTTGAGATGAGATCCCTAAGCCATCTCCCCCTCCTAGGCGAGAGGACGAAGCCGAAGCAGGGCTTAGATTCATAGCTCCACCAGAAGCTGGTATACTGCAGCGCATCGTCAAGGTCTCCCTCCCTCCGAACCGGTGGGAAGAGTCTCATACCATAATAGATGATGCCTATGGCTCCACGCTCCTCCACAGCCAGCTCATAAACTCTGCTAACACGTCCATCCGTGAGGACTATACGCCCCTCAACGTCCAAGCCTCTATAATCCCGCGGCTCCTCCCCCTTGCCGACGTGAACCACCTCAGCCTCCACGCCCTCAGGTGGCGTGGGATAGCTACGCTGTATGAGGCTCAGCTTAGACTCAGACCACCTCGCCAGAGGCCTCTTCTCCGATTCAGGTTCACGGAGCCAAAGCTCCGCATCATGGCACCACCACTCCCTGAAGAGGAGGCAGCTCCAGGCATAGCTCTCACCATCAGCTGGATAACGCTTCACCTCCGCCTCAAGGCCATAACCCTTCAACGTCTCGACGACATACTCCACCGCAGCCCTAAATCCAGGACTCCCCTGAATACGGTGATGCCTAGTGATCTCGGAGACGAAGCCCAGAGCGATGTCGCCTGAAACCTCCCTCCCCAACTCCTCAAAAACCGCTTTAAACATCGATCAAGGATTCCACCCAAAACTTAAAAGCCCTCATGGAGAGGGCTTAAACCTTTATAGGGAGAACAAGCCTCTATCATAGCGGCCGCGGTAGCTCAGCCTGGGAGAGCGTCCGGCTGAAGACCGGAATGTCCCCGGTTCAAATCCGGGCCGCGGCACTACGGACAAACCCGCGGCACTTCTACTTCCTCTTCCTGAAGAAGAGTAGGTCATCCTTCTCGCAGACGTATTCGAAGTCAGCCTCTATAAGTTCCTGAATCTCTTCAGGCATCTTGGCAACCTTGCAGATGAAGTCATCGTCTCGGCGATCTCTCAACTTTCAAAGCCTTAATGATCTCCTCGGACACCCTGACCCTCCGATTGAGGGGTGTGCCAATACCATTGGGACTACGTTGGTCGATGAGTTTCAGGATCATCAGCCAGTGGTCGTACTCCTCCGTCTCCCTAGGCTCGGCCTCGGATCTAGCCGATAAAATAGACCTCAGCACTACCTCGCATAGGGCTGAGGTTTAAGGCGTTCAGACCGATTCATTCCGAGGTTTGAAACTCCCTACAGCCCCTCCATTTGCCTCTCGGATGCTGAGAGATTCTCCCTCAGCTTCCTAGTAGCCTCGAGGTCTAACTCCATTGTCTCTGGATCGATGACAACTCCGTAATCCCTCCTCGCCGAGTCGAGTGAGACAAGGCCGTCGAGAACATCCCTGAGAACGAGCTTGGGATCCCTCTCAAGGGGGTTTCCATATCCTCCACCTCCAGGAGTCCTTATGACGAGTATGTCTCCCCTCTCCATCCTAACCGTGCACTTCGATCTAAGCCTTATCGTTTCCCCGCTGGACTTAATGAGCAGATATTCCCCAGGAGCTCCAGGCTTGCCTCCGAATAGGCCCCATGGTGGAATCTTGCTCCTCTCAGCCAGTATGGAGAGTGTTGCCGAGGGAGCAAGGAGCATCCAGCTTCTCTCGATTCCACATCCACCCCTCCACTTTCCAGGCCCCCCACTATCTCTCCTAAGACAATACCTCAGGAACCTTATTGGATAGTAGGATTCTATGGTCTCTATTGGGGTGTTCATCGTATTTGTCATGTGGACGTGTATCCCGTCGACGCCATCCATGCCGAGCCTAGCGCCATAGCCACCGGCTATAGTCTCATAGAATGTCCAGGGCTTCCCAGTCTCTGGGTCTATGCCCCCCACGGAGATGTTGTTCATCGTCCCTTGACCGGCTGCGCACACCCTCTCGGGCACGATCTTTGCGAATGCCCTGAGGAGGACATCGACATTCCTCTGGGATGTCTCTACGTTTCCACCCGCTACTGGGGCTGGTCTCCTAGGGTTTAGTAGGCATCCCTCAGGCACTATAACACTAACAGGCCTATAGCATCCATCGTTTATCGGAATGGTTGGGTCTGTTACACATATGAGCGTGAAGTAGATCCCTGATATCGTTACGCCGAGTGGGGCGTTTACAGGCCCCTCAACCTGTGGATCCGTCCCCGTGTAGTCGAAGGTTATATTCGTTCCCTTAATTGTTATCTTAACCTTAATTTTAACGGGCTCATCGCTGACGCCGGTATCCTCCAGATAGTCCTCCGCCTCATAGGATCCCTCAGGCATCCTCCCGATCTCGGCTCTCATCCTACGCTCTGAATAATCCATTACAGCCTCCATGGCTGAGTGGAGCCTCTTAACCCCATACTTCTCGACGAGCTCTAGGATTCGCCTGGCGCCAAGATTGTTGGCGGCGATCTGAGCTCTGAGATCTCCCATTGTAATCTTAGGGGTTCTAACGTTGCTGAGGATGAGTTCAGCAAGCTCTCCGTCGATCTCCCCAGCCTTAACGAACTTCACGGGTGGAATGATTATCCCCTCTTGGAAGAGTTCGGTCGCATCTCCGGCGAGGCTTCCAGGGGTCTTACCCCCGACATCTGAGTGGTGGGCCTTGTTGGCCACGTAGGCTACAAGCTCACCCTCATGGTATACTGGGGCTATCAGCGTCATGTCTGGGAGGTGGGTTCCACTGTAGTAGGGGTCGTTGAAGAGTATCATATCTCCATCGCCTAGGGCTTCCCTGAAGTGCTCAAGGCCCATCTTGACGGCATATGACATCGATCCTAGGTGGACAGGTATGTGCTCAGCCTGAGCCACAAGCCTCCTCTTAGGGTCGAATATAGCGCAGGAGTGATCCATGCGCTCCTTGATGTTTGGGGAGTAGGCCGAATTCCTCAACGCTATCCCCATTTCCTCGGCTATGTAGGTTAGGGCACCCCTGACAACCTCAAGGGTGACTGGGTCAACCTTCATGGCATCCCTCCCTCTCAATCTTCAGATTCCCGTAACAGTCCACGAGGAGGCTCCAGCCTGGGTAGATGACCGTCGTGGAGTCATACTGCTCAACCACGAGAGGGCCATCAACCCTATTTCCAGGCTTCAATCTCTCACGCTGATATATGGGGCATCTCACATATTCGTCGGGGTCCTCGAAGTAGACCATCCTAAATCCCTTCAGGCTCTCCCTCGGTGGCTCAGCCTCTTCAAGTCTTCTCCTCCTCGGCTTAGGCTTCTCCATTAAGCCTATGGCTGTGAGCCTAATGTTCACGATTTCAACAGGCTCACTCCGCTCCATGTATCCATAGATGAGTCTATGTCTCTCATGGAATGAAGCCTCAAGCCTCTCAACCCCAGCCTCTGTTAAGGGGCGCTCAGCAGGTATCGTAAGCTCATATGATTGGCCAAGATACCTAGCGTCGACCTCACATATGAAAACGATATGGTCATCAGTGAAGCCATCCTTCTTAAGGGTCCTCCACCCCTCATGCTCAAGCTCCTTGAACAGCGTTTCAAGTCTCTCAGCCTCAACTTCATCCACCTTAGCCATTAACGCCCTGACAAAGGTGTATTTCACATCGGAGACGAGTAGGCCTAGGGCGGAGAATAGGCCTGGATTAATTGGAACGATTATCCTTGAGATTCCAAGCTCCTCAGCTAGGGCGCATGCATGCATTGGGCCTGCACCCCCAAAGGCTATGAGAGTGAAGTCCCTCGGGTCATACCCCCTCTCCACCGAGACTATCCTGAGAATCTTAGCCATGAGAGAGTTTGCAACTCTGATTATGCTTGAGGAGGCCTCGGAGACATCGATCCCAAGGGGCTCCGAAATCTCCCTCCTAACAGCCTCCTCGGCGAGCCTTCGATCGAGTCTGAGCCTCCCACCAATGAGGCTATTCGGAAGCCTCCCAAGTAGGAGGTTTGCATCGGTTATCGTCGGCTTCCCCCCTCCCAGCCCATAGCAGGCCGGTCCAGGATGCGCTCCAGCGCTTAAGGGTCCAACCCTAAGTGAGCCCCCCTCATCCACCCACGCTATCGTTCCACCTCCCGCGCTGCATTCAGCTAGGTCTATGAATGGAAACCTAACTGGGTATCCGCTCCCCTTGACAATTCTACCCTTATGCACTCTCCCCCCAACCTCGTATTCGGTCACCATCTCAGGCTTGCCCCCTCTCACAGCCCCAGCCTTCGCGGTTGTCCCACCCATGTCGAAGCTTAAGATGTCCCCTAGCCCTAGAAGTCTTCCATAGAAGGTTGAGGCGACGACTCCGGAGGCTGGCCCAGATTCAACTATGCTGGCAGGCCTATGGGATACGTCCTCAGCTGGTGTAAGCCCACCGCTTGACTGCATTATATATAGGGGCGCCCTCACACCTATACGTCTCAAGCCTTCAAGCAGTCTCCCAATGTAGGTGTGAACTATTGGCATGAGAACCGCATTCACGACTGCTGTGCTTATCCTCTCATATTCCCGGTATTCAGGTGAGACTTCACATGAGGCTGTGACGAAGACTCCAGGGCACTCAGACTCTATAATCTTCTTGACCTCGATCTCATGGATTGGATTCGCATAGGAGTTAAGAAAACCAATTGCAACGGTTTGGATGCCCTCCATCCTTATCTTCTCAGCTATGGATGAGACCTCCCTCCGGCTTAGGGGCTTAATAACTCTACCCTTCGAGTCTATCCTCTCATCAACCTCATATCTATCCCTTCTAGAAACCAGGGGTCTAGGCCTCCGGAAGAACAGGTTATAAAGCTCAGGTCTTCTCTGCCTCCCGATCTCGATCACATCCCTAAAGCCTCTCGTCGTTATCAGGGCGGCCCTAGGGAGTTCAAGCTCAAGCTGTCCAAATAAGGCGTTTGTCGCTATCGTTGTGGCGTGGACAACCATCGAAACCTCCTCGGGTCTATGGGACTCGAGAAACCTCCTGAAGGCTTCGAGAACCCCAGCTTCAGGTCTCCTCGGCGTCGTTGGAACCTTGATGTTCGTCAAGTTTCCCTCCTCATCCATCGCAACGAGATCCGTGAATGTACCCCCTATGTCTACGCTGACCCTGAACATCCCAAACCCTCCTTCGAGTGAAAGTTATTAATACTTAGTAGTGTTGTCTGGATGCTGGCTGTGAAGGGTAAGACCATCAGAGCTGCCACCTTCATCGAGAGGGCCGTGGGGAGACAGAGTACATCTACAACAGCTGCTTCATGAAGCAACTCGACAGGGCTAGGGACACCATCTGGGGGAGGGATACGAGGAGGGATATAGGATTGGATACGAGGATGATCCCTCAAAGAACATCTCTTTCCATAATTACTGAAAAGGGATTAAGGATAATGAGATAAATATGATTATCGAATTTTAAGGTGCATCAAATCGAAGTAATAAAAACAGTGAAGCTCTTCTCCTTTAAAATTTAAAAATCCTTCAGCCAATTAAATTATGGTGGTTTAGATGAAGGAATTAAAGAAAAATGATATGTGGGAATTAATCCTTGGGGCGGCAGCACTAGCAACTGGAGGTGGGGCCTCAGCGTTAACTTACGAGGAATTCAATGAGCTAGTAGATCCTGTGTTAGAGCAGGGATTTAAACCAAGGCTTATAGATCCAAAGGAAATTAAAGATGATGACTTGGTCTTTATGAATATAGGCTGTGGAGGCGGTATAGAAAGAGAGTATCAGGAGAGATACATGAGAAGATATTTCCCACCAGGTGGATGGTATAAACAACTAGATTTAATATATCCATTAAATAGTTGGAGCAAGAAGGAGGATGTGAGAGCTACAGGGGGGGCATCTTAAAAAGTTAGAGGAACTGGTAGGTGGCAAGCCCGTGGCCTATCTACCCTTTGAGGTAGGGCCATTAGACATCTATCAATTGGTTGACGCAGCTAAGAGGGGCGTTCCCCTCATCGACGCGGACTGTGCAGGTTATAGAGCCGTGCCGGAGCTCTCCCTCACGGGTCTAAACATAATTGACGCCCCGATCACCCCCTACATCATCGGCACCTCCTGGGGGGATATAATCGTAGGAGTGCAGGTTCTAAGCCATCAACGATTCGAGGATATCTGCCGGGCTATCGCAAATATATCCGGGGGAGGATGTGCGCCAGCCATAGCTCTAAGAGGTGAGATGGTTAGGAAGGGAACAGCCCATAACACGATAAGTCTTGCGATTGATGTTGGTAAAGCTATCATAAAGGCGAGAGAAAGTGGAGATGATCCAGTTGAAGCTATCCTGAGGGTTACAAAGGGATACAAAATATTTGAGGGGAAAATAGCTGGCTTCACCACTGAGAGAAAAGGCGCCTTTACATGGGGAAATATATGGATTGAGGGGTCAAGGGAATTTGAGGGGAAGACTTTAAGGATCTGGTATAAAAATGAGAATCAGATCAGCTGGATAGATGAGAAACCATATGTAACATGTCCAGATCCCTTTACAGTGATCGAAAAAGAGACTGGATTGGGGCTGTCAAACTTCAGACCTGAATGGTGGGTTCTCGGAAAGGAGGTAGCCGTCATCGGAATGAAGGCGTGGGATCTATGGAGAACCGAGAGAGGATTAAGGATCTATAATCCAAAACACTTCGGCTTCGATATAGAGTATGTCCCAATAGAGGAAAGATGTTCTCATTAGGCTGGCTTATCTAGAGCGAGGAAGCTTCTCTTCACCCCTTTTCCTTTTACACTCTCATCTCGGATCATTCCATCATGCTTAAGGCCTTTTGGAGTCTATCTCAGCTGATATGGGTGAGCGATGGGTTCACACCGCCTGTGCTATGTGTGTAGGTGCCCCGATGAGGGTTAAGGTGAGGGATGGGCGAGTCGTCGACGTCAGGGGTGAGGAGCTACCTGGATGGGATGGACGGCTGTGTGGCAAGGCCTTCGCCGGAATCTTAGGCCGGGTCTACGCTCCAGATCGGATTCTACAGCCTTTAAAACGGATTGGGGAGAGGGGTGAGGGGAGGTTTATTCCCTGTACATGGGATGAGGTCATCGAGGCCGTCGCGGAGAGGTTAAAACGTTACATCCAGGAGGGTCATCCGGAGAGCTTTGAGATATGGTGGGGATGTCCAAGGCAGCAGGATAACATGTATTTCATACATTACTGGAGCGCCGTCATGGGGACTGGAATATCCTACATCCATGGCCAAGTCTGCTTTGGGGATCACCTCGTGGAGAAGGTTGTCACCTTCGGCGGGAATCATGCTTCAAGCCTCGTCGTTGGCGTGGCCGACCTATTGAGGACGAGGATCGCCGTGATAGCGGGGCAAAACTTCCCTGGGACAACTCTCTTCGCATCTTCCTGCGCCGTTCCAACCTACGCCCTCGTAAATGAGGCGAGGAGGAGGGGCTGTAGATTCATAGTTGTCGACCCAAAGCTCAGTGACACCTCTCCCTGGTGCGATGAGTGGATACCGATACGGCCTGGCTGCGACGCTGTGATGGTGATGCTGATGATCAAGACGCTGATCGATGAGGCCTTGATCGATGAGGATTTCCTACTGAGGTATACGAATGCCCCCCAGCTCATAGGGGAGGATGGGAAGGCCGTGCGGGATGGGGAGGGGCGCTACCTCGCTTGGGATGAGGAGTCCTCAGCTCCCACGCCTCTACCACCCGCCGGTGAGAGAGGTGGCATCACCCTCGGCCTGGGGAGAATCTTCGAGGTTGAGGGCGTCAATGGGCCGGTTAGATGTAAGACTGCTCTACAACTCCTCTATGAGGAGGCTGAGAGAACCGTCAGGGAGCATGGATGGAGGATAGCGGAGATAAGGGAGCGAGTAATCCAACTCGCCCTAGAGCTAGGCGCGAATAGGCCTTCAGTGGTGGTCTACCCCGGCTTCACTTCCGGGAGATATTCAAATTGGTTCCAGACCCTAAGGGCCTACAGCGCCCTCAATCTTCTTTTGGGCAACATCGATAGGCCAGGTGGCTTCTATATATTGAAGCATGCCTACAACCTCGGGGTTGGATGGCCGAGGCCTCCAGAGGTTCCAGACTATCTAGAGGGGAGGGAATTCGTCCCAGGGCCGTGGGGAAACCTTATGGATAAGAGGTCAATCGATAAGGCTCCATGTTATAAGACTCCGAGAGATTTTCATCCCTCAACTCAGGCTTTACCCTGGCTTCACTTCAAGGCCATAGAGGAGGGGAAGATCAGGGCGATATTATCGACGGCGGAGAACTCCGCGGTAACCCAGCCTGATTCCAAATGGGTTTGGGAGTGTCTTAAGAAGCTCGACCTCATCGTAGTCGGGGATCAGCTTCCCAAGGAGTTCATAGATCTCGCCGACTACGTCATCCCAGAGGCATCCTACATAGAGAGATTCCATCTATATCAGAGGAGTTATCTAGGCGTCGATGATCGAGAGCATCTCATCATATACATGCGCTCAGCGGCAATACCCCCACAGGGAGACTCAAAGCCTCTAAGCTGGTTCCTCATAAAGGTGGCTGAGAGGCTTGGGATGAACCGCTTCTTCAAGAATCTAGACCTGGAGTATGAATGGTGGGATAGGATGCTGAAGGAGGCAGGTCTCTATCCAAGGGTTACCAGCAGAAAGCTCATCGAGGAAGGCCCCTACCATGAGAGTCATCCCCTAGAGTATAATGTGCTCTTCAAGCCTATAGGGACGAGGAGTGGGAGATTCGAGATATATTCAAATGAGCTGTCAGAGGAGTGTTACCATAACCCCAAGTCGCGGTGGTTTGGAAATCCCCATGTTTACCCTATACCGCGATACATCCCGATAGCGGAGCCGAGGGGGAGGGACGAATTCTATCTGATAGGGGGTAAAGCCGTATGGCATCAGAAGAGTGCAACTCAGCATAACAGGGCGTTGATGGAGGATGCCATAGAGGCTGGATGCCCCTATACGGCGATATACATAAACGCAGAGAGGGCGGGGAAGCTGGGTCTACGAGATGGAGACCTCGTGGAGCTCGAATGTATTGGGCCTAGAAGCGAGGACGATCCCTGCGTAATAGATGAGAGAGCGATAGGGGTGAGGGAGAGGGGGAGGATAAGGTTGACGGAGGCCCTCCATCCAGACGCCCTCTGGATATACTTCGCAGCCGGACATAGGTCGAGGCTTATGCTGAAGAAGGCTGGGGAGGGCGTGGTGATGAATATGCTAATACCCTACAGCGTCTCCCCCTACGCAGGGGGATGCGGAAAAAACTACTCCATCGTGAAGCTGAGGAGGGTGGAAGATTGACCAGATATGCCTTGATATTCAACCTGAATAGATGTGTGAGATGTAGAACCTGCTATATCGCCTGTAAATGGGAGCATGGAATCCCCTTCCATCCTAGGGATGAGGCGCATCCACGGGAGTATTATCGACTGAGATACGCCTCATGGGAGTGGGGCTCCTACCCAGATGTGAGGAGGGCTCACATACCCATAATATGTATGCACTGCGACGATCCCATCTGCATAGACTTCTGTCCAACCCAGGCGATAGTTAAACGGGGGGATGGGATAGTATATGTCGATAAGGAGAGATGCAATGGATGCGGCGTCTGCGTCCACGTCTGCCCCTATGGAGCCCTCTATATAGGGCCGGATGGGAAGGCTGATGGATGTGATCTCTGCGTCGATAGGGTGGATTCGGGTTTGGAGCCGAGATGTGTTGAGGAATGCCCTGCCAGGGCGATAATCTTCGGAGACCTCGACGATGAGGAGGGACAGGCTCATAGGCTTGTATCCTCTGGGGAGGCGAGGCCACTTCTCCTCGATGGCGTTAAGGGGACATCGGTATACTATGTGCCGTCTAGAAATGAGCGGTGGGATGAGCTGCCGAGGGATATGAATTTCCTGAAGGCGCTGGGGGAGAGGAAGAGAGACCTACCGCCGATCAAGGGCCTAATCCGAGGTTGATGGCGTTCCTCAGGAGACATAGGGTTCCCAGCTCCTTTGGATCCACTCCGCCTTCGCTGCTACCCTCGGGGTGGGGGCTGAATAGGATGACGAGGCCCTCACCATATCGAGCTGAGACTATCGCAGCAGAGCCATCCTCATAGACTGCTATAACCTCCACACCCCTACCGGCCATCATGTGAGGCCCATTCTGATACCAGATCCTAATCCGCTTAGGGCATCCCTCCACCAAGGGGTGATCCGGATCGACAACCCTTATCTCAACGACGCCGATACCCCGCATCCTCATATTGGTTACATTGATGATGCCCAGCCCCTCAGGTCGCCCTGGAACCTCAACTCTCTCCGCAGCCATGTAGGCTCCGGCGCAGATGCCGATGTAAAGGCCTCCACCCCTGACAAAGTTCCTGATCTCCTTCAGTCCCTGGGGGGCGAGGGCTGAGACCATCTCTGCTGTGTATCCCCCTGGAATTATCAGCACCCTACACCCCTTCTCCAGTCCTCCGCGGTGGATATAGTCCTCATCGATCTCCCTATAGGGGATTTTAAGCATCCTAAGGGCCTTCTCCACGTCTCCAGCTAGAACGGCTCCAGAGCCTGCGTAGACATAGACCTCAGCCTTCTCATGATGGATCCCAACACTCATAGCTACACCGATAGCGATGAGGAGGACGGCTAGAAAAATTAGATGTCTCCACCTCATCTCTATAGCTTCTTCAGTATCCACCTCTCCTTTGCGTAGCCCGTCTCCTTTGAGGGCTGTTCGAGGGTGAGGTCCTCTATCTCAGCTCTGAGGCCGCAGAGCTCCTTGAGGGCTGCGAACATTAGATTCGTCATTATATGGCTGGGGCTTGCCCCCTCGTTGATCAGCCTCATGGAGGACTCGATGACGGAGACGCCGAACATCTCTATGATGACCTCATCATCAGCCACCTTCGTCAACTGTATCTTGGCCATGTAGCCCATCTCCTCAAGGAATTCGCCGACCCTCTTCAAGACGTCGTAGGGTTCACGGCTTGGAAACTCTATTCGTTTCTGGAGCTCCTTGAACCCTATCTCTCCGACATGTCTGAAGAACTCCTCGGCAGCCTCCTTTCCGTGAATCTCCGAGTAGGCTTTACAGATGTTGTAGTTGATGAAGTCTAGGAACTCCGGTTTCACCATTTTTATGGGGATCTCCTTCGACAAATCGGACACCAAGATAAAACCCTCTTAAAGAGAACTTATCTCTTTCCACAACCTGAATGACCCCACCTATGAGTGGAGGTAGCTGGCGATCTCGCCCTAACATTTATTAACGGGTGTTCGACCTACACTATAGCCTTTGGGGGTTAAGACGGCTTTTAGTCATGTGCTGGGGGGAACCGGAGCTAGTGAGGGTGAGCGAGAAGCCCATGCTTAATCCTCTATTCGATGGGAGGGATGAGATTGGAGGGTGTCACTCTAACTGATAGGGATTATTGGGAGGTTATGAAGGCCTTCTTCAGGGAGGAGGGCCTTGTAAGACAACACCTTGAGAGCTATAACGAGTTTGTAAAGCACACGCTCCAGAAGATCATCGACGAGATCGGCGGCATGACCATAGAGGTTCCAGGGAAGACCTATGAGGTTCGCTTCGAGACCATAGAGGTTGGCAGACCCAAGATCACGGAGGTCGATGGAACTGAGAGAGAGGTCTACCCGAAGGAGGCGAGGATCCGAAATCTCACTTACTCCGCTCCACTATACCTCGATATAGTCCTCAGCGACGGCGTTAGGGAGATCTTCGAGAGAGTTCACATCGGGGAGCTCCCCGTCATGGTTAAATCCGATCTCTGCGTCCTCTCAAAGCTCTCAAGGGATGAGCTCATCAAGATCGGCGAGGATCCAGATGAGGTCGGCGGCTACTTCATCATCAACGGCTCGGAGAGGGTGATCGTCGCCCTAGAGGATCTGGCTCCAAACCGGATCCTCGTGGAGATCGATGAGAGGGGTTCTAAGCCCGTCTATAGGGCTAAGGTCTTCTCCACAACCGTAGGCTTCAGAGCCCGTATAGAGATGGTCATCAAATCCAAGGGAGAGATAGAGGTCTCAATACCAGGAGTTCCAGAGGCTATCCCCCTCGTCGTATTGATGAGGGCGCTGGGCGTCGAGACGGATAGGGAGATCGCTGAGATGGTCTCCCTCGATGAGGATGTCATCAACGAGCTTGAACCCTCCTTCAGGAAGGCAGCATCGGTTCAGAGCGTTGAGGACGCCATCCTATACATAGGTAATAGAGTCGCTTATGGTCAGGTGAGGGAGTTCAGGATCAAGAGGGCTGAGGCGGTTCTCGACCGAAATCTTCTCCCCCACCTCGGCCGTGAGCCGAGGGATCGAATAAAGAAGGCCTACTACCTCGCCGAGATGGCCTGTAGACTCATCGAGTTGAAGCTGGGGAGACGTAAGGAGGATGATAAGGATCACCTGAAGAATAAGCGCATCAAGCTGGCAGGCCCCCTCCTGGCGGAGCTATTCAGAAGCGCCTTCTGGAGCCTATACAGGGATATGAGATACCAGCTTAGGAGGATGAGCAGCAGGAGGAAGGGCATCATACTGTCAGCAGCTGTCAGGCCTGGTATAATCACCAGCCGTCTACAGCATGCGCTGGCCACCGGCAACTGGAGGCGTGGCCGAGTCGGCATGACGCAGCTCCTAGACAGAACTAATACGCTGTCAACCATCAGCCATCTCAGGCGTATACAGTCGCCGCTGAGCCGCAGTCAGCCCAACTTCGAGGCGAGAGACCTCCACTCAACTCATTGGGGTAGGCTATGCCCCAACGAGACGCCTGAGGGGGCTAACTGTGGACTTGTGAAGAACCTCGCCCTGATGGCGACGGTCTCCAGGGGCATCTCACCTGAGGGTGTTAAGAGGCTGCTCATCTACCTCGGCGTCGTCCCCCTAGAAATGGCTGACAGGGAGGCGAGGAGGGGGGCGAAGGTCTTCGTCGACGGCACCCTACTAGGCTACACATCCTCCCCTGAGAGGCTTGTGGAGGAGGTTAGGGAGCGTCGACGCCGAGGGGAGATAAGCAATGAGGTGAACATCGCATACTACAAGGAGCATAATGAGATCTATGTTAACTGCGATGAGGGGCGTATCAGGAGGCCCCTCATCATAGTCAAGGATGGTAGACCCCTCCTCCGGAAGAGGCATGTCAGGAACATAGAGACCGGCAGATGGACTTGGAGCGACCTGATAAGGGAGGGGATCATCGAGTATCTCGACGCCGAGGAGGAGGAGAACGCCTACATCGCACTCTCAGAGCGGGATGTCACCCCCGAGCATACCCATATGGAAATATGCCCCTACACCATCCTCGGAGTCACAGCCGCCCTAATACCCTACGCCGAGCATAATCAGTCTCCGAGGAACACATATGAGGCCGCGATGGCCAAGCAGGCTCCAGGCTTCTACGCCCTCAACTATCGGGAGAGAACCGATACGAGGGCGCATATACTGCATTATCCGCAGAGGCCTCTGGTCTACACCAAGCCGATGGAGATTCTAGGCTATAATGAGCGGCCTGCAGGTCAGAATTTCATTGTCGCCGTCCTCAGCTCAACTGGCTACAACATGGAGGACGCCATCATCTTCAATAAGTCCAGCATAGAGCGTGGCCTCGGCCATTCAAGCTTCTACCGCATCTATAAGGCTGAGTGTAAGCAGTATCTCGGCGGAGCCAAGGATCGGCTGACCATACCTGAACCCGGGATCAGGGGCTACCACGGCGCCCAGGCCTATAGGCTATTGGAGGAGGATGGAATCGTCGCCGCAGAGGCGGTCGTAAAGGGCGGAGACATACTCATAGGCCGAGTTAGCCCGCCGAGGTTCCTGGAGGAGTATAGGGGCTTCGAGGTGAAGGGGCCTCAGCTCAGGGACACCTCCATAGGGGTGAGGCCGACGGAGGAGGGGGTCGTCGACACAGTCTTTGTCACCAAGGATATAGAGGGTTCACATCTCGTGAAGGTGAAGGTTCGAAGCCATAGGGTTCCAGAGCTGGGTGACAAGTTCGTCTCGAGACATGGTCAGAAGGGCGTCATAGGGATGGTGATGCCGCAGGAGGATATGCCCTTCAGCGTCCATGGCATAGTGCCCGACATCATCATAAACCCCCACGCCTTCCCGTCGAGGATGACCGTCGGCCAATTCATAGAGTCGATAGCCGGAAAGGTGGCGGCCCTCCGAGGCGAATTCGTCGATGGCACACCCTTCAGCAATGAGAAGGTTGACAATCTCATGGAGGCTTTGAGGCGGCTGGGCTTCAAATCCAGTGGGAGGGAGCTGATGTACGACGGCGTCACTGGCAAGATGTTTGAGGCCGAGATATTCATAGGCGTCGTCTACTACCAGAAGCTCCATCACATGGTGCTGGACAAGATCCACGCCAGGGCTAGGGGACAGGTTCAGATGCTTACAAGGCAGCCTACCGAGGGCAGAGCGAGGGGTGGAGGCCTCAGATTCGGCGAGATGGAGCGAGACTGCCTAATAGGGCATGGAGCCGCGATGCTGTTGAAGGATCGGCTTCTAGAGGAGTCCGACGCCTATACGATATATGTCTGTGAGCGCTGCGGCAAGTTGGCCTACTATGATATGAGGCTGAGACGCTATATCTGCCCCCTCTGCGGCGAGAAGGGCCTCGTAGAGCCTGTGACGGTCAGCTATGCATTTAAGCTGCTGCTACAGGAGCTCCAGAGCCTCTGTATATCGCCGACGTTGAAGTTGAGTGGGGAGGTGTAGAGAAGATGTCGAAGATGATAGACTCCATCAAGTTTGGCATCCTCTCCCCAGATGAGATACGTCGTATGAGCGTCGTCGAGATCCAGACCTCAGACACCTATGACGAGGATGGAGCTCCCATCGCTGGAGGCCTTATGGATGGACGCCTCGGCACCCTGGAGCCTCGTCAGCGATGCCGAACCTGCGGAAACATCGCCGCCAACTGTCCCGGCCACTTCGGCCATATAGAGCTGGCTGAGCCTGTTATCCACGTCGAGTTTGCGAGGCATATCTATCGACTGCTCTCCGCCACCTGTAGAAGCTGCGGCAGGATACTGCTGTCAGATAAGGAGATTGAGGAGATGCGGGAGAGGATGGAGGAGGATCGCAGACTCTTCGGCGAGGTGAGAGACGACACCTATGAGGAGATCTTTAGGAAGGCGAAGGCGAAAAAGAAGAATAAGCGATGCCCCCACTGCGGCATGCCCCAATTCGAGATCAAGTTTGTGAAGCCCACCTCCTTCTACGAGGTGAAGGAGGAAGCCGAGGAGGGGGAGGAGAGGGAGCCGAGGCTTAAGCCCAGCATGATCCGAGAGTGGTTTGAGCGTATACCAGATGATGATCTAAGGCTTCTTGGATTCGACCCCGAGGTTGCCAGGCCTGAGTGGATGATCCTACAGGTTCTCCCCGTCCCACCCGTCGATGTGAGGCCGAGCATCATCCTCGAATCAGGGATCAGAGCCGAGGATGATCTAACGCATAAGCTCGTAGACATAATCCGCATCAATCAGCGTCTTAAGGAGAACATCGAGGCCGGCGCCCCCACCCTCATCATCGAGGATCTCGCCGAGCTGCTGCAGTATCACGTCACCACCTACTTCAACAACGAGGTCTCGGGGATCCCTCCCGCCCGACATAGATCGGGGAGAACCCTCAAGAGCTTGGCTCAGAGGTTGAAGGGGAAGGAGGGCCGTTTCAGGGGCAACCTCTCCGGGAAACGAGTCGACTACTCCGCTCGAACCGTCATATCACCCGACCCAAACCTCGACATAAATGAGGTGGGAGTCCCCTTCCACATAGCCATGAGGCTGACGGTACCGGAGCCAGTGACGGAGAGAAACCTGGAGGAGATGAGGCAGCTCGTCATCAACGGCCCCAACAGGTATCCAGGCGCCCTATACATCATCAGGCCTGACGGCAAGCGTATCAGACTTGAATTCGTCGCAGATCGGGAGAAGCTGGCTGAGACCCTTGAGCCGGGCTTCATCGTCGAGCGCCACCTCAGAGATGGCGATATCGTCCTCTTCAATCGTCAGCCCAGCCTTCACAGAATGAGCATCATGGCTCATAGGGTGAAGGTGCTGCCCTATAAGACCTTCAGGCTTCACCTCGCCGTATGTCCGCCGTATAACGCGGACTTCGATGGAGACGAGATGAATCTCCACGTCCCTCAGAGCAAGGAGGCCCAGACGGAAGCCCGACTATTGATGCAGGTTCAGGATCAGATCCTCTCACCGAGATATGGAGCTCCCATCATCGGAGCCACTAAGGACTTCATCACCGGAGCCTATCTATTGACCAGAAAGGAGACAATGCTGACAGCCGATGAGGTTGGAAAGCTGCTGGCCGCAACGGGATATGACGGCCCCATACCTGAGCCGACGATTAAGGAGCCTGAACCCCTATGGTCTGGGAAGGATATCTTCAGCCTCTTCCTCCCAGAGGACTTCAACTTCGTCACGAGGGCGAGCATCTGCCGCCACTGCCCTGAATGCCTGAAGGAGAAGTGTCCCTATGACGCCTACGTCGTGATTCAGCGTGGGAAGCTGAAGATGGGGGTCATCGATAAGAATAGCATAGGAGCTGAGAAGGCTGAGACGATATTCCACCGCATTGTGAAGGATTATGGAACCGATGTGGCACACGACTTCCTCAACTCCATATGTAAGCTCATCAACACCTTCCTCTCCATAAGGGGCTTCACCTATGCCCTCGATGAGCTGGAGATCAGCGAGGAGGAGAGGGAGAAGATCGAGGCCGTTCTCCAGGAGATGGAGGAGAACGTCAGCCGCCTCATAGAGGACTATAAGGCTGGGAGGATGAAGAGGCTTCCAGGGCGCACCCTGGAGGAGACCCTTGAATTCGAGATAATGAATGAGCTGGCTAAAGCGAGAGACAAGGCTGGAGAGCTTGTAGAGGCCAGATTGAAGCTGGACAACGCAGGAGTCATCATGACCCGCACAGGGGCGAGGGGCAGCAGCCTGAATATAGGGCAGATGATGGGCTCCGTCGGGCAGCAGTCGATCAGAGGCAAGCGGATCACCAGGGGCTACCTAAACAGGACGCTGCCCCATTTCAAGGAGAACGATCCCAACCCCGCCGCCAGAGGCTTCATCTACAGCTGCTACAGAGACGGCCTCAACCCCTTGGAGTTCTTCTTCCACGCCATGGGAGGCCGCGAGGGCCTGGTCGACACCGCCGTGAGAACCCAGCAGAGCGGATATATGCAGCGCCGCCTCATAAACGCCCTTGAGCATCTAAGAGTCGAATACGATGGCACCGTGAGGGACTCGATGGGCAACATCATCCAGTTCAGATATGGTGAAGACGGCGTCGACCCGGCGAAGAGTGATCACGGGAAGGCGGTCAACGTGGAGCAGCTCATCGAGAGGGTGAAGCTCGGCGAGGAGGGGGGTGAGCCGGCGTCCCCCGAGTTCATAGAGGAGTGCATCGGGAAGGTGGAGGATAAGCTGCCTCTAAGCATCGTCGAGGAGCTTCGAAGACTTCTTCCCGCTGCGGGTCTGACGGAGAGGGGTGTCGAGAGGGTCATCGAGGGGGTTGTCCGCAGCTATGAGTTCAGCCTCGTAGAGCCTGGAGAGGCTGTTGGCACCGTCGCAGCCCAGTCCATCGGGGAGCCTGGAACCCAGATGACCCTGAGAACCTTCCACTACGCAGGCGTCGCCGAGCTGAACGTCACCCTCGGGCTGCCGAGGCTGATAGAGCTGGTGGACGCCAGGAGGACGCCGTCGACGCCTACGATGACCATCTACCTCGATGAGGAGCATCGTCACGACGCCGAAAAGGCGAGGGAGGTAGCCCAGAGGCTGACTTATACAACGCTTGGGGACATCCTAGACTCCATAGGCCTCGACATCAGACGTGACGCCATAAGAGTTGTCCTCAACCCCGAGAGGATGAGAAGCCTGGGGGTCAGCGAGGAAGATGTGGAGGAGGCGGTGCCAAAGCTGGAGAGGGAGGAGGAATACATCTATCTACTGCCATTATCGAAGGTTCGAGATGAGGATCCAGAGAAGGTGATAGAGGAGCTCACGGAGACCGGCATCAAGGGCATACCTGGGATAAAGAGGGTTCTCACCGTCTATGAGAACGGCGAGTGGGTTATAAAGACTGATGGATCAAACCTGGAGATGGCTCTCAACGTCGAGGGCGTCGACCCGACGAGGACGACGACCAACGACATCCATGAGATCGCGAAGGTTCTAGGCATAGAGGCCGCTAGGAACGCCCTTATAAGGGAGGCGAAGGGAGTGCTAGACGAGCAGGGTCTCGACGTCGATGTGAGGCATGTGATGCTCGTCGCGGACATCATGACCAGCACCGGCGAGGTTCAGCAGATAGGCCGTCATGGAGTAAGCGGTGCGAAGAGCAGCGTCCTAGCCAGGGCTGCCTTCGAGCTGACAGTTCAACACCTGGTCGACGCCGCTGTAAAGGGTGAAATTGACCCGCTGAGGGGTGTGGTGGAGAACATCATCGTCGGACAGTCGATGCCCCTCGGAACTGGCAGCGTTGAACTCTTCATGACGGTTGGAGGTCGAAGGCGATGAGCAGCCTAGACCACGAGTTGAGGATGGCCCTGAAGACGGGTAAGTTCCACCTAGGCTCCAAGAGCGCCCTCAAGGAGCTCCTACGGGGAAGGGCTAAACTAATAATCCTCTCCAGCAACTGCCCAGAGCATTATAGGGAGCAGATAGAGGAATATGCCAAGCTCGCCGGCGTCCCAGTTTTGAGGCATAGAAAGGATAGCGTAGACCTGGGAACCCTATGCGGTAAGCCCTTCCCAGTATCAGCAATTGTTATAAATGAACCTGGTGACTCAAAGATCTTGAATCTGGTGAAGAGGGGAGATGCTTAGGAACATAAAGATCACGGAGAATGAGCTTCGATACATGTCCCTCCTAGAGAGGATGACAGGCGCCACAGTGCTCGACTGCATCATCGATGAGGAGGAGGGCTCAATAATCTTCGCGGTGAAGAAGGGTGAGGTAGGTCTAGCCGTGGGGAGGAGGGGTGAGAAGATCAAGAAGTTTAAAAAACTGACGAATAAAAAGGTGGACATCTACGAATACATCGAGGATCCGATAAAGTTCATTAAGAGCGCCCTCAAGCCGGCTAGGGTGAAGGATATAAAGCTTGTTGAGAGGGTTGACGGCAGCAAGATCGCCATGGTCAGGGTTGAGGAGAAGGATAAGGGTATAGCCATAGGAAAGAATGGGAGGAACATCAAGAAGGTGCGCTTCCTCGCCAAACGCTATTTCGGCTTAGAAACAATCATAATAAGCTAAAAACTATCTAATCTCCATCTCGATATAGACTTCACTCGGCACCCTGATGCGCATTATATTCCTCATCACGCGCTCGCGGGCGTCGATCTCTATCAGCCTCTTATGAATTCTCATCTCATACTTATCCCAGGTATTGCTGCCATCGCCGCAGGGAGTTCTCCTGACGGGGACCACCAGCCTCTTCGTGGGCAGCGGGATGGGTCCCACCATCTTGACGCCCATCCTCCTGGCGATCTCTTTTATCTCCTGGCATACCATCTCCAGTTTCTTTGTATCTGTGCTGGTCAGTTTAATCCTCGCCCGTCTAACCATCCCGCCACCCCTCGGAGGACTCCACGGAATTTAAATCTTCCTAACTCTCGATCTCCAGCACTATGCCGGCTGCCACGGTTGTCCCCATATCCCTGATGGCGAAGCGGCCCAGCTGCGGGAACTCCCTGTAAACCTCCATCGCCACCGGCTTTAGAGGCTCGAAGCGGACCACGGCTGCGTCGCCAGTCTTCAGGTAGCTTGGATTCTCCTCGATGACCTGACCTGTTCTTGGGTCAAGCTTCGAGATGAGCTCCGCGAACCTCACTGGAATCTGAGCCGTGTGGATGTGTAGAACCGGCGTATATCCCTGAGCGATGGCTGTTGGGTGGTGGATGACGAAGATCCTCCCCTTGAAGGCCTTAGCCACCGTCGGCGGATTGTCTGGGTAGCCGGCCACCATTCCACGCCTCAGCTGATCCCTCGCGATGCCCTTGACGTTGAAGCCTATGTTGTCGCCTGGCTCAGCCTTGGGAATCCTGGTGTGGTGAGTCTCGATGCTCTTAACCTCGCCCTGTAGGCCGCCTGGCATGAAGATAACCTTCTTACCGACCTCTAGGACGCCTGTCTCAACCCTGCCCACGGGAACTGTTCCAACGCCCCTGATGGAGTAGACATCCTGGATCGGTATCCTCAGCGGCTTGTCGATGGGCTTAGGCGGAACCTCGAACTCGTCTAAGGCCTCGACGAGCGTTGGGCCATCATACCATGGCATGTTCTTACTCTTCTCCACTAGGTTGTCGCCGGTCCACCCTGAGACGGGGATGAAGTGTATCTTGTTGACGTTGTAGCCCACCATCTTCAGCAGCCTAGCGACGCCGTCCTTAACCTCCTCATATCTCTGCTGGCTCCAGTTCACGGTTGGGTCATCCATCTTGTTTATGCAGACAACCATCTGATCGACGCCAAGGGTCTTAGCTAGGAAGGCGTGTTCACGGGTCTGCCCTCCAGGGGTCATGCCGGCCTCATATTCTCCCCTCTTGGCTGAGACGAAGAGGATGGCTCCATCAGCCTGGCTGGCTCCGGTCACCATGTTCTTCACGAAGTCCCTGTGCCCAGGGGCGTCGATGATGGTGAAGAAGTATTTCGGCGTCTCGAACTTGTAGAAGGCGAGGTCGATGGTCAGTCCACGCTCTCTCTCCTCCTTGAGCCTGTCGAGTATCCAGGCATACTTGAAGGACTCCTTCCCCAGCGCCTTGGCCTCCTCCTCGTATTTCTTGATGGTCTTCTCATCTACGGCTCCGGTTAGGTAGAAGAGGTGGCCTATCGTCGTGCTCTTTCCATGATCTACGTGGCCGATGACTATGAGGTTGAGATGTGGCTTCTCACTCATACCCTAACCTCCTACACAGTGAGGATAGAATGAGACATAAAAAGTTTCCTGGGTTCACTCCTCGGCTACGTAAGGTTTTAAAGGGGGTGCTCAACGCCCTATTGGGGAAGATGCCCAACGGGATGTTCGCAGCGAGGAAGCTGGTGAAGATCCGTAAGAAGATGCGATTGAAGAGTCGAGACTATGTCAGGCGTCTCCGTAAGAAGATGTATAAGAAGGCCGATCCCCTTGAGGGCGCCCCCATGGCTAGGGGCATAGTCCTCCAGAAGGTTGGCGTCGAGTCGAGGCAGCCCAACTCCGCCATCAGGAAGTGTGTGAAGGTTCAGCTCATCAAGAATGGAAAGATCGTCACCGCCTTCCTCCCAGGGGATGGCGCCCTCAACTACGTTGAGGAGCATGATGAGGTCATCATAGAGGGCATCGGGGGGCCGAGGGCGCGGTCAATGGGTGACATTCCAGGCGTCCGATATAAGGTGACGAAGGTAAACGGCGTCCCCTTAAAGCTCCTCGTCCTAGGTAAGGCTAAGAAGCCGATGAGGTAGCCTTCATCTCCCTCATCACCAGGGCTAGAGGGACATTCACCAATAGGAAGGCTGAGGCGACATAGAAGCATAGAGCCATATTAAACTCCTCGCTAAGCGTCGACATTATTATAGGCCCAACGATGGAGCCGAGGTCGAAGAAGGTTCTATAGGTTCCTATAGCTGCGCCTCGGAGTTCCCCCCTGACGGACTCGGAGGCGATGACGGGGGAGACGATCCAGATAGCCCCCGTCGAGAGGCCTATGAGGAATATCGTGGCGGCTATGAGGATGGGATTATAGGCATATCTCAACAGCACTATGAGGACTCCGGTGGCCGCGAGGCCGAAGAGGAGGACAGGCCTACGCCCAATCCTATCCGATATGGGGCCCATAGTGAACATCGCTGAGACGAAGCCGAGTGACCTCACTGACAATATGATGCCTATGAGAGTGAGGGGAAGACTCATCCTCTCGTTCATATATATAGGGAAGATCGTGTAGAGAACCCCTGTGCTCATCATATACTCGGCGAAGATGGAGCTTGAGGCCACAATGATGTTCCTATTCGCCAGAATCTCCAATACCGCTGAGAGGGGTATGTGCCTCGCCTCCTCCATCCGTCTCCTATGCTTAATCCCCGAGATGAAGAGGAGGAGAAGTGCTACGCCGCCTATGAGGGAGGAGAGGAGGAAGGTTCCCCTAAACCCTAGGAGGGATACGACGTATCCGCTTATCGATGAGCCTAGAATGGTTCCGATGAACTCAACTCCCTGGAAGAATCCCATCGCGCTTCCACGGCGCTCGGCGGTGAAGAGGTCGACGACGAAGGTCATCGCCACAGCGTAGAAGAGCGGAGCTCCCAGCCCTATCATGGCTCTGCCAGCCATGAGCTGATAGGGGTTGCGGACGAAGTGGCATAGGATGTTGCCCAGAATGGTCAGCGTGAGTCCCGTCGCCATGGGCTTGAAGTATCCGAGCTTTGAGGAGAGGAGGCCGCTGGGTATCTCCATGAATATCCTCGCCGTCCAATAGGCGGAGACTACGAGGCCGATGGTGACGCCTACGGCTCCAATTCTCTTAGCGAAGATGGAGAGGAGGGGGTTTATCACGCTCCCGCTGAGGATGGTGAGGAAGGCGATGGCGCAGAGGAAGATATACTCCCTAGGCAGCCTTCCATCCATATTGGTCTAAGAGACCACGAGGATGTCGATTATAAGGTTTAGGGCGGAGCGGAACCCTTTTATCTAGGTGGACAATTCCCCTCTCTGACATCTGGGATGGACAAGCCTAAGCTCTTCGGGGAGTGGAGCTTCGAGGAGGTAACCGTCAGAGACCTCGGGTTACAGCGCTACATCAATCTAGACCCCATCTACCTCCCACACTCCGGAGGGCGCCACGAGGCTAAGAGGTTTAAGAAGTCGGAGCTCAACATCGTGGAGCGCCTAGTCAACAGCCTAATGCACCCTGGAAGCAGTGGAGGGGAGAAGACCCGTATCATAAACGCCGTGAGGAAGGCCTTCAAGATCATACATCTCAAAACGGGTCGAAACCCAATAGAGGTGTTGGTGAGAGCCATAGAGAATGCGGCTCCAAATGAGGATACGACCCGCATCAGCTATGGAGGGGTCGTCTACAGGGTGGCAGTTGACATCTCCCCGCAGAGACGCGTAGACCTCGCCTTAAGATTCATATCTCAGGGAACCAGGCTTGAGGCCTTCAGAAGCCGAAAGACCCTCGCCGAGGCCCTAGCCGATCAACTCATCGGCGCAGCTAACAACGACACAAACAACTACGCCATAAGGAAGAAACTGGAGCAGGAGCGCATAGCCCTAGCCTCCAGGTAGGAGAGCGCCTAACAAGAAGCCTAATAGGCCTAGGGCCATGGCTGTGAGGATGATTCTTTTAACCCTAAGGCTGTTCTCCCGCGTCGGCCTCTTGATGAGGCTGATGGAGGAGTAGAGAAGCATCAAATCCGTTGCGAGAACCGGTGGAAGATACCAGATGGAGACGATGCCCCATAATATAGGGAGGGGGGAGAGGAGGAGGGCTGATATCAGGAAGAGCGCTGAGACTAGAGCCGCAGCTCTAGAACCCCTTGAGACGGCGATGGTTCTAACACCACGTCTTCGATCCCCCTCAACATCTGCTATACCCTTAGCCACCTCTCGACCGGTGTTGGAGAGGAAGGCCATAGAGGCGAAGAGCAGAGTTCTCATGGGGAGGCCGACGCCGGAGGCGAGGGCGCCGTAGAGGAAGGGGATGGAGACGCAGATGCTCACCATCAGATTGCCTGGCAGCCCCGTCTCCTTCCCCACAGTCGAGTAGGAGGCCATCACGATCCAGGAGAAGGCGGCGAGGAGTAGGCAGCCCAAATTCGTCATCCAGGCCAGTAGGAGGCCGAGGAGGCTGAGCAGAGTCATCAGGGCTAAGGCCTCCCAGGGCTTCACCTCGCCGCTGGGTATCGGCCTATCAGGCTGATTGACGGCGTCTATTTCCCTGTCACAATAGTCGTTGAGGGCCATGGCGGCAGCCGTCATGAGGAAGCCGGTGGCAAAGCCGAGGAGCAGCCCCCTCCATGAGGCTGAGTTTAGGCCTCCGGCTAAGGCTGCCCCGACGAGGACGGCGAACCCCATCATCACCGCGTTTACAGGCCTCATAAGCCTCAGGAGACTCAGGAGCCTGGCCATCGAAGGGGTAGATTTCCAGCGGCCTATTAAACGATGTCGAAGGTAGGCTTTTCCACACATCGAGGGAGGAGATCACGATATGCGCCTGAAGGCCTTCGCCGTGAAGCAATGGGGCGGTGGGAGGAGCTTCACCATATATGTCACAGCCCTCCCAGCCGGTCTGCTGGTTGAGAGATGCTCCATTGATCGTTGGACTCCCCAGAACCCAGGGGGTTATCAGAGGCCGCCTGATGAGCGCCGCCTAGGCTGGAGGAGGGGGTCAGCCCTCAGATATCTATTGAGAGAGCTTGGATGTTTCCCCACGTCGATCCTGCTGAATATCCGAGGTGAATTAATCTTCAGGGAGGAGTGGTCTTCAGGCATCTTAACACTCGGGGAGCTCCACATCGATGATGGTGAGCCTCTCTGGGTTATCGACGGTCAACATAGGGTTGAGGCCTTGAGGAGGGCGATCGAGCGGAATCCGGAATATGAGAGCTATCCTCTAATTGTCTCCATCATGAGGCTTCCAGACCGCTTCGATGAGCTCCTCCTCTTCTACATCGTCAACCGCCGTCAACGCAGCGTTCCAACAGATCTAGCCTATCGACATCTACAGCGTATGCTCCTGAAGCGGGGTGTGGATTGGCTCTATGAGCTGGAGGGTGGCAGAGGCGTCCGCCTAGCGTTGGCGGCTGAGGTCGTCGACCAATTAAACTCCTCCGAGCGTTCACCCTGGAGGGGGCGTATAAGGCGTATTGGGGAGGAGCGTCGTGAGGAGCATATCATCCATGATAGACCCCTCATAAGGTCGATAGCCCCCATATTGAGGGAACGGGTCTTCGAGGGCCTCTCCATAAGGGAGATCGCCGACCTCCTCATCGAGTATTGGAGGGCTTTAAGGAGGCTCTACGCCGAGGCCTTCGAGAGGCCGGAGCGCTATACGCTGCTCGGCACTCCAGGCATCTTCTCCCTCCACATGTTATTCCCATCTATCTATGCCCGCTGCGCCAGGAGGGGCATCATCGATGAGGAGGAGATGCTTAGACTCCTATCCCATCTCCTGGAGGAGACGCCTGGGCATCCACAGCCTGAGTTTAGAGGGCCGATAACCCTCGATTTCTGGTCTAAGGAGCATGGCCCAGCCATCGCTCTCTCGACGAGTCTGAAGACCATTCGAAGCCTCTACCTAGGTCTTTCGAAGAAGATTCAGCTCGTGGAGGAGAGCCTCTCCCCCAGAACCTTATAGAGGCCGTAGAGGGAGATGGCGTAGAAGAGGTAGAGGTTCACAAAATGTGAGAGGGTATAGGCTAACTCTCTAAGGCTTAGAAGGAGGGGTGAAAGGCTGGAGATGGAGGTGAGAACCACTGGAAGCATCAATAGAGTCCTCCTCATCCTCCGCGCTGAGACCGAAACCCATTTATTCTAGGCATAGACGAGCCAGGAAGCCGCTACATAGGAGTATATGATGCTTCCAAGCGGCATCTTAACGGCTCCAAGGCTTGGGAAATACTTGATGATCCCTCGGCTCAGAGGAATGGGTAGATGTTATTGGTAAGGTGAACAACACCCAGGGAAACCAAAACTCGAATCCCCTAACCTGATCATAGAGGGGAGGCTTCTCCAATCCAGGTATATCATCGATGAAGGCGTAGGTTTGGATGGCGCCGGCTATGGAGAGGAAAAGCCTCCTAGGGCAGGGCTTAGAAATTCGAGGGCCTTAAGCCCTCTCCACAAGAATTCTCTCCCCCATCCTCACCTTGCGAAAGATTGTTGCATCGCCTAGGATCCTGGCGAAGACGTTGACGGGGCTGGCAGCCCTAATCTCGCCGCCTCTGCTAACCGGTGTGGAGCCGAAGAAGATGCAGATGGCTCTCCCAGGAGGCCAGTAGGCGACTTCACCCACCTCAACCCGCTCCCTCGCATTCTCCTCCCCCAATTCGATGGGGGTGGAGAAGTAGACTTCATCGCCCCAGCGCTCGGCTACGCCCTCGATTGGAAGCGCATCCCAGACCGCCTCAGCCGTCTTGGGATTTTCCCCTGTCATCTCCGCCTCCACCGATCCTATGCTGGGAGACCTGAACCTGATCCGCATCGACATGGGAGCCCCCATAGACCTACCTCGTGGAGGGGAGGGCTAAGACCTCTAGAACCTTCAATCTCCTCTCGGGATCAGGACTCACTATCTCATCGGGTTCTGCGGCTCTGACCACGAGGGCGGTGTTGATGCCTCCCCCCTCGCCTGCTACCGTGATCACCTTCTCCCCCTTTAAGCCCTCTCCAGCGGCGATGACGGCTGCTTCCAAGGCGGCTTTTACGCCTTCGCCGAAGATCAATAGGCCCTCCCTTATGCCCCTCCGATCCTGGATTGGGAGCTCCACCCTCTCCAGGGGTTTGACGCCCATCTTCTTCATCTTCTTCTTAACATCGTCGCCGTAGGTGAACTCGGTTACGCTGATCACGGGGATAGACCCCTTCAGGGCCTCAGCGATCCTCAGGGTCGACTTCCCTCCCCTGCTGGCGACGGCTACGGCCTTTATGTCTCCCTCTTGAACCCTCTCCACCACAGCCTTAACAAGCTCCTCAAACTCCCCTTCCTCTAGGTATATGATCTCACCTCTTCTCACTGAGATCACCATCAAGACGTCTCCGAAACACCCTAAAACCTTTACCGGAGGAGTTATCGAGATATACGTCTCTGGAGACGGAAGCCATGGATTCGAGGATAAGCCTCATCCTCATGCTCCTGCTCGTGAGCCTGCAGCCCTCATCGACGATGAGGGTTGAGGGAGTTGCGGTTGATCAGCTGGGTAGACCTCTAAATGGGGTGACGCTACATATCTTCCAAGGCGGCGTTGAGGTCTCCTCCCCATCCCTAGATGAGAATGGTTTTTTCGCAATTGAGCTGAGGGAGGCTGGAACCCTCTACCTATACGCCGATGATCCCTCCACTCCAGGCGTCGACTACCTTCCCCTCAGGGTTGAAGCCCCCTGGGAGGGTGTGAGAACCCTAATCTTCAGGCCTGCGGCCACCCTAGTCGTCGAGGGTTCAGCTCAGTTCATCGACTCCAAGGAGCTCCCCCTATCCACCACCTTCACCGTCGTTGATTTAGAGGGTAAACCTATAGAGGTGGATGGCCTAACCCTCATCTACGGCGACGGAGAGAATTCACTTACTCCCCTCCTAGGTTTAAGGGAGGATGTCCTCCTAGTCCCCGCTGATACGCCTCTAGGGGTGTCGGTGAACTGCACGGTTCTTCTCGGCTCGGCTCTGATAACCCGCTCCTTCCCACTGGTGAGGGAACCCTTGAGGCTTGTTAGGGGTGAGGCTAGAAGCATCGATCTCCTCGCAGCCTCCATGCCCTTAAACCTCGAATTGGTGGAGGGACTCCTTGGAGGGGTCTCCGAGAGACTTAAGGATATGCGAATTGAGGGCTTCTACCTGGAGGCTGAGGAGGCTAAACTGAGGGAGGCCTCCTCCCTCCTAGAGGAGGCGAGATACCTCAGCACGGAGGGCCTATACATCGAGAGCTTCGACGCGGCGAGGAGATGCTACCTCAACCTCAAGGCCCTAGATTTGAGGCTCAGACATCTACGCCTCGACGCCTCCACCTCAATATATCTACTCCTAGCCTTCCTCTCCTCCACGTCTACCCTAACAGCCCTACTCCTCGTGGAGAGGTGGCGGAGTAGGCTGGCCACCGCTCTCGCCCTCTATCTCCTCAGCCTCGCGGCGCTGAGGTGGAGCTATCCAGGTTTCCAACTTCTATCCCCTATGATCCTCACCTCAAGCTCCATCGCCGCCCTCTCAGCTACGCTTCTAGCCCTCTACCTCCTCAGCCACATCACTCCGAAGGCTAGGGGCGACGGCCACATACCCGTGAGAAACCTCATAGGCCCCATCATATCCATAGGGAGACGCAACCTTAGAAGGCGTAGATTGAGGACGATGCTCACGTTGACGTCTCTGATGATCCTCATCGCCAGCTTCGTCTCCCTCACAAGCATCTCCACCGGCTACGGCCTGACAACGAGGAGAGTCGGCAGATCAAATTGGAGAGGGGTTCTCCTAAGACCTGGAGGCGTTATGATCCAAGGCCTAGAAGCCACTGTGGATTGGCTGTTGGATCAGCCTGGCGTGGAGGCCGTAGCCCCGAAGGCTGAGAGCATGGCTATCCCGAATCCCCATGTCTATCTTAAGGGGCGCCCCATCTATGGGATAGTAGGCGTAGACCCAGAGGCTGAGATCTGGGCCAGCGGCCTTGGAGACATCCTCATCGAGGGTCATCTACCCTCCTCAGATGGCTTGGCGATAAGCTCCAGGTTGGCTGAGGAGCTGGGGCTGAGGATCGGCGATGAGGTGACCCTCCTCGGCTGGACGCTGAGATTGGAGGGGGTGCTCAGCGATGAGGGTTTGAGGCGGCTGAGGGAGGTGGATGGCTCCCACTATCTGCCGGAGAAGCTGGTGAATATAAGCCCTGAAGGTGAGCCGCCTAACTTCGTCCCCACCCCCTGTGAGCCTGGTGAGGTGGTTATCCTCCATATATCCAAGGCGTTGATGGTTCCCCTCGTCTCCCCCTCCAGGATCTCGGTGAAGCTCTCCGGAGAAGTCGATGTGGAGGCCTTCGCCTCTAGGATGGCCTTGGAGAGGGGTTTCAAGGCCTATGCCTCGACGGGTGGAGCCGTCTATCTCTATCAGCTATCCTCATATTTCGAGGGTAGGGGGCTTCCCCTCTTTATTCCATGGGTGATACTGCTGCTAAATATCGCCTCCATAACCCTCAGCGCCTTAAGGGAGAGGCGCTGGGAGGTCTCCATACTCTCGGCTATAGGCTTAAATCCAACTCAGATAGCGGCCGTCTTCCTCGTCGAGGCGTCGATCCTCGGCTTCGTTGGAGGAGGCCTAGGCCACCTTATCGGTCTCAGCCTTTATAGATTACTCAGCATCCTAGGCATCCCCCTGAGCGTATATCAGAAGGTCTCAGCCCTCTGGTGCCTCGCCTCCCTAGCCCTCAGCTTAAGCGTCGCCCTCGTCGGGGCGGCCGTCGCCCTGAAGGCCTCCGTCATACTTACCCCCTCCCTCATGCGTAGGTGGAGGCTGAGGGGTGAGGAGGAGGCGTGGGTCATATCCATACCCGTGAGGCTTCGACCCGAGGAGGAGAGGGAGTTCATCGACTACGTCGCATCTCGACTCCACGCCCTTAGAGGAGGGGTGGTTAAGAGGACGAGTCTCATAAGGGTTCATCGTCTTGATGGCGCTTATGAGATAGAGTTCATCTATAAATCCGCTGGTCAAGCCCTCGACTCCTTCTATACGAGGAATAAGCTCAGGGTTGAGAATGGCTCCGTAACTCTAACATCCATAGGCGCTGAGCGATGGGCCTATGAGGTTGGATCGCTGATGAGGATGATCGCGGTGGAGTGGGCATCGGAGAAGGGTTCTATTTCACCTCTATCTTCTCAACCCGACCATCCCTCAGCCAGACAACCCTATCGCTCCCCTTAATCATCTCAACATCGTGAGTTGCGGCGATGATGGTCACCTCCCTCTCCCTATTGAGTCTCTGGAGAAGCCCTATGATACGGCGGCCCGTCTCATGGTCGAGGTTTCCCGTCGGCTCATCGGCGAGTATGATGTCGGGATCATTGACCATAGCCCTGGCGATGGCCACCCTCTGCTGCTGACCGGCTGAAAGCTCCGATGGTAGATGCCCCAATCTATCGCCGAGGCCTACAAGCCTCAGGAGCTCCTCAGCCTTCTTCAATCCCTCCTCCCATGGGAGGCCTGCGAAGACCGTTGGAAGCGCCACATTTTCCAGGGCCGTGAGGACGCCGATGAGGTTGAAGTTCTGGAAGATATAGCCGATCTTGCGACATCTCAGCCACGCCAATTCATAGGCGTCAAGCTCCGCGAGGTCTACCCCGTCGACGTAGACCTTCCCCCTCGTCGGCCTATCCAGGCCGCCTATGAGGTTGAAGAGGGTTGTCTTACCCGAGCCTGAGGGGCCGACGATGGAGACGTATTCCCCCCTGTAGAATTCGAGATTTACGCCGTCTAGGGCCTTGATGATGGTGCCAGCCATCTCATAGTATCTCGCCAGGTCTACAACCTCTATGAGCGGCTCAGACTTCATATCTCAACACCTCTATCGGGTTCAGCCTCATGGCTCTATAAGCTGGATAGAGGGAGGAAACTATGGAGATGAGAGTTGAAAGTAGCAGTGTTGAGGAGAGGCCGAGATAGTTGACGCCGGTGAGAGAGGTGGATGTATTGGAGATCAGGGTGGATATGAAGCCCAATAGGATGCCGATTCCCCCTCCGATTAGACCCTGGATCAAGGCCTCCACGATTAGGAGTAGGAAGACATGTCGATCCAAGGCTCCAAGACATTTGAGAACTCCGATCTCCCTATACCTCTCATAGACGGAGATGAGCATAACCGTCGCCATCGAGACCGCCGCCACAATGACGGCGACGGAGAGAAGCCAAAGCCTATAGGTTCTAAGAGTTTGCGTCCCCATTCTCATCAATGCTATATAGGCGTAGAAGGCTGAGGCGAGGGAGATGGATGCGATGTTCACAGGGGCCTGCCCCCTACCTCTGATATATCTCAAGCCTAGCCTGAAGGCGTCGGTGAGGCCGAAGTGAGTTGAGTCACCGTTCAATTAGAATCCCTTCCAGAGGCTAGTTAGCCTCCTCCCACTCCTCCCAGTCTTCCTCCCCCCATTCCTCTTCCTCCCATTCCTCCCACTCCTCTTCAACCCACCCCTCCTCACCCTCTAGGTCTAGGCAGTCGTAGCACAGCAACCTCTTAGGGTCTCCACACTCGTCGCAGAATTTGGCTCCACAGCGGGAGCATTCGTAGAGGGTGACGGCCTCCATGCCGCAGATGTCGCAGATCGGCATATCCTCCCCCAGTGAAATGGGAGGGCGTCCATCAGCTTATAAAGGTTTAGCGACTTCCTCTAAGGGGGCATGGCCATAGGGCGGTTCCAAGTTATGGCGATGCTCCAGGCCGCCAGGGCCTATAGGCTCGGCCTTCCCCTTGAATCTTCGCTGAGCTGGGGGCTTAACAGGGCGATCTTCTACGCAGCAGCTAAGAGAGGCTTCAGGAGACTTAAGATGCCTAAGAGGCCGAGGGAGGAGATGCTTAAGAGGCCGATAATGGAGAGGCGGGATGTCTTCTACCTCGGCGATGAGATGGCCTATAAGGCTGAGGTGGACGGAGTCCTCTGCTTCACCATCGGTGGAAAACCTCAGACGGCTGAGGATTTCAGGCGGGAGATCGCCAGACGCTTCGGCGAGGCCTTCGACGAGGCCTGGAGGGAGGCCCTTGAGATCGTCGGCAGCTACGACAAGGAGATACTACTATCTCAGAGGAGATTCTATGAGGAGGTCTATAAGCCTCGCAGAGATATTCTAGCTGAGAGATGGAGTAGACTGGTGAGGGAGCGGAGAAGGACTTCTAACTCCTCCTCCTGAGGAGCTCCTCAAGATATTCGGGGAGTGTCTCACCCTCGCGGGGTATCCTAACTCCCCTCCTCGCCTCCCTTATAGCCTCTATGATGGATATTGCGAAGAAGGAGAGGATCGTGGAGATGAGGGGGGAGAGCAATAGGAGCGCTATAAACGTCTCCCAGCTCTCCATCCCATTTGTCACATCTGAATGGTGGAAATAAAACTTTACGTCGACACCATTTTAACATCTAAGGTGAATCATCCGAGGAGAGCTATGAGACTCTACATCAGTGAGGAGGAGTATAAGCGTCGAATAGAGAGGGTTAGAGAGGAGCTGGAGAGGCGAAACCTTGATGCGCTATTGCTGACAAATCCCAAACACATCTTCTATCTCACCGGCTACACCCACATACCAACCGAGAGACCAGCCCTACTACTGGTTCCAAGGGAGGGGGAACTCGCCTTCCTCGGCCCCCTATTAGAGGAGGATCACCTACGCCATCAGACCAGACTTATAGGTGAAGTACGAACATACTTCGACTACCCTGGAGAGCGCCATCCAATAGAGCTTTTCGCCGAATGGCTCAGGGAGATGGGCTACGCCAAGGCGAAGCTGGGAGCCGACAACCCAGCTGGGGCCTCAGGCATCTACGGCTATGTGGGGCCGCCGCTAAGCGAGAAGCTTCCTGAAGCCACTTTCACGAGGGCTGGAGACATCATCTGGAAGATGCGGCTCATAAAATCCGACGCGGAGATCACCCTCATAAGGGAGAGCGCCAAGTGGGGGAACCTCGCCCATCGATTATTGCAGGAATACACGGCTCCAGGCCTATGGGATGTGGAGATCTCCCTAATGGCGTCGCTGGAGGCTACGTCGATGATGAAGAAGACCCTCGGCGTCGAATATATCCCAACGAGAGCGGGGAGACCCCCAGCCTACGCAGGCTTCAGAGGCCAGGTGGGATGGAAATCGGCGATGCCCCACTCTATAGGGATTGGACGGGAGATCAGGGTTGGAGACGTCCTCATAACTGGAGCCGGAGCCGATGTAGGCGGCTACAGCAGCGAGCTGGAGAGAACGCTAATCGTCGGGAAGCCATCAGAGAAGCAGCGTAGACTCTTCGAGGTGATGTTAAAAGCCCAGGAGGCAGCCCTAGAGGCGATGGCTCCAGGGGTGAGATGCTGCGACGTTGACAGGGCCGCCAGGAAGATCATCGTCGACGCCGGCTATGGAGACTACATGCGTCATCACACGGGTCATGGGATAGGTCTAGATGGCCATGAGCCTCCATGGCTCGATATAGGCAACGAGGAACCACTTAAACCTGGGATGGTTGTGAGCTGTGAGCCGGGCATCTATATACCTGGCTTCGCAGGGTTCAGACACTCGGATACGGTGTTGATCACTGAGGATGGGGCGGAGAGGATCACATACTATCCGAGAGACTTGGAGAGCCTCGTGATCTCTGTTTAACCCTTATAGAGGCCGAGGGCGAAGCCGGAGGCGAAGCCGAAGCCAAGTAGATTCGACGCTCCGAGAATCACGTCCTGCAGCTCCACCGCCCTGGAGAGGAGGGATGAGAGGAAGCTCTCCAGCGCCCGATAATTTATGGTGATAACACCCTCCCACTGGAGATATTGTAGGATCATGAGGAGAGAGCCGAGGGAGAGGAGGATGATCCTCCCCACTTTCTTTAAGGCGTAGCCTGAGGCGTATCCTATGACGCCGCCTATGGCCGTAGACTTAACCGCCGGATTTGAGAGGAGGGTGGGGAGGTCTATAATCATCGCTTCCGAATTAAGACTCTCCTCCCCCTTAAAACATCTTATGGATTGAGAAAAAGGTATAGAACTACCTAACCCTCTCCAGATATAGGACGTTGTTGATAACTGATGTCTTCACCTTATCCCTCAAACCACGGACTTCAATTCTCTTGTTCAGCTGCATCCTCACATAGTTTGGATTCTTACCCTCAACCTTCACCTCCACGACATCCTTATCTGACTCCAGAAATGCATCTATGATAGGATCATATTTGCTTCCCCTTCTATATCTCCTCCTAGGCTTGCTCTCAACAGGCTTCAGCGTATATTTCAGCCCCTTCATGATGACGCCCAGAAAGAAGGATTCATGTCAATTATATATAATTGACCCCTACCCTTTTAAGATATCAAGGATCTCCTCTAAAGCTCCCTTAGCCTTCTCATAGGTCTCCTGAGTTATTGAACCCTCATTCAGCAGCTCCTCCAGGTTTTTCATCATCTCTCCTATGGAGCTCTCCAGCTCCTCGTCGTTCATGCCCATGGCCTTCGACAATCCCTTCAGGTAGTCGATCTCGGCTTTAAGCCGCTCCGCCTCATCACCTAGTTTCTCCACGTCCCATCTGTAGGCGGGGGCCTTGACTTCATACTCCTCCTCGGAGGCGTCGCCTATGGCCCTCCTGATCTCCAGCTCCTCAAGTTTCATCCTGGCCTCCATCAATTTCTCCTCCAGCTCCTCCAGCTGTACTCTACGTCTCTCCAGTAGCCCCCTCCGCTCGGAGAGCCATCTCTCACCTCTCTCCACATAGTGGCCTAGCAGCCGCTTGAAGGCCTCCTCCCTCATTTCTCCATTTAGTAGCATTTTCACCATTCTCATCCTGATGGAGAGATTCTTCGCCACCTCCCTCATAACCTCCTCCAGGGGTGGGGGAGGTGTGAATATCTCAGCTTCCTCCTCAGCGGCCTCGATGACCTCCGCCGTCTCCTCCTCGATGCCTTCCTCCCCTTCCTCCTCAACCTTCTCCTCCGCCTCCTCTAGAGGGGCTTCCTCCCTCTCTGCCTCTTCCTCCACCTCCACATTCTCCTCCTCAGTCGCTTCTTCCTCCTCGAATTCGACCTTGTATAGGGGGTATCCACAGTTGAGGCAGTAGAGCGTCTTCGGAACCATCTCATGGCAACTAGGGCATCTAACTAGGTCTTCAGTCGACTCCACTTCCATCTTCTCCCCTGGTAGAAGGGGGCTTCTAAGAAGCGGTTCAACCTTTTCAGAGACCTCTTTCAAGTAATATATCAAGATTCTCCCATTAGATCTCCAGGATTTTCAAATGTGATCCAAGAGGCATCGATGGACACCGGTGTCTGGAGAATAAAGCGTTAAACTCCTCCCTCTCCTTCCATTCCTCTTTATAGTTTGAGCATAACGGGGATCGAAATCTCTTAATTGGAGTGAATCTAAAATCCCTGAACCTCCCCATAGAAGGTGGGGAGATCACTGTCAGGGGATGTTGAGGGATATCTGGAGCGCTCGGCGCGGGGAGTCTTCATATTACTAATAGGGAAGGTTCTCTCCACCGGCTTCTCGGCTCTAGCCGTCATCCTCATCGCGAGGCTGATAGGTTCAAGGGCCTATGGCCATGTCTCGATGGCGATGATACCCGTCTCCATCGCCATCCTCTTCTCGGATCCAGGTGTCTCAGCTGGATTAACGAGGCATATCGCATATTATACTGCCGCTAGAAAACGGGGCGATGTTCCACCCCTGCTAAAGGCTGGGCTGGGTTTAAATCTCCTCCTAAGCCTCCTCCTCGCATTTCTCGTCTATTTCCTCTCTTCCCCCATCTCATCTCTCTTCCACGAGCCGGCTATAGAGGCCTTAATCAGGTTAGCCTCCCTCTACATCATCGTCAACACGCTTCTCTCAACGTCTCAAGCCATCTTCACAGGCTTCGAGAGGATGGAGCTCTACACCCTCACCTCGGTTGTCTACTCCATTCTCCGCTGCATCTTCTCTATACTCCTCATCCTGATAGGTCTCGGGGCGCTGGGAGCCGTAGCTGGAAACGTCCTCGCAACGGCTGTCTCCGCCCTTCTAGCCCTCCTCCTCATCGTCCCCTATCTTAGATTCCCTTCAAATAGCTCTCTAGATATCTCCGCTGCGACGTCTCTACTCTTATCCTATGGTTCTCCACTCTTCGTATCGAATCTCCTCACGGTGGGGCTTAACCAGCTCTACAGCTTTCTCCTCGCCTCCAACGTAGAGGCCTATATTATGGGGAATTATCAGGCTGCCGTCAACTTCTCAGCTCTTCTAGGGCTGCTCACCGTGCCGATAACCACTGCCCTCTTCCCCCTCTTCTCTAAGCTGGATGGTGGTATGCTGAGGGAGGCCTTCCAGGTATCGGTGAAGTACACCGCCTTCCTCCTAATCCCTGCGACCCTGCTTTTAGTCGCGGTCTCGAGGGAGATCGTCTGGATCGTCTATGGGGGGAGTTACAGCCTGGCTTCTAGGTATCTAGCCCTCTACCTCCTTAACTTTCTCTTCATAGGTCTTGGAGGTCTGAGCGTCGCTAATCTCCTCAATGGGCAGGGTGAGACTAAGGTGGTTCTCCATATGCGCCTCTTAAACCTCTTGTTGGGTCTACCCCTCGCCTTCATCCTCATACCTCGATTTGGGGCTATAGGTCTCATAGCCACGTTGATAGTATCCCCTAGGCTCGGCCTCTTCTATGGCCTATATTGGATATGGAGGAACTATGGCTTTACAGTTGACTTTTCATCCTCTGGCAAGATATATCTCTCCGCTGGTATAGCTCTCCTCGTAGTCTGGCCTCTACTGCTTTCCCTGCATCTATCTCCTTGGCTGTCCCTCCTATTGGGGGCCTCCCTCTATATCCTGATCTACCTCTTTCTCACCGTCCTCCTCAGGCTTCTAGATGAGCGTGACTTAAGGAATCTAAGGAGGATGGTGGAGGCTTTAGGCCCCCTATCAACGCTCTTCAATCCTCTCCTCTCCCTTCTGGAGACTCTCCTGGAGAGGTTAACCCCCGGTTAACACCCGTTCGGGATGGGTGTAGATATTCATCCGTCCCTCTCTGAGGAAGCAGATGAGAGTGATCCCCGTCACCTCGGCGGCCTTTACCCCAGAGGAGATGGGGGCGGCCCTCGATGCTATGAGGGGTATACCACATTGGGCTGCCTTGAGCACCATGGAGGCTGACTGCCTCCCCGTGCTGAACAGCATGAAACCCCGCGGCCTCAGATCCCTGAGAAGCATCGAGCCGACGGCCTTATCCACAGCCGAGTGGCGGCTTACATCCTCCACATAGGCGGCGATCTCGCCTTGAGGCGACGCCAGGAGAGCTCCATGGACTCCACCGGTCCTTCTGAAGGCTTCTCCCCTCCTCTCCATCTCCTCTATCAGCCTCATCAATCTCTCAGCCTCCACCTTGATGTCTACGTCGACTCTAAGCTCCCTCAGCCTCTCAACCGGTTTGACTCCCTCAGCCTCCGATAGGAGTTGACCCTCTAGATCCTGGATGTCGGCCACATCTATCTCTCTTCTCAGCCTCACATATACCCTAGGGGGTTTGATGATGATCTCCTCGACTTCATCTGGATGGGCGATGCCATGGGTGTAGAGGTGGCCATATACGAGTTCTCTCCTCATGGTTGGGGAGGCCGTGAGCCTCCGATATCTAACACCGTTGATGTGGAGCTCCAAGCTCTCATCGAGGGCGACCTGATCCCTTATCTTCCTGATGCCTGAGGCATCTAGTCTATGGAGTGTCAACTCGGCGATCATAATTTCCTTTCCACATCCATCTTCATCTTTTAAGCACTCTTAGGAGGGTTCCCTCTATCAGCTTCATCTTTGCATCGATGTGGCAGAGAACCACTTTCATCACGGTCTCCTCATTCACCAATCCCATCTTGACGGCGAGGTTGAAACGTCGATCGGAGGAGAGGAGTAGATCCACTATCTTTCTGATTCTCAGCGAGTTCTCCAGGGTTTCGCCCAGCTGTCTCCTCCATTCCTCCTCGTATAGTCTTAGGGTCTGGCCCTCTAGGAGGTGCTGGGCGATGGCCCAACCCGCGATTCTGCCGCAGATGAGGGCCGGTGGGATTCCCCCGCCGACGGAGGGTATCGTCTGCCCCGCGGCGTCTCCGACGGCTAGGATGTCAGCCCCATAGGTTCTCTTTAGGGGGCCGCTGACCGGTATGAAGCCCACCTTCACCGCCGTCGACTTAGCCTTCCTCAACCTCTCCGAGGCCTCGGGATGCTGCTTAACAAATCTGTCGAAGTAGTCTCTGATGCCTAGTCCAGGCTTCATGTAGGGGGTTCTGGCGCCCACGCCGACGTTGGCTATGTCCCGCCCCTTAGGAATGATCCATGCATAGGTTCCAGGGGCGTAGTGTTCACCGAAGTACATCTCGATGGTTGAGGGATCCTGATCCACATCCACCATCTCATGTTGATATCCCACGGCGTAGTCGTAGGGATCCCTGGGGACGGGGAGGCCTCCTCTCCTGGCCATTAGCGAGTAGGCTCCATCGGCTGCCACCACCACCCTGGCTGAGACCTCTGAGAGGCTACCCGAGTGTTTTAGGAGTATTCCCTTTCCCGTGAGGGCTATCGCCTTGGCGTTGGGCATAAGCTCAGCTCCAGCCCTGGCGGCCTCGACGGCGAGATATTTATCGTAGAGTTTTCTCTCCACGACCACCCCTTTGAAGGGTATGGAGACTTCAAAGCCCCCTGGAAAGTTGAATCTAACTCTACTAGTTCTGTTGAGGATACACCATGCAGGGGGGTCGAAGAGGGCTTCGAGATCCTCAGCCTTTGGGGCGAGCCTCCTCATCTCCTCAAGGCTTGGGATGAACTCTCCGCATTTATCTGGAACCCCTATCTCCAAGCTCCTATCAATTAGGAGAACCCTCAGACCTCTTGAGGCCGCCTCTCTCGCCGTGAGGGAGCCTGCTGGCCCCGCCCCGACGACGATGACGTCATAATCCCTCTCCTCTACTTGGCTCAGGGGCTACACCTCCATCTTCAGGTAGTATATGTCGACGAGATGTAGGAGGCATTCTAAGGGCGGCGAGGATTCAAATCCCCTTAAGGCCTCTATACACTCCTCGGCGTATAGCCGCATCTTCTCCACAGCCCTCTCTAGGGCCTTGGAATGGATGTAAATCCTCCTCACCTCATCCGCCTCTAGGAGGCTTCCCGTCTCATAGGCCTGTAAGAGGCTCTCCCGCTCAGCCTCCGTTATGCTGGGGGATTCAAGGGCGTAGATGAGGGGGAGGGTGACATCACCGTTAACCAGATCATTTAGGGCTTCATCGCCGTTTAGGATGCCCTGTATGTCATCCCTTATCTGATAGGCGACGCCGAAGCATCTACCGAAGCTGGCTAAACGCTCCACCTCCACGTCGTCCCCTCCGCCGATGAGGGCTCCAAGGGCCGCTGAGGCTTCGAAGAGGCTTCCACTCTTCAGATATGCGATCTCTAGATACTCCTCCTCGGAGAGGATTCTCCTCCTGTAATGGGTTTGGAGGGCTACTCCCTGAACCATCTTTGAGGAGGTCTCGGAGAGCCATTCAACGATTCTGGGATCCCCCGTCTCGGCGGCGTATTTGAGTCCTAGGCTGAGGAGTATATCCCCTGCGAGTATGCCCCTCTTCACCCCGTATGTTATATGGACTGAGGGCTTTCCCCTTCTGGTTTCATCCTCGTCGATGATGTCGTCGTGGATGAGGGTTCCATTATGGATGAGCTCCAATGCGAGGGAGGGTTTTATGGCCTTTTCACGTTCGCCGCCTACTAGCTCGGCTGAGAGGAGGCAGATGAGGGGTCTCAGCCTCTTACCGCCGGTTTTAAGCATGTATCTCACAGGCGCCTCCATCAGGGGGTGAAGCGAGGTGAGGTCTAAATGCTCTAAGGTCTCATCGATGTATTCCCTGAGATTTCTCAGCCTCTCCTCGATCAACGCTTCTGACATCGAGGTCTACCGACCTTCTCCTACTTAACCCTCCGCTAACTATTTTAACCTTAACTTAATTTAGGTGTCTGATGCCGCGGCTTAAGGTCTGGCTGCTGGAGACCAGACCCAACTTCCTATTGCTGACGCCCATCACCTACTCTGTGGGCCTAGCCTCGGCGTTGATCCAGGGCTACTCTAATCCCCTCAACGCCCTCCTAGGGCTGCTGGGGGCGCTTCTGGCCCATATAAGCGTCAACGTCCTCAACGATTACTATGACTATAAGAGCGGCCTAGACCTCAGAACTAGGAGAACCCCCTTCAGTGGGGGAAGCGGCATCCTCCCAGAGGGCCTTCTAAACCCCGAGAAGGTCTATATACTCGGCCTCTCAACCCTTTTCCTAGGCCTTCTCATCGGCGTCTACTTTCTCCTCACCCTCGGCTTAGGCCTCCTCCTAATCCTTATACCCGCAGCTCTCAGCGTCTACTTCTATACGACGCATCTAAGCCGTTGGTATGTCGGCGAGTTCTTCGCAGGCCTCAACTTCGGCCCATTGATGGCTCTGGGGGCCTACTACCTCCAGGCTGGACATTTGGATTGGACGCCTTTCATCGCTGGTGTTATCCCAGGCATACTGGTTGGCACCCTCCTCTTCCTCAACGAGTTTCCAGATGTGGAGGCGGATCTAAGCGTAGGCCGCAGAAACTTCGTCATCTTCCTCGGTAGGCGTAGAGCCTCAAGGGTCTACGCCCTTTTAATCATCTCCGTCTATCTCTATATCATCTCCACTATCCTGTTAGGCTTACTCCCCGAGACCTGTATACTATCCCTCATCACGGCTCCAATCGCCTATAGGGCCATTAGGGGAGCTCTAACCAACTATGATGATATGGAGGCCCTCATACCTGCTATGGCCTCCAACGTCCTCGTCGTCCTATCCACCTCAGCCATTACGGCTCTGGGCTTAGCCCTCGCGTTGCTCCTCTGATCGCTCAGCCACCGCAACTATGATGGCTCCTAGGGCTAACTCCTCCATCTCGGCGTCTCCCAGGAGCTCCTCCAATAGTCTAAGCATCTCATTGTTTCTGGGCAGCATCCTATAGGTCTCATAGAGCATTCTCCATGGATTCCTTAGACCCCTGCGAGCTGCGAGGGCCGCGATGAGGGGGACAACTATGCGGAGGTGGAGCGCCAGCAACCTCTCCATCAGGGGGTTTCTAGGCCTCCCTAAGTCGATGAGGAGAAGTCTTCCCCTCGACTTCAGGATGCGTCTAACCTCCTTTAGGGTTTCCACCCTATCCGTCGAGTCTCTGAGGGCGTAGGCGGCTACAACGAGGCTGAGGATCGATTCCCTCAGTGGGAGGGCCTCGAAGACGCCTCTAAGCAGATGAGCCTTCAACTCCCTCAGCCGCTCTCGGGCCTCCATCAGCATGCTGGGAGAGTAGTCTAGGCAGAGGAGGGGGGCCTCAAACCGCTCCGCCAGTAGCCTAGCATAGTTTCCCGGCCCCGATCCCAGCTCTAGTGCTATGTCCACTTTGGAGTCTATGAGTTGTAGGCCTCTCCTCCTAGCTCTCTCATCTTGCCAGAGGGAGATGAGGTGGTTCACATGCTCATAGCTTCCTATGGTCTCCTCTAATGCCTCCTCAACCCTCCTCCACAGCCTCGGCGGCAGCCCCCTCAAGCTCTATTCTCACCCCCCTCATGGATTGATAAAACCTGCTGAGCCGTCGACCGTGCTAACCTTTATCTGGGAGGCGGAGGGGTTAATGGTGATGTCGAGGGAGGGCCTAAGCTTCCTAGATGATGAGAAGCCGAGGATCGTGATGTTCTGCGGCAAGGGGGGCGTCGGAAAGACGACGGCGGCCTCAGCGACAGCCCTCCACTTCGCCAGGAGGGGCCTTAAGACGCTGCTCATCTCCACAGACCCCACGCCCTCGCTCTCCGATATACTGGAGCGAAATGTCTCTGGG
>JAGHBJ010000094.1 GCA_021161045.1 Candidatus Bathyarchaeota archaeon
GGCATGTGAATCGAGGGGGCTGCCATCTGACGGCCTCCATCCCAAGGGATGCGGTGCTGAGGATTCCGGTGGCCCATGGTGAGGGTCGCTTCCTACTGCCCAGGGATCTGGAGAGGGAGTATCTGAGAAGGCTCTACGAGAATGATCAGTTGGTTCTTCGTTATGCGAAGCCTGATGGCTCTTATGCCGAGGGTGAGTATCCCTACAACCCTAATGGGGCGTTCCATGACATCGCCGCCATCTGTAATCCTGAGGGAAATGTCCTCGGTTTGATGCCTCACCCTGAGAGGGCCTACTATGGATGGCAGCTCCCCGACTGGACGAGGTATGAGGATCCTCCCCGATATGGGGATGGACGCCTAATCCTGGAGTCGGTCGTCAACTACGTTGAGAGGAGGTTTTAACCCCCTCCCTATAGGCCTTCAGCCTCTCCCTGATCCCCTCATCCTTCAACGCCATTATCTCAGCCGCCAGGAGGGCTGCGTTCTTCGCCGAGTCTATTCCCACAACTGCGACGGGGACGCCTGTAGGCATTTGAACCATCGATAATAGGGCGTCGAGTCCCAGTAGCCTAACAGCCCTCGGCACCCATATAACGGGTTTGAGGGTGTGAGCCGCTATGAAGCCTGGCAGGGCGGCTGAGAGGCCTGCGATGGCTATGAAGACCTCCGCATCAACCTCATCGAGGTATTGCTTCAAACCCTCTGGGTCTCGATGGGCTGAGTAGACGACGACCTCATGCTCTATCCCTAGCTCCCTTAGTATGCCTGAAGCCTTCTCAGCCAATTCTCGATCGGATTCGCTTCCGATGACTATGGAGACCTGCACCATATCATGAGAGGGTTGATCTAACATCTTAAATGGCTGCCGAGTAGAGTTGGGGTTTGAAAAATTCGTTTAGGTTATTCGATGTATATCGCCGGCCTGTAGGGCTTCGCCCTCTTAGCTCTCCCCTCGGGATCTTTGATCCAGGGGTCTGACTCTCCGCAGATGGAGATTTCACAGTTGAACTCGGCTTTGAGGAAGTCGGCTGCGTCCTGTAGCACCGTCAGCTCATTGACGATGCCCATCTCCAATCTAGTCCTTATTCGATCCTTGGGAGTCTTCGTCACATCCTCGACGATGGCTCTGGCGAATTCTGGGACTTCCTTTGCTCTAATCCTCAACTCCTCGTCCTTGAAGCATTCCCTGACGAGGTTGCCGACGTTTAGCTCCCCTGCGAGGGCGAGCTCCAGGGCTTTGAGGTAGACCTTCCACTTCCAGCTTGTCGCCGTGTATAGGTGTATATGCTGAGGCTGTATGTCCGTCACCCTCAGTATGTGCTGTATGTCCTCAAGGCAGGCCTTTATGATGTCCTCCTTCTCCTCCAGATCCGGCCTTATGAGGCTTTCATCGACCTTTGGCCAGGGGGCTGTGGAGACGAAGCCCTCGCCGCCTAGGGCTTCCCAGAGCTCCTCGCATAGATGTGGTGTGAAGGGTGCCAGCATCTTCACCTGGGCCTCGGCCACCCTCCGTAGGACGTAGTTTATGGCCTTGGATCGCTGTTCTCTCTGCGGGGCCACTCGGTGTAGATACCATTCGAGGTCTTGATTCATGTCGTAGAGGATGGCATGTATGGCTCTCCTCACCTTCAGCTCCTCCATTGCCTCCGTCGCCTCGGCTATGTGTCGCTGGAGTCTGCTCAGCATCCATAGGTCTATCTCCTTCAGGTCTGAGGGGTCTCCCTGACGCTTGGCGGCCTCCATCACCCTGTCGTAGAGCCTCTCAAGGATTTCCCTCATAGACTTCGCCAGGCTTCGGCTGAAGTCTGCATCCTTTATTGGTTCAGCCGTCGCCATCAGCGATAGCCTCAGCGGGTCGGCTCCGAACTCCCTTATGGCCTCTATGAGGGGGATGATGTTCTTCAGCGACTTACTCATCTTCTGCCCCTCCATGAGGACGCTTCCGTTGACGTAGATGCCCCTCGGCCATAGCTCCCTGGGGAAGATGGCTGTGTGGTTGAAGATCATGAAGGTTAGGTGATTCGATATTAGGTCTCGACCTGAATGCCTCGCATCAAGCGGATAGAAGTATAGGAACTCCTCCCGCATCTTCTCCAACTCCTCTAGGGGGATGCCAGTCTTCTCCGAGACCCTCATCGCCGAGCCTTCGCCGAGGAAGATGTAATCCCAGAACTCTACGTCGAGGGTCTCGGAGTCTGGTTGAAGACGTTTCAGATGTCTCACGACGGTGTAGTAGGCCATGTAGATCGTCGAGTCGGATAGGGCTTCGATGATCCAGTCCGGAGCCCAGGGGAGCCTTGTCCCCATGCCAACCTTCCTGGCGCAGGCCTTCGCCTTCAGCCAGTCGATGACATTCTCAAACTCCTGTCGGAACTCCCTTGGGATTATGGTCATCTCATCGAGGTTCTCATGGGCCAGCTTCTTCCAATCTGGGTCTCCATAGTTGATGAACCACTGATTCTCGAAGATCTTGACCACCACCTCCGTCCCGCAGCGGCAGTAAACCGGCTTAACGAGCTCATAGATGGTGGCGGCCTTTCCCTCTGCTATTAGATCCTTCTTCACAGCCTCCCTGGCGGCTTCAACCCTCATACCCGCGTAGGTTCCGGTGTTTCCCTTCATCAACCCGTTGCGGAACTCCTCTCCATATACCTCCCTTGTAGCCTCCTCCAGCCTTGGATCATCCTGGGCCTCTATGCCCATTCGTTCTATGACTTCAGCCGCCGGCCACTCGCCATAGCTTGGAACCTCTATGATGCCTATCGGCTTCAGAGGTCTCACATCGCCTGGCCTCAGTCCCCTCCTCCTCAGAGCTGTGTTCGATAAGGCTTGAAGCGTCTTCAGGGCTATGTAGTCATAGGGGGCGTGGGCTGGAACCGACATGACGACACCCGTCGCATGGTTTGGGTCGACGAACTCCGCCGGCAAAATGGGGATCTCAGCCCCCGTTGCTGGGTTGACGACTCTACGGCCGAGAAGCTCCACTCCCTTCTTCCGTTCTAAGACCTCCACGCTGTGGCCTAGGAAGACGAGTTTCTCCGCTGCTCTCTCGCTGATGATCCAGGTCTCATCATCGACCCTGGCCTTTACGTAAACCGCGTCGGGGTTAACCCAGATGTTCGTGACTCCGAAGACTGTTTCGGGTCTGAGGGTCGCCGTTGGATAGATCTCATCGCCGGCTCTGAACTTTATGGCTGTGAACTCCTGGATCTCCGGCTCTACGTCGCCGATGGTGTCATGCTGCCCAACGGGGTTTCCACAGTGGGGGCACCAGCCTACGGGGTGGCTTCCCTGCGTTATATAACCCCGTTGACGGAGTTTCTCAAACTGCCATTCGATGAATTTGCTGTAGTAGGGGTCGATGGTTGTGAACTCCCTTCGCCAGTCTATGCTGTATCCCATACGCTTCATGCCCTGCTTGATCTCCTCGGTGAAGTATCGGGCCATACCTATGGGGGTCTCCAGCTCCTTCAGGCGTTCACGCGGTATGTGGTATATCTCCGTGAAGGTTCCTATGAGGTCTTCATCCCCCTCCTTTAGGCGTTCGACCATAGCTATGATGGGCGTCCCCGTATAGTGCCAGGCCATGGGCAGCAGAACGTTGTAGCCCTGCATCCTGCGGTATCGGGCGTGGACATCAGCCAGAGTATAGGTTCGGCCATGCCCTATATGTTGAGGCGAGTTTGGGTAGGGGTAGGCGACGGTTATGTAGAACTTCGGCTTCTCGGGGTCTGGATCCGCCTCGAAGAGGTGGGCCTCCTCCCATCGCCTCTGCCACTTCTCCTCTATCGCAGCCCAATCGACCATGACAAATCCCTTCCCCTAAAAGGGAGACAGATATATGGAGTCTTCGGGGTGGATTAAAGGTTATGCGTAAATAACCCTACCCATTATGAGGTTTCATAAAAACCTGTATAGGGGTTGATTTGACGTCGATGCCTGTGAGGAGCTACATCTTCACGAGAAATGAGAGGGAGAGGCTGCTGAGGTGGCTGGAGGAGGGCTTCGAGGATGACACCACGAGGATGATCTTCGTGGAGATCAGGAGGAATATGCCACGCCTCTTCAGAGACCTAACCCTAATGCTTAGGGTGATGAGGGAGCTTATGCGTAGAGATCGATGGGATCAACGACTGAGGCTGCCGAGGAAGCGTGAGGAGAGGTTGAAGGCCTTGAGGAAGCTGGCGGAGTTGTTATAAGTGGCCACCACTTATACCGGATTCCCCTCTCGGCTTAACTGGCTTCGGAGAGTCTCCCTTATGGCCTCTTTGGCCTCCTCCAGCTTTGAGGGGTCTCCCCCACCCCCCTGGGCGAAGTGGGGTTTGCCTCCGCCTCCGCCTCCTATGACTTTGGCTAAGGCCCTCGCCAGCTTTCCGGCGTGGACTCCCCTATCAACGGCCCTGTCTCCGGCTTTGACTATGAATCTGCCATCGATCTCTGAGAGGAGGATGGCGACGACGTTGGGTTCTCGCTCCGCCAGGGCGTTCCCCACCTCTATGAGGTAGTCTAGCGGGGTTCTCTCAGACTCGATGATGAGCTTCAAGCCCTCAATCTCCTCGGCCTCCCTCAGCAGTCTCTCAGCCCTCGCCGTTGAGGCCTCCCTCATAAGGGCGTTAAGCTCCTTTCGAAGTCTCCTAACGTTTTCCAAGGTGTTGGCGACGGCCTCTGGGAGCTTCTCCATCGGCGCTCCAAGGGTCTCCGAGGCTCTGAGTAGGAGCTCCTCGCGGTGTTGGATCTCCTTCAATCCGTAGGGGCCGACGGAGTAGATGAGGCGTTCAACGCCGTCCTGAACCCTCTCCGTGGCGACTATCTTTATGATGCCCACCTCATGGGTGTTCTTCACATGAGTTCCAGCGCAGGCCTCCACGTCCCACTCCTCTATCTCGACGACCCTTATCTCCCCTCCTGGGACGGCTCCGCCCTGGTAGAGTCTGAAGCCGTATCGCTCCTCAGCCTCATTTCGGGGCATCCATTGACATTTGACGGGCCTCGCCTCCCAGACGACCTGATTTGCGAGGCGCTCTATCTCCTCTATCTCCCCTCGGGTCAGCCTCCTGTAGTGGCTGATGTCCAGCCTGCTCCTTTCAATCCCCTTCTGGGTTCCGGATTGCCAGGCGTGGAGGCCGAGAACCCTCCTGGCGGCTCCGATGAGGATATGTGTAGCCGTGTGGCTTCTCA
>JAGHBJ010000059.1 GCA_021161045.1 Candidatus Bathyarchaeota archaeon
CCCTATTTCAAGGTTTCCTGAGAGTTGGCAAAAGGATGAAATGATCTCGGGAAGGCTAATATTTGATGGTGATCACCCGCATCGTCGAGGAGGGGCAACTCAGGGAGTTAAGGCTTAGGGGAGGCTATATCCTCAACATCTCGGGGTCTAGGGGCTATCTACATAGCGTTAGCTGTCGAACCATCGATTGGATGAACCCTAAGAAGAGGAGGGGCATCTACCACGCCTCAACGCTTAGAGAGGCCCTTGAATGGCTGGAGTCTGAGGGTCTTAAGGCCTCCCCCTGCCGCCTCTGTCTACCATCACTGAGTTATAGGCCGAGGCCAGGCAGCCTATTGGAGCATCTCCGCGGATAGCTGAGAAATTATATATAATGTTTTGAATCTTCTTTGAAACATGAATAAAACCCCTCACGGTGAGGGGGCAGAGGGGAGGATTCTAGTTCTAGGCCTCGACGGCGCCACCCTCAACCTCCTCCAACCCCTCACTAAGAGGGGGATGCTCCCAAATATTGGGCGGCTCATCCAGGAGGGATGTCTCTCACCCCTGGAGTCGACGATTCCCCCGGTGACCATACCAGCCTGGGTGAGCATGTTCACCGGTAAAAATCCAGGTCGACTAGGCCTATACGACCTCTTGAGGAGAGACGGCTATGGGGCGAGGCCTAACGGTGGATGCTTCAGGGGTAGAAACCCCATCTGGAGGATACTCAACGCCCATGGCTATAGGGTTGGAGTCCTAAACCTCCCTGGAACCTATCCACCAGAGGAGATAGATGGCTTCATGGTCACAGGTATGCTGACGCCCTCGAAGAGCAGCCCCTCAAGCTATCCACCGGACTTGGCCTCAACGCTGTATCGACGCATACCTGGATATGAACTCGATGTGCCACAGTGGGCCTATTCGGATGAGGAGGAATTCTTCGAGGACATCTGCCGCTCCACCGAGCTTAGGGGAGAGGCGGCGGAGTATCTCATCAACTCCATTCCCTGCCACCTATACATCATCGTCTTCACCGAGCCGGATAGGATTCAGCACGTCCTCTGGCATAGGAGGGATAGACTTGAGGAGTATTGGATGCTCCTAGACGAGGTTGTAGGCCCCCTAATAGAGCTCTTCGCCGATGAGATCATCTTCATAGTCTCGGACCACGGCTTCGGCCCCATCAGGAAGACCTTCTACGTCAACGAGTGGCTCATGAGGCGAGGCCTACTCCGAATGGAGAATCGGTGGAGGAGGCGTCTATTGACGGGTCTTGGGAGGATGATGGAGGCCCTATACCGCAAGCTGGGGGAGGTTAAGCTGCTCCACCCCCTGGCGTCGATGCTGAAGGAGGCCGTCGGCGTCGATAGACTCTGGAGATACCTCTACTCCTATCTATCAAAGGAGAGGATTGGAGGCATAGATTGGAGGAGGACTAGGGCCTTCAGCTGCGTCCACACACCCCACTTCGGCCAGATATACATAAACCTCAAGGGAAGGATGGAGGAGGGCTGCGTCGACGAGGAGGAGAGGATGAGAATCATAGACGAGATCATAATGGAGCTCCAAAGCCTCGTCGACGAGGATGGAAAACCCCTAAAAGTTGAGGCCTACCGAGCCTGGGAACTCTACGACGGCCCCTACGTGGAGGAGGCTCCAGACATAGTCTTCCTCATAGAGGAGGGAAGCTATGAAGTCGACGCAAAGGTTGGCGTCGGGAGAATCTTCGCACCAGGGGCGCCCTGGACAAAGTGGACGGGAACCCACACGAAGACGGGACTCCTCATCGCCAGAGGCCCCAGCATAAAACGTGGACACAGCCTCCCAGGGGCCAGGATCATCGATGTGACACCCACCCTCCTCCACCTCTTCAAAGTCCCCATCCCCAGGGACATCGATGGGAGAGTTCTCACCGAACTCTTCGAGTAATTCCACACGCCTACGGGGATTCTATTAGGAGGCGATTCCATCGATTTTGCCTTATAAAACTCCATGCTCGGAGTCGATGCCGACCTTCACATAGGGTGTTTCAGTAAGTATTTTTCTCATAGATTTAAGATATAGAATAGGCATCCTGAATGATGGATGTGAGATGAGACGGGTCATCTTGGAGGCCTCAGCCTGCCTGCTGCTGATCCTCGGAGTTCTAGGGGATCACGCATCTACGATGATAGTTCTCTCAAAGCCTAACACCTATGAGGCGAATCCGGTGGCAGCCCACCTCATGGAGCTTGATCTATGGCTCCCCATCGACATACTCCTCATGGCGGCGGGATTGGCGATACCCTACTTGATGACGAGGATCGATGGGAGGCTTAGAATCCTCTTCATCTACCCCCTCATACAGGGTCTGTTAAGGCTCTCAATGGCCCTATGGAACATACACATCCTCCTATCCCTAGGAATATAAGGGGTTATAGCCGCCCTAATTCAGCCTCCTGAAACTATTGGGAAGACGACAACCCTATCACCCCTCCTCAGCCGAGCCGTGAGCTATAGGCGTCTACCATTGACTAGGACGCCGAGGAGGAGATCCCTCAGGGTAGTCGCCCTCTCCACGCGGCGGATGGTGAGGCTTGGATACTCATCGCCTCCACCCTTTAAACCGTTCAGAAACATATATGGATGTATGAGGCTTCTGAGGCGGAGGCTCCTCCTGGCCCTATTAGAGGGAACCCGTGAAGGCTGCGCCCCACTCGATGGGCTGATCGACGGGTTGAGGATACCCAACGAAACCTTAGAAGCCCTCATCGATGAACTCGCCTCCAAGGGCCTGGTGAAGCTCTCCAACGGCCTAGTTGAGGCATCCATGGCTCAGAGGCTGAGGCTCGCGGTGGCGGCGGTGGAGCTTGAAGCCGACATCGAGGAGGTCTCCAGGGCGCTTGGCTGGAGGGAGTTCGAGGAGATGGCTGCCTACATCCTGGAGGAGAATGGCTTCGAGGTTCATAGACATCTCAGGTTTAGGGCGGATGGTAGAGGATGGGAGATCGACTTGGCAGCCCTGAGGAGGCCCTACATACTCTGCGCCGAGTGTAAGCGTTGGAGGAGGGGGCTGAGAGGCTCAGCCCTGGAGGAGATGGCTGAGGGGCAGCGCCGAAGAGTTGAGGCGTTAAGCGGGGAAGCCGCCGAGCTTCTCCCCATCGAGGGATGGGGCGCGGCCACCCTCATACCCCTAATCCTATCGCTGACCACTCCGCCTAGGAGAATGATATACGGCGTCCCAGTGATCCCGATCCTGGAGCTTCCAAGCTTCCTAGAGGCCTTTGAGGGCTATCTGGATGAGATATGGCATCTAACCCTAAAGGCTCCACCCAGAAGTAGTAGACCCCATCAGATGCCTCTCAGGGTGAGAAAGGGGGGTTAGTGGAGCTCCACAAATCTCTCCAGCTCTCTCGCCTCGCTCTCCAAGCCGAGTCTTCTGAAGGTCTCCCTGGTTGGTATACCCCGCTCATCCCAGCCTCGCTTATCATAGTAGGCCTGAAGCAGCCTGTCGTAGCCCTCCAGCTCTAGGTGGGCGCCCTTCAACGGCCCCTTCGTCAATGGCTCCTCGCACCACCTCCTCGGGGGATAGTCCATCCTCCGACTCCACTCTCCACCATACTCCCTCACCCAGAAGGCTCTGATGAGGGCGTAGACCCTGTCGCCTAGGGTGAGGAGCTCGTCTAGGCTCATGGAGACTCCCGTCGCCGCCTCCAGGAACCTTGGATACCAATCGAGTTCGAAGCCAAGCTCTATCCAGGGGAATCTACAGGTGACTAGACATTCGAACATCCCACCTCTAATCCTCTGAAACTCGATGACCTTATCCGCCTTCTCAGGGATATACTCAGCCCTCCTACCGCTGGAGATCTCCCAGGAGATGACCCAGGCATCCTTATGATGCGCCCCTATCGGGGAGGTTCCGAAGCTCAACGCCATGCCTGGACATAGGTGGCAGTCATAGGCGCTGCACTCAAGCCCCTTCACATGGATGGCGAAGTCGGAGGCCCCACCTCCAAGGCGTTCAGCCGCCTCCCTAACGCCCAGGCTTAGAAGCCTCCCGGCGTCGCCCCGTCTATAGGCGATGTCCTCCAGCAGTCTCCTAGCGCCCTCATGGTCACCCCAGGTGACGTCGATGTCTAATAGGCCCTTCTCAGCCGCCTCTATGGCGAAGCCTAGGGTGTTCCCAGCGCTGATGGTGTCCAGCCCAAGCTCGTCGCAGACCCTGTTTAGGACGGCGACCTTCTTGAGGTCTCCGATGCCGATGTTGCTGCCTAGCATGGCGACGTTCTCATAGTCCAGCTCGCTCTCAACCCCCTCAGCATCCTCGATGACGTTTCCACAGATCATATTGCAGTTGGGGCATCCACGTTGTTTGACGACCATCCTCTCCATCGTTGAGCCGCTTATGCCGTCGGCCTCGTCGAAGACGCCCTCCCTGAAGTTGTAGGTTGGAAGCGTGCTGTTCTCCTGGCACCACTCTATGGTGGCCATCGTTCCCTGACGCCGCCAGAAGTCATAGTTAGGCTTCTCGGCGATCTCCCTATAGGCCTCACGGCCCAGCTCCCTTAGCTTTTGGGGATCGGCGGCCTCCGGCTCTTCATCGCCTTTAAAGACGACGGCCTTCAGATTCTTGGATCCCATAACCGCCCCCATGCCAGGCCTTCCACCCGCCCTCCCCCTCTGGGAGATGACGGTGGCGAATCTCACCTGATTCTCCCCAGAAGGCCCTATCAGGAGGACTCCGATGTCTCCCCCATGCTCCTCCAGCAGCCTATCCTCAGCCTTGAAGGCGTCTAGACCCCAGAGGTCTCCGGCATCCCTAATCTCGACTCTATCGCCCTCAACCAGTAGATAGGAAGGCTTCTCAGCCCTCCCCTTAATGACTACGGCGTCTAGACGGCATCTCCTAAGCTGGACGGCAGCCCTGGTTCCAACGTTTCCATCCCCATATCCGCCGGTTAGGGGGCTCTTGGAGGCGACGACGAGCTTACCGCTGCTCGGTATGGCATCCGGTGAGGGGGCCGGCTGCTATGATGAGGAGATTCTCAGGGCCGAGGGGATCCACCCCTGGAGGGAGTTCATCCCAGAGTAGCTTCACCGCGAAGCCTCTGCCCCCCACGAATCTCATCGCTAGGTCGGCGGGATACTCCTCGACGACGCATTTCCCCCTTGAGAGGTCGACTCTCAGAAGCCTACCGCTCCAGCCCTTCAACCTCTCACCATCTAAGCAGTGAGGCTTTGGGGAAAAAGGCTTTCCGCTTATGGAAGAACCGTTTATCTCCTCATATCCTGGAGATAGGGGTCGAGGTAGCTTAAACCAAGCCTCTGAAGAGTCTCCCTCGTTGGTATCCCCCGCTCATCCCAGCCCATCGCCTTGAAGTACTCCCTTTTCATCCGATCAACCGTCTCCCGATCGGCCTTCATCCCCTTATAGGGGCCGCTGGGCAGCGGCTCATAGAACCTAGGCGGATTGTCGAAATCCCTATCGGGATCCCAGTAGACATCAGGCCCTCCCAGCAGGATGAAAGCCTGCTGCAGCGTCATTATACGCCTTCCATGCTCGGTGCACCATCTATGCTTGGAGATGTCCCAGCCGGTGACGGCTCTGGCGAACTCCCAGATGAGGGAGTCATGATAGCAGAAGGAGCAGACGACGGCTGAGTCCCCGAAGACGCTCCAGGCCATATCCTCATAGGCATCCCTCGTCGTCGAAGTGTGGTCTCCACCCTGAGGCGAGGCCGCATACCCTATAGGCGTCGGATAATCCCTGCCGCTCCTGATGCCATGGGCGCCGACCTCGATACCCTTAACGTGAACCGCATATCTCAGTGCGTCGACGCCTTTCATCTCGCTGATCTTAAGTGCCGCCCTGTAGGTTCCCTCAGCCAGTATGTCGCCTATACCCTCACGCCTCGCGATCATGTGGGCCAACCTGTCGAAGGCCTCTACGTCCCCCCACTCAAGTTTGAAGCCTATATCCTCCTCGGTGAGGATGCCCCGCTGATATAGCTCGGCTGCGAAGGCCATGGTGTTCCCGATGTTTATGCCTGAGTGGCCGAGATTATCTATGACGGCGCTGAGGTGAACCACATCCTCAGGGTTGAAGATTCCAAGATTCGGCCCAAGATAGGCTTCAAGCTCGTAGTCGGGCATGTCGGTTATGTCACCCTTCCACCTCCCCGTCTTGATGCAGCTGATCTTCATGCAGCTTGTTGTGCAGTTGAAGTCGGCGTGATAGGGTTTAACCCAGAATCTGAATTGGAAGTTGGGGCCTCCGAAGCGGCGCTCATCATGCCACTCCTCCTGCCAATTACGAACCGGCTCGGAGCTGGTGTCCGCAGCCACGTAGTAGCCGCCGTATCCTGTTCCCCATCTCCGCATCCTATCCCTCTTAATCAGCTCCCTGTGAACCTCCCTCCATAGGATCTTCACGGTCTCGGGGGCCGCCACCTCGGGTAGGGGCCCATAGCCCTTAACGGCTATGGCCTTTAGGTTCTTTGATCCCATGACGGCGCCGTAGCCTCCATATCCCGCGGCGTGGAAGAGCTTCGTCATCACAGCCGCATTCCTCACCCTGTTCTCCCCAGCTGGCCCTATGTAGAGGATTCCAGGCTCCCTTTGAGGCCCCCTACGAGACCTCTGGAGCTCCTCCCTAACCTCCCTGTTCAGAAGCCTAATCGTCTCCTCGCCGGTCTTGCCCCATAGATGGCTTGCATCCCTGATGTCGCATCCCTCATCGGTGATGAGTAGATAGACGGGCTTCTCAGCTCGACCTGAGACTATGACGCCGTCGTAGCCGGCTGCCTTAAGCTCCATGGCGAACTCCGTGCTCGTCGTTGAGCCGACGACGCCGTTGCTGAGCGGAGACTTACCTGAGACGCAGACCCTTGAGCCAGGGTAGAAGGCCGTTAAGGGGCCTGTGAGAGTGATGAGGAGATTCTCAGGGCCGAGGGGGTCGACCTCACTCCAGTGGTCTCCGAGGCGATCCCATAGTATCTTAGCCGCTAGGCCCCTTCCACCGAAGAAGTCCTCTAGGGTTTTCCATGGGAGCTTCACCTCCCTTATCCGCCCCTCAGTGAGGTCTACGTCCAACAGCTTACCGGCGTATCCCCTCGGCATCAGATCACCTCCAGGCCCTTCTCCCCGTAGAGGTTGACAGCTATATCCTGAGCGACCTCCAGCGGTGGCCTGGCGAAGAGCTTCCGGTTGACATCCACCTCCTCCTCCACAGCATAGATGGCCCTATAGCCAGCCTCCACGCAGACCTTCACGCATTCGGGGTCTCCGCCGCAGAGGTCGCAGATGGTGGCCTTCCCATCCCCTGGATGGAGGAAGGGGATATGCCCTGGACATGCCTCTATACAGGCTCCACACCCCGTACACTTCTCCCGATCGACCAGCACTGCCTTAGTCATCTCATCGACTCTGAGGGCCTCTACGGGGCAGGCCTCCACGCAGGGATAGTCGTCGCACTGGGCGCAGAGATGGATGACCTCGACGCCTGGGAAGGGCATGAAGATCCTAATCCTAGAGGCCTCCGGCCAGATGCGGCCCTCGTGATGAAGGCTACAGGCGATCTCACAGCGTCGACAGCCGGTGCATCGAAGGTGATCCCTAACTATCCAAACAGTCCTCTCCAAAAGGGACACCTAGAGAATGGAGACTCCTAATCGATTAAATCTATCGGACTCACCTTTTTAAGGCCCCTGGAGGTAGAGGTGTAGGGTTACGCCTTGGCTAAGGCCTGGATGAGAGGCGTCGTGAAGGCCGTCGTCTATTCAGCCTTCGTCGTCGCAGTGCTGCTCCTCCTAGACTGGCTGCTGGCCGAGGTGGAGCTCCTCGCCCCCCTCGCAGGTTACTCAAGCTATATCGATGCGGCCGTCATCCTCATCCTCGGCTATAAGGCTGTGAGCTCCATCGCTGAGGCGGTCTATCTGTCGACGCTGGAGGTCTCGGATATCGGGACGGCTGGGTCGCTGAGGGCGATCACCAGGATCGCTGGGGTCGCCGTTCTGTTGTCGACGTTGACCTCCGTCTTCAACGTCAATCCCTCAGCCGCTATAACCATAGGCTCCTTCTCAGGCCTCGTCGTCGGCTTCGCCACCCAGAACGTTTTGACGCAGGCCGTCTCAGGGATATTCCTCGCCATCACCCGACCCTTCAGGATCGGTGATCATGTCATCATCTACAACCGCTCAGCTGGAGACCCTCGGGAGGGCATCGTCGAGGATATAGGCATAATGCATACGGCGATAAGATCCGTGGATGACTCGACGAGGGTGTTGATCCCGAATAACATTGTCTTCAACGCCATCATAATCCGTAAGGGCGAGGCCGAGGGCTGACCGGAAGCCCTATCTCTCCTCCGAGGCCTAGATAGGGAGATGAACGCTCTAAGGGAGCTTAATAGACAGTTAGAGCGTCAGCTTAGACTCCAGACCTACCCCCTCGCCATAAGGCTTCTGGAGTCAGAGGATGAGATACCAGGTGAGGCGTTGAGACCCCTAAGGGATTTAGGGCATCACCTCTCAACCTGCCAGGCCTTCGCCATCTCAAGACGCGAGGGGTTGATGGTGGCGGAGTTGAAGGAGGATATGTGGTGCCCCGAACCAGTCATCGGCTACGGCCTAGAGCCACCGCCGAGATTCTTCCTCGAAGGCCATAATCGTTATCCAGAGGATGTCGCCACCCTCGAGGCGGGAGCCACCTGGGCTTCGAGGGAGTTCCCACGGCTGGAGCCTGGACGCTACATAGGCGTCCTCTCAGCCCCCCTCGCCTCAGCGCCCTTTGAACCCCACGTCATCGCCATCTACTGCAACACGGCTCAGCTGACGATGCTGCTGCTCGGCATCGCCTACAGAGACGGATTGGATGTCGATGTCAAGCTCAGCGGCCACGCCGCCTGCGTCTACGCCGTCGTGCCGACCCTGAAGACGGGGAGATGCTGGGTTACGCTTCCCTGCATGGGCGACAGGGCGAGGGCGATGGCGGGGGACGATGAGATAATCTTCTCCCTACCGCCACAGGATGCCGAGGATCTCCTCAAAGGGCTGAGGCATATAGAGAAGACCGGTAGACGCATCCCCTTCAGGAGGTCTATGCAACCTGAGTATGAACTCCCGGAGAGCTATGAGAAGATGGCTGAGATGCTCGGCATAGTAAAGGAGGAGGAATCATAGAGACTCCTAGACTTGAGCGGCGGCGAGGGACATGAGACACCATGTAGGCTACGCATATTCTGGAAAAGGTATTTAGAAATGGATAATCGATTTAAAGTTTAAGAGACGTCGCCTTCATCCTCTTCCTGACGTCGTGCGACGGCCTAATGAGGAAGAGGGACATCCCTCATCCTCCGACGGCCTTAGCTCCGCAAACTCCCGCTCGGGTATGGCGCCCTCAACGCGGTCGTTGATAATCGTCTTCGGAACAGCCATCACGCCGTATCTCTTAGCCAGCTCTGGGAACTCGACAGCCTCGATGACATCAGCCGTTAAATTCTGGTTGACGAGGGCGAATCTATGAGCCATGGTAGCCATCAATGGACGACTTCAATCAGCTTCGACAGTGACGCCACCTCATCGACAATGGTCTCTGTCTCGTTGCAGTATAGGCAGCGTCCACTGGTCGTGAAGAGATAGATTTTCACGGGGTTCCTGAGC
>JAGHBJ010000085.1 GCA_021161045.1 Candidatus Bathyarchaeota archaeon
CATAATCCCTCTATATGTGTCCCATTTGTGTCCTTCATCTCCGCAGCATTTAAATAATCCATCCCCCAACTCCCAGGGGGATGGGAGAGGAGAAGGGGCTTGTAAGAGCTCCTGGGAGGATCACGAGGGAGCAGTATAGGTTCCTGGAGGAGCTTGTGGAACAGGGCCAATATGAGTCGATGAGTGAGGCCGTTAGGGCTGCTCTCGAACATTTCAAAAGAACCTATGCCTCTCCCAGAGGCGTATTTCTCATCGGCGAGGCACTCGTCGGAGAGGGCGATGAGGTGGCCCACGTCGACCTCATCATCGGCGACAAGTCCAGCCCCGTCGGGGAGGCCTTCGCCAGGGCGCTCAGCAATCCAACGATGGGTCACACACCTCTACTGGCGGTCATCAGGCCTAATTTGCCTTCGAAGCCCTTCACGTTGATCGTTCCAAAGGTGACCATCAGGAATATGGAGGATGCAGGTAAGATCTTCGGCCCCGCCCAGATGGCTGTGGCTAAGGCTGTGGCAGACGCCGTGGAGGAGGGCATCATACCCCGTGAGGTTGTGGATGATTGGGTGATCGTCGCCAGCGTCTTCATCCATCCAAAGGCGAGGGATATGCGACGCATATACCACTACAATTATAGCGCCACGAAGCTGGCCCTTAGGAGAGCCATGATGGGTTATCCCCCACTGGAGAAGATCATGTATGAGAAAGATCGGGCTAAGCATCCCCTCGTGGGCTTTAGAGCTCCAAGGCTTTGGAGGCCGCCCTACCTCCAGATAGCCCTCGACATACCGGATATAGAGGCTGTGAAGAGAGTTCTGAGGGCTATGCCCCGAAGCGACAGCATCATCCTTGAGGCTGGGACTCCGCTGATCAAGCGTTATGGGGTGAGGGTGATTAGGGAGATTAGGGAGGTGGTGGGCGACTCCTTCATCGTCGCTGACCTGAAGACTCTGGATGTCGGGAAGGTGGAGGTGGACTTGGCTTTCAATGAGACGGCTGATGGGGTCTGCGCATCAGGCCTCGCCTCTAAGGAGACCCTCGACGGCTTCATCTATGAAGCCCGAAGGCTGGGCATCTACTCCTACATCGACATGATGGAGGTTGAGAACCCGGTTGAGAAGTTGAGGAGCCTTGAGAAGCTTCCGGATGTCGTCATACTCCATAGGGCCATCGACGTGGAGAGGCGGGGTGAGGGGCCGAGGTGGAGTTATATCAAGGAGATTAGGGAGGCCTTTAAGGATGAGAGGATGCTCATAGCTGTGGCCGGCGGCATAACACCTCAGACGGCTCCCAGGGCGCTGGAGATAGGGGCTGACATCCTGATCGTCGGCAGATACATAACGCAGTCCCGAGACGTTGAGAGGGCCGTCCGTGAGTTCATGCCCTACCTAAGGGGTGACATAGACCTCTTTAGGGTTCATGTGGAGTGAATGTCAGCCATGCGAGGCAGGATACTCCCCCTACTCATCCTACTGATATTTCCCCTCTCCCTAGGCGGTGGAGGGGAGCATCAATACCTCTACGCCGCCGTCTATACACTTGAGAATAGGGGTTCACAGCCCATAAAGTTGAGCGAGGATGATCGTAGTATCCCCCTCTTCTGGAACTCCAGGTATCAGAGGGTTGAGGTGCTGAACTCGACTCCTGGACTGGTGAGGAGATACCTCGACGATGATGGCAATCCGGTTGCCCTCATGGATCTGCCCTCCGAGATACCTCCAGGTGGGAATCTAACCCTAAGCGTATATTACTCCATTAGATTGAGGGAGCGTCCAAGGCCTAGGATAGACCCCAATAAGGCTGGAGGCCTCGACGACATACCTGAAAGCCTCATAGAGGAGTTCTGCATCTCAACTGAGACCTTCAAGATAGACGATGAGATCAAGAGGCTGGCAGAGGAGATCACCGAGAATGAGTCCACCGTTCTAGGGATGGTTCTAGCCCTCATAGACTGGATCAGGGGTCACATATACTACGGCTCAGGGGAGGTGCCGAAGTATCCACAGGAAACCCTTAGAGATGGATTTGGAGACTGCGATGATCAGGCCATACTATTGATCACCCTATGTAGGGCCTTGGGAATCCCCTCCCTCCTTCAACTTGGATGCGTCTACATCAAGAACTATGAGGTGAGTAGATTCTCCTGGGAGGGACATCTAGAGCTGATCCAGAGGAATGTGGGATGGCATGGATGGGCCCTCGTCTATATACCCCCATGGGGATGGCTCCCAGTTGATCTCACCCTAAAAACCGTAGGTGACCCCATGAAGTGTATAGCGGAGGCGCCTGAGTATGATGGATACATAGTCGTCTGCTATAACATATCGTGCAGCGACTATGTCGGGGAGAGTCGAGAGGAGAGGGAGTATACGATAAGCAGCGGCCTATACTTCACCATCCACGAGGAGCTCATCCTTGAGAGGCGTAGCGGGGTCGTCAGGCCGCAGATCATCGCCTTAGCCGTCGCCGCCGTATTGGTGCTCCTGATCGTAACGCTGAAGGGGAGAGACTTTTAACGGCGTAGGCTTAAGCATACCCGATGACCCCGATAAGGATACCCCAACCCATACTGGAGCGTCGAAGCATAAGGGCCTACGCCGAGGGAGAGCTGTCGAGGGAGGATATCGAGAAGCTTATAGAGGCCGCAATCCTCGCGCCCAGCGCGGGGAACCTTCAACCCTGGGGGTTCATCGCCGTAACGGATCCGAAGACTAAGATGAGGCTCGTCGACGCAGCATTGGGTCAGAGCTTCATAGCTCAGGCCTCCGTAGTCATAGTCGTCTGCGCCGTCCCCTCTAGGTCGGCTTCCCGCTATGGCAGGAGGGGAGCTGAGCTATACTGTCTACAGGATACGGCGGCAGCGGTTGAGAATATACTATTGACGGCGGCTGCTAACGGCCTGGGAGCCTGCTGGGTTGGAGCCTTCGACGAGGAGAGGGTGGCCGAGGTCATAGGGGCGCCGGAGGGCGTGAGACCCGTAGCCCTCATCCCCATAGGGCCGCCGGCTGAGACCCCTCCAAGAAGGCCGAGGAGAAGCCTAAAAGAGGTGCTACACTGGGAGAGATGGTGACAACCCCTTCTTTAGGCACCTAGGGGGAGAGGAGTTTGAGATATAGGGTTGAAGTGAAGTTCCATGGAGATTTCATAGAAGTCCTGGAAGACCGAATAATAGTGGGTGTGAAATCTAAGCCGATTGGGGGTAAGGCAAACAGGGAGCTGATAAGGAAGCTCGCAAAACACTTCGGGGTTTCAACTAGTCAGGTTAGGATAGTCTCAGGTCTGAGATCGAGGGATAAGATCGTTGAGATAGAACGATGAGATCCAATTTCCTTATTAAACCGGAGGGGTATCGCAGGTGGAGAGATGGCCATCCAAGAGCGGATTAGATTGCTGCCGAGATACTACCTCGTGGTCTCAGGCATCGGCCTGAGTAGGGCCTCCCCCATAAATGCATTTGACAAGGCCCTAAGGGATGCGGGAATCCATGATTTAAACCTCGTGGAGGTCTCATCGATACTGCCCCGAGACGTGGAGGAATTGAAATTCAGGAGTCGAGAGGAGCTCCAAGCCTACTTCAAGCCAGGGGAGATCATCCACGTCGTCATGGCTAAGAGGCTGAGCAGCGGAGGAGAGTGCATAGCCGCAGGCCTAATGTGGGGGGAAGGCCTAAACAGCCATGGATACGTCATAGAGCAAACCCTAACCGCACCGGAAAACGAAGACTTAGAAACGCTGAAGAAGAAGCTGCTGGAGAAACTCAAAACCTGCTTCAGAGAAGGAATAGAGATAAGAGGAATCACCATAAAGGAGGAGAGACATCGAATAGCGGCGGCGAAAATCCCAGAGAAAACCTATGGATGTGCCATAACAGCCCTCATACTATGCTAAAACAACCTGCAACGCCTCATAGACGCCATCTCGATCTCACAGAGAGAACTTTAAAGAGCCATTTATATAGACACCATAAAACTAATCCTATAAAAATACTGATTCCAAAATATTGAGCAAGACCCCAATTATTTCCTTCATTTAAATTGGGATTTAAGCTTCTAATCAACTCATCATTATATATGAGAAGAGTTAAAGCCGTTGTCTCAGCATTTGCCAAACCAACCAAATTACCCTCTAGATCTCTATGGGTTATTATACCGCCTCTTTCATTTTGACCCTCCCATAGTCGTCTCTCCATAATATCTAAAGCTGGATACTCCTCCCTGGATAATCCCAGAACCTTAGCCGTATAAATACATAATGCTAATTTATAGTTAGCATATAAACCATCTACTTTAGTAGCTTTATCATAAAAACCAATACCATCAAACATATTATAACCAATCTCAAAATAA
>JAGHBJ010000103.1 GCA_021161045.1 Candidatus Bathyarchaeota archaeon
CATTTGAATCTGGATGCGATAGGATTATGTTCTCCCCCATGATGTACATCGCCCTTATCTCCCCGCCGCAGGCTTCGGTCATCTCCACCGAGGTCAATCCTGGCTCTGAGGGGAGTTTCACATCCCAGGCCTCCTCGAAGGGGCGTCGAGCCTCAGAGTCCTCAACCCGCTTATAGCCTGGTAGGAGGTCTGGTAGGGCGCCCATGTCGCAGGCTCCCTGAACGTTGTTCTGCCCCCTTAGGGGATTGACCCCCGTTCCAGGTCTACCTATGTTTCCGGTTAGCATCGCCAGATTCGCTATGGAGTGGACGTTGTCGACGCCGGTTGTATGCTGCGTAAGGCCCATGGAGAAGATGATGGAAGCCCTCTCCGCTGAGGCGTAGAGCCTCGCAGCCTCCCTGATGAGATGCGCTGGGACGCCGGTGATGGCCTCAACATCCTCAGGCCTATACTTGGAGACAACCCTCCTCAGCTCCTCGAAGCCCTCGGTTCGGTTGGCGATGAAATCCCTGTCGTGTAGGCCCTCGGAGATGATGACGTTCATCATCGCGTTCAGCAGTGCCACATCGGTTCCAGGTCTATGCCTCAGATGTATCTCGGCGTATTCCGTCAATGGTATGGCTCTGGGATCGGCGACGATGAGTTTTCCACCCCTCCTCACAGCCCTTATGATGCGGCGGGCGATGAGGGGATGCTGCTCGGTGGTGTTGGAGCCTATGACGAAGATGACCTCAGCCTCCTCCAAGTCTTCTATGCTGTTGGTCATGGCTCCGCTGCCGAAGGCATCTATGAGGCCGACGACGGTGCTGGAGTGGCAGAGCCTCGCACAGTGATCGATGTTATTGGTGCCCACGACAGCCCTAGCAAGCTTCTGGAGTAGATAGTTCTCCTCATTCGTCGCCTTCGCCGAGGAGAGAAAGGCGACGGCATCGGCTCCATGCCTATTGGCGACCTCCCTCAGCCTCTGAGCCACCAGGTCTAGGGCCTCACCCCAATCAGCCTCCTTGAGGGTTTCACCCCGCCTGATGAGGGGCCTCCTCAACCTCTCGGGGTGATATATGAACTCGTGGGCGCTCCACCCCTTTATACATAGACGCCCCTCCCCAGGCCCATCGACGGCGGGTAGGGTGGCGACAACTCGGCCATCCCTAACCTTCAATCTTATATGGCAGCCTACTCCGCAGTAGGGGCAGATGGTCTCCACCTTCATCCGATCACCTCCAAGGCCTCCTCCACCTCCCCACTCCTCACCCTGTGATACCTATAGCCCACCTCATCGAGGCTGAAGCCCATGGCGAGGGCGAGGAGCTCCAGATAGTAGAAGACCGGAAGCCTATACTCGATGCCGAGCCTCCTAGCCGCCGAGGCCTGCCCCACGTCGAATTGATGGAAGCATTGGGGACAGATGACTGCTATAGCAGTGGCTCCGCCTCGCCGCATGGAGTTGAGCTTCGAGGCCAGCAGCCTCTCGGAGGCCTCCCTTGAGCCATAGGTGGATAGAGTCCAGCCGCAGCATAGGGTCTTGAGATCATAGTCAACAGCCTCAGCTCCGAGGGCTTCAACCAATTCGTCGAGGATCACCGGATCATAGGGGTCGTCGAACCCCATGACCTCTGGGGGGCTGAGAATGTGACAGCCCGTATGGCAGGCGATCCTCAAGCCCTCCAGGGGCCTCTCAACATGCGCCTTCATCCTCTCTAAATCCTCAATGAGGATCTCCGCGAAGTGTCTCACCCTTATAAGGCCTCTAAACTCCCTGTCGATGACCGACAAAGCGTCATTCACCCTCCCCCTCAGCTCCTCGTCTCCCTTCAGCTCCTGGTTCACGGTTCTCAGCGTATAGAGGCAGCCGTTACAGAGGGTGAGGATGTCGAGGCCCAACTCCTCCGCGAGGGAGAGATTCCGTGCAGCCATCACCCTCCAGCTCATCTTATCGACGCTTAGAGTTACGGCCTCAGGGCAGCAGGTGAAGCCCTCCACGTCGACGAGCTCCACCCCCAGCTCCCCGAGTATCCTCCTCGATAGAGCCTCAAGGTGAGGCTGCCTCACCTGTATGAAGCATCCTGGAAAGAAGGCGTAGCGCCTCATGGCTCTCCCCTCGGCTCAGTCAATCCCGTTTTGAGGGCTATCTGCCTCAGCTCCTCCGCGGCCTCCGTGGTTAGGGGTTTGAGTCCTAGCTCAGCTCTACGCCTCACCGTTGAGGGGGTTATGGGGAATAGGTATCCGGTGGAGGTGATCTGCGCTATAATGCCTGTTAGAAGCCTTGGAGCCAGCCCCCGCTTATAGGCCTCAGCCTTAGCGGCCTCTATGAATCTAAGCGGTGAGGTCTCATAGGGGCAGACCTCCTCACATTTATGACAGGCAGTGCAGAGCCATATCCCTTGGTTTGAAGCAGGATCTGGAGTTGAGAGGCAGTGGTAGACGTAGGTGTATCTCTCATCGAACTCCTCTTCGAATTGGACGTGGCAGAAATGGGTCTCAACGGCGCAGCAGACCCCACATCGGAGACAGGCCTCAGCCACCCCGATTACGATGGGCCTCGCTCTAAGGGGGTGAGAAGACCTCAATTTGATCGTTTAATCCTTAGTTGTGAAGGCTTAATCGTTTTCCTCCTCTAACTCAACGAGCGACTTCACGATGCCGAAGAAGTCTGTTATGCTTGGCTCCCTCAAGCCCAGCCTTATGTTCAGACTGTAGAACCCATACTTCGTATGTCCCAGCCTCCCCATGCCGTGATCGGAGACGATGAGCACCACATCCCCCGGCCTAAGCCTCTCCTTCACCCTACGCGTCAATAGATCCATCTCCTCGTAGAGGACGGCCAGACGCTCCGTCCCCCAATATATGTGGCCGAGGATATCCGTGATGTAGAGGTGAACCATCAGCAGCCTCCAATCATCCCGCTCCAAGGCCCTGAAAAGGGCCTCAACATCCTCCTCATGGAGCTCCCTTACACGCCTGACATACCACTCCCTATACTCAGGGTCCTCCCTTGCCTTGGCTACGCCTCCAACGGGGTATCGCTCCCATAGATCCTCGTTGTAGACGGGGACGCTTATCGCTATGCTCGGCTTCACAACATCGAAGATGGTTTCGCATCGAATATCCTCACGCCTCGGGAATCTCGGCTTTACCCCCACAGCCCTCCTAACGGCCTTACCCAGCCTCAACCACCTCATCAATCGATAGAGGGGGCCAAGCCTCCTAACCCCATGCCTAACGGCGTCCAATTTATCCCAGAGTAGAGGCATATCTACGCCATGAACCTCCGGTGGCTGACCAGTTATGAAACTGGTCCAGACTATGGGCGTCGAGGGATCCTCAAGGCCTCCAGCTATGGGAACCCTCACCTTGCCGTATTCCCTCTGCATTAGGCCTCTCAGCTCTAGGCGTTCTACAAGTGTAAGCTCCAGTCCGTCATAGCCTAGTATGATGACGCGTGGCATCGAGTAGATGGTTGGGGAAACGCTTTTTATCTTGTCGGTGGTGGATTAGAGAGGCTGGCGAAGAGTCGTGTTCCGGAGGAGTAGAAGCCTAGCTCCCTTCGTCGCCTCCCCTATGAGCGTTGTGAGGAAGATGCTTCAATACGCGGAGGTTAAGCCTGGGGAGGTTGTCTACGACCTCGGATGCGGCGATGGACGCATAGTCATCACGGCAGCCCAGGAGTTCAAGGCCATAGGTGTGGGAGTCGAACTTAACCCGAAGCTGGTGAGGGAGGCCAGGGCCAAGGTGGAGGCCCTAGGCCTCGGGGATAGGGTTCAGATAATCCTCGGAGACCTCATGGAAGTAGACCTAAGCCGAGCCGATGTGGTGACGATGTACCTCACAACGGGGGCAAATGAGCGTGTGAGGCCGAAGTTGGAGAGGGAGCTTCGGCCAGGTGCGAGGGTTGTAACCCACGACTTTTCGATCCCTGGATGGGATGCGGAGAAGAATATGAGATTCAAGGAGGGCTATAGGACACACACCATCTATCTATATAGGAGATGAACGCCCTCCCTTTCTACTTCTTCTCCCCGCCTTCCGGATATAGGCCTATACGCCTGAGGAGCTCCACTAGGGTTGGCGACATCCTAAACCTTGGAAACTCCTCGGGTTTAACCCATCTCGCCTCTAGGGCGTCGGAGGATGCCTTGAGGTTTCCGCCCTTAACCTCCGCTAGGTAGTCGACGATGACGAAGTGGAACTTTACACGCCCCTCCTCATCCCTATCGATCTTATCTACGACGCCTAGTAGGTCTGTGATCTCCACCTCCAATCCAGTCTCCTCTAGGGCCTCCCTCAGAGCGGCCTCCTTCACCCGTTCACCCAGCTCCACCAATCCGCCTGGTATAGACCAGAGGCCGGCGTCAGGCTCAGCGGCCCTCCTAACCAGCAGGTAGCGTTCCCCATCTCTGATTAGGACGCCTACGCCGACGAGGGGCCTCTCAGGATATAGACGCCTCCGGGACAACCTACTTATGATGTCTATGGGAAGCCTTAAGGGTTTGATCCCCCACTCAAAACCTGCTTGAAGATCATCGTCTTCACCCAGGGCCTCTACGGTGAAAGGATCTATCGAAATCTGTCACGGCGCTCAGATTGGACTCTAGGCGAGGTGAAGATGCCGCGAAGCCTTCCACCCCTACCCGAGGAGCCAGAGGAGATCCTTGGAGGCTTAGGGATCTCCGGAGGCTGGGACATACTCCTCTTCCTTGGGGAGTCTCCCTCGGCGGCGATGTTGATCCCCGACGCCGCCAGGCTCTGCGGCGTTGAGGCCGTGATAGCGCCGGTCGACAGGTATTCCTGGCTACCCCTAGGCCTGGAGCATCAGCTCGCAGCTGAGCTTAGGGAGATGGGAGTTGAAGCCATCTTCCCAAGGCCCTTCTGCTCCCTCACACCTAGGGGAGATGGCCCTGTAGATAGATTCGCGGAAAGATTCGGGATGCCGAAGCTGAGAATCGAAGTCGAGGGGGACATCATAAGGCATGTGGAGGTCTTGAGGGGAGCTCCCTGCGGCTCAACCTGGTTCATGGCGGAGAGACTCCCAGGAACTAGGGTCGGCGAGGCCCCTGAGAGAGGCGGATTGCTGGTTCAGATCTATCCCTGCCTCGCCTCTAGGGACATCGAGCCACCCTTCGATGACGCCCCCATACACATCTCCGCCCGCCTAGCCATGAGGGCGATTGAGAGGGCGTTGAGAGAGACCCGATCAGGTGTGGGCCTCTAGAGAGGCGAGCTCCATGCTCATGAATCTGCTCATAGGCGTGGTCTCAGCCGATGCTGGATAGAGCTCCGGTATGACCTTAACCCAGATGGGGAATCGACATTTCAGCGCTGTCCCCTTGACGATGGCCTCCCCTGGGGGTAGGTCTCCCAGCAGCTGGATGAATTCATCGCCGACGATCTCGCCGAGACGCTGCTTATCCAAGTCTTCGAGGGAGTGGCAGATGATGTTGTTGGCGCACTGCGTCACAACTGTCTTCTCCACCGTCGCCAGGCGTTGGGTGACGATCCATAGGCCCACTCCGTTTCTGCCGCCGTTCGTCGCGATCTCCTTCACTATACTCAACAGCTTCGCCCTGCTCTCCTTAGACCCCACTTCGAAGAGACCTCGTTGAGGAGCGTAATACATCGCCTCCTCCAATACGACGACGCATCCGAAGCGTCGATTCTCCAAGGCCTCCCTGAAGATTCGCCGCAGAACCTGGGCGATGACTATGTGCTTCTGCTCCCAGGTGTCCACCCCCTCGCTGAGATCCATGATGACAACCCTCCAATTCATCAATAGTCTCACCGGATCTAGGGGGTCAAGGTCTCCCTCAGGTATCAGCCTCGACGTGTTAACGGCGTTGATGACCTGCTGCCGATAATTCTCAAACTCGTCGAGGCGCTTGTTAAACCCAAGCCGCTCTGGGTCTACGGCCCTAACCGCCTCCCTCAGCGACTCCTTCGTCACCATACGGCCTTCGGCGTAGAGTCGTCTACGGGCCTTCATCAATATCTTGGCGTTCCACCACGTCTTCTGCCATCCAAACTCTGTGAGGTAATCCTCCCAGTCAACCTCCGAGGGCTGGAAGAATCGGCTCCAGGGAACCCTCAGGACGTTCTCGGGGCCGAGTCGATCTATTAGGCTGGCATATTCGCCGTCCTTGTCGACGATGAAGAATCTCACCGGCGGATTTAGGGAGGCAGCTCGGCAGATCATCGTTATGGCTGTCGTCGTCTTCCCCGTTCCTACTGCTCCGCAGATGAGGCAGCTCTGCCTTATCAGTGGATAGATGCCTAGCTCCACCTCCAGCTCCGTGCTGGGGTCTACGCCCAATAGAATCTTCCAATCTCCCTCAGGCCTCGTGAACCTTGCGACTATGCCCCTATCAGCCTTGAAGACCGGCGTATTCGGCGGGAGGGGATGACGTAGAGGTCTTAGGCTTCCCTCCTCATCGATCCAGCCCCACTGATATGCCTCGGCATGTATCGATGAATCCTCGAAATCCCTGATGATCCGACCCTCCCGTAGAAGGGCCTCCTCATAGCCTCTAACCCGCCTATGCGGATAGACCCTACGAACCTGATAGACGACGGGTGCCCCCGTCTTTGGATGTATGACGTAGACTAGGTCTCCCTTCGCCACCTCACGGCCTCTGAGTAGTATAAAGGTGATCTCATCGAGATGATACTCCCCCGTGGGGCTGTAGGTATGCCCTAGGAGGTTCCCATCCACCGTCCCTCACCCCAGTAGGGTGCTAGATATGAGACGTCTCCGAGAAGTCTTCCAACTCGACCTATGATCTCGGAGTATATGTCGGCGATCAGCCTCTTCGAGATTCTGACCTCCTCGTCGGCTCTGAGGATGGGAAGCGGGATCCCCCACCACATCGATGACCAGTAGCAGTGATCAGCTATCTCATCGATATGGCCGAGGGAGAAGTCTGGTACATCGATCCTGATCGGCGGGATAGCCCAATCTGAGGTCAGTCGACAGTAGAAGGAGTAGATGGAGGCCTCCAAGGCGTCCATTAGGGGGGCTGATCTCACCACTCTTCGTAGAGCCTCCCTCGGCGAGAAGAGACCTGTCCGCTCCCCAGGTCTCAGGAGATGGAGCAGCAGGAAGGCGTCTGGAAGCTCCGTCTCCTCTTTAAGGCCGAGGTGGTAGATGAGGTATCGGGCTGAGGGCCTCTTCACTATGGAGGCCACAGCTATGCCCCGCTCCCGACAGATTCTTAGAAAGCCGTTGACGGCGTCGATGAGCCTCCGACGGTCAGCCCTACGACCCCTCATGCTCCACCAGTTGCTGAAGGCTAGAGGCCCATCTACGAGGATCAGCTCCACGGGGGGGTCATGGCTGAGGTATTCGATGAGCGTCTCGTAGAGGAGGGCCTCCCTCCTCACGGCGACGATGCCCCTAAACCTCTCATCGGAGATGGTGTAGGGAAACGAGAGCGATAGGGGTGGGAGGAAGAAGCGACTGCCCGATGGGGCCTCATAGACGAGGGCGTCCACGACGGCATATCTCCTCGAAGCCAGGGGGAGTATCTGGCTTCCCGCATCAGCCCCAGCGACGGAGATGAAACATTCCCGCTTCTCCAAGCTGTGGAGGGTGAGCTCCCCTCTAAGCCTCTCCACCAGCCTTCGGAGGGCGTCGAGGCTCTCCTCCACGTCGCTGGGTATCTCGTTGAGGAGGAGGTTTCTTATGGCTAGGCAGAGGTTGGGGTTTCCCTCCCCCACTTCCGCCTGTTCCAGAGCTAGGGAGCCCACCCTCAGAACACCACTATAACGTCAATCCTTTCTTCGATATTTAAATGCTGCGATCGCTTCGAGCATAATTTCCGATTTTAGCCATTTTATTTATATATGGAGAAATTAATATGCTCGCTGAAAATTGAGTTGAGATTCGTTTAGGTCTTGAGCCAAAAGTAAAGTTAATTAATGGATTAAGCGTCATCGATAGTTGAAGATGGAGAAAGGGGGAACCCTGAGAGAGCTTGTCTTCAAGACCTTCCTCAGGAACCCTGAACTGGGGCCTTCTGAGATGGCTGAGAAACTTGGCGCGAACTATAACTCGGTGAAGGCCATCTACGCCAGGCTCTGCGAGGAGGGGCTGCTCAGAAGGGAGGGAAGGGGGAACTACTCCGTAAATTATGAGGGAATCCTTCTACATCTCCTTGAGAGAATAGAGGCGCTTGAGAGGGGTGGTAGCTGATGGCTGAATCCATCCTGGACAGGGCGCTTGAAGAGCTGTCGCCGACGACGAGCCTCTTCAAGATCTTCCTACACCTCTCCCTCAGGGGAGCCATGTCTCCAAGTCAGATCGCCGAGGAGACAGGTATCTCACCGGGAACCGTGAGACCCGCCCTGAGGACGCTGCTGAGAAGGGGGTTTGTCACCCAGCGGGAGGATGGATCCTACGCCGCTGTGGAGCAGCTCCCCCTCGTCGAGGTTCTCTCCCACCTCTACGCCAGGCTATTGAAGGGTTAGGCGTGGGTTGCCTTGGCCTCCGATGCCCTGGAGAGCCTGAGGAGGGCTGTGAGCCAGAGGGAGGTGCTACTCTGCCTAGTGGAGAATGGGGAGCCTATGTCGTCGCAGGAGATCGCTAAGAGGCTTTCGATGACGGTGAACGCCGTCAACATCGCGCTGCACAACCTCCACAATAAGGGTCTGGTGGAACGGGTGGCGAGAGGCGTATATCGATATAAGCTGGGGGCGATCCTCGCACCTCTATTGAGGGAGTATCTGGAGAGGGGAGGATGAAGGGGAGGATTAGGGGACTGGAGGATCTGAGGCTTGAAACCTCAGCCTTCAAGGTTCTCTGCTACCTCTCCTTCAGGGAAGGCCCCCTAAAGCCCTCAGAGATAGCTGAGAGCCTCGGAGAGAAGCCCTCAACGGTGAGGGCTAGGCTGGCTGAGCTCAAGGAGGCAGGCCTCGTCTCCTCGACCCCTCAGGGATACATCTCCAGGGTCACCCCCTACGATATACTCATGAAGCTCTATAGGGTTTTGAAGGAGGAGTTGGGAGGTGTCTGAGGAGGTTGTGAAGGAGCTCCGAGAGCTGGGTGAGGCCCTTCTGAGGCTTAAGAGGGCCCCAAGTCAATTCGCTGTCTTTCATCATCTCCTTCGGAGTGGGAGGGCTATGACCATTAGGGAGTTGGCAGGTGAGCTTGGCCTAACGGCCAAGGCGGCGGAGAGGGCTGTGGCTAAGCTGTTGGAGAAGGGTTTGATACAGCGAACCCCCTTCAGGAATGGGGCCTACACCTGTGATCATAAGTTGATAATCCTAAGCCTACTCCAATTGGTCTCAGACCTCTATGAGGCCTCAGGGGAGAGGGGCTGAACCTAGCTCTAGACGTGAACATGGATGTGAAATCCAGCCTGGATTGGCGGATTCGGAGACTCCTGGAGATATTAGAGGCCTCCTTCAAACTCCCCTTGGAAACCCCCTCCCTCTATACTGTGAGGGATGATGTCTCCGCTGTCATCACCTCTTCCTGAGCTGTGGTAATACCTCCTCCTCTATCCACTTCACACCCTTTGTTGATAGCTTGTATATTGGGGATCTCTCAGCCGGTTTGAAGATGTATCCCCTCCTCCTCATCTCATGGAGCCTGGCGGGGACTGTGACCTTCCTCCCACTTGCGGCTAGGCATCTCTTTATCTCCCCGCTCGATGCCTGGTGATCCTTCATCGAGTAGAGTATGAGGCCTATGGCCTCATAGTGGGTGAGCCTCTTCTTGGTGACGATTATGGGGCCGTCACCCCTCATCTCCACTATGCCCCTGAGGCTGTCTCTAGCCCTATTGGCCATCAACGATGAGATTCGGTTGTCAACCTCTCTGAGGAAGCCCTCATCGATCTCCTCTAGGGCCTCAAGAACCTCCTCAGCCGTCTCGCCGCTTACCTCTATCTCACCGAAGGTGGTTTTGATTCCAACCCTTATGCGTGGCAATCACCCCTCCTCCTCGTTGAGGACGTATAGATAGCCTCGCTTCTTATCCCTCCATCGTCGGAGCTTGCCACGCTTCACCAGCCAGACGAGGACGCCGGAGAGGGTTGTCTTCGGGAAGAATATCGCGTTGGCCTCCATCGCCTCCCTCAGCTCGGAGAGGGTGCGCGGAGTCTTACCCCACTCCGTCGATAGAAGCGATATAACGGCTTCACTACACCGCGATGTCCAGGGTATCCTCGGATACTCCTCCTTCCCCTCCTCCGCCTCCAGGGCCTCTGGATTCCCCCGCGCCTCCTTCATCCTGAAGGCCTTTGAAACCTTATAGATGATTCCACCGAGGTCTTCGAGGGTGGAGAGGACTTCCTCACGTTCCCCTCCCATCTCCACCTCCATGTCGCCGATCCTCACCCTCAACCTGAAGGCGGGCCTACCCATGGCTAACCACTGAGAAGGGTCTTCGACATAATTATGATGGATGGGCGTTATAATACTTGCCACGTCTTATATGGGTGGATAAATCCTAGAGGGAGTGAATACCCCTCGATAATTGACTCCTTTGAGATCGCCTCCTTCACCAATCAATTAAATCTTCCTCCGCTACACTCGACGAAATTTAATAATCTATGAATTGGGGGGCTCAGAGAATTATAAAGGGTTTAGCTCTTCAACTTCTTCAGCCGCTCACTTATAAGGGTTCTAAGAATCTCCTGCACCTCAGCTGGGTTAGCTCGGCCCCGCACCTCCGACATCACCCTTCCCATCAGGGGGCCAAAGGGCCTTTGGCCGCGCTCCTTGAGGAGTTTGATGTTCTCCTCGATCTTCGCCTTGATGATGGCCTCAAGCTCCTCCCGAGGGAGGAGCTCCAATCCCAGCTCCCTGAGGGCCTCCCTAGCCGTCGAGTCAGGATGCTCAGCTAGCCATGTGAGGACGTCGGGAATGGCCTCCTTCATCATCGCCCTCTCCTCGATTAGTTTGAAGATTTCTCTCAAGGCGTCGTCGCCGATGAGGTCGACCCTCACCCCCTCTCTGGATAGGCTCTTAAGGGTCTCGGTGAGTGTCACAGCTATCAGCGTCGGCGAGACCTTTAGGCCCCTGGCTATCTCCTCGAAGAGGGCTGTGTATTCGGAGTCTATGATCTGCCTGGCGAGCTTCTCATTCAGCTTATACTCCTCCATGAATCTCCTCAGCTTCTCCTCAGGCATCTCGGGGAGGTTCTCCCTCAGCCTCCTTAGACGCTCCTCCGTAATCGGAATCGAGACTACATCGGTCTCCGGATACATCCTTGCTGGGCCAGGCCTAGGCCTTGTGTAATGCGTAGTCCCATCTGGGTTGGCGGCCCTCGTCTCGCTTGGCACGCCCTCCAGGGCCTCTATGGCTCTCTCCAGCACGGCCTTTAAGGCCCTCCTACATCGCTCGGCCTCCCCCGCGACGATGACGACGGCGTCTCCAGGCTCCGCATCCACCCGTCTGCGAAGGGCCTCCACCTCCTCAGCTGTTATGTCGTAGCCTGGAAGCTCATCCGTGTGGAGTATCCCCTCCACGCCTCCCCAGAACTTAGCTCTGTCAGCCATCTCTGTTCCAAGGCGTCTCCCAGGGCATAGCTCCCTCCCCAGGAGGCCTCCGAACCTTGGAAGCCTCAAGGCGTAGATGCGCCCCTTACGCTTCAACTCCCTCCGCAGTATGCGGCATCTCGTCTCCCTGAAGAGGTCTGAGACATCAACCGGCTCCAAGTCTTCGAGGTCTTCGGGCTTTAGGCCTCGACTTCTAAGCTCCTCGGCGATCTCCAGCAGCCTAAGCTGCCTCATCGCCTCGTATTCGACTACCTTCTCGACGAGGTCTAGCTCCTGAACCCCCTTAATCTCGATGAGGGCGCCGCCCCTAATCGAGATGTTTAGATCCTGCCTTATGGTTCCGAGGCCTCTTCGGACTCGTCCAGTGGCTCTTAGGATCCTGCCTATGGCGTGGGCCACCTTCCTCGCCTCTGAGGGAGACCCTATCTCGGGGGCCGTCGTCACCTCTATGAGGGGGATGCCCAATCTATCGATGCGATACCTGACGACTCCACCCTCCTCGGCGATCTTCCTCGCCGCATCCTCCTCCAGGCATATCTGCTCCAGGTGGATGCGCTTCCCCTCTACCTCTATCTCGCCTCCGAGGGCGACGACGCAGGTTCTCTGGAAGCCCGTCGTGTTGGAGCCGTCGACGACGATCTTACGCATAACATGAACCTCATCGACGGGCTGGGCGCCAACCATCAGGGCGAAGGTTAGGCAGATGTCGAGTGCCTCATCGTTCAGCGGCCCTGGAGGCTCCTCATCCATCTCCACGAGGCAGCTCGTCTCCCTATTGGCCTCATAGACTATGGTCTTACCCTTGAGGAACTCGAAGAGGGCTGCTGGGTCAACCTCACCCAGCTCGCTCTGACTTGGCCTTAGACGGCGGACGAAGGTGTATTCAGGCTCCCCCCTGAAGAGCTTCGGGGGGCAGTGGCAGAAGAGCTTATGCCTCGTATCCAGCTCCTGGTGAACCTCCAATCCCACCTTTAGGCCGATGGCCTCATAATCGATCTTCATGGTCTCACCTCCTCGTAGAGGGTGCGATCCGAGTATTCCCCAGCGATGTTCCGCCTCATCAGCTCCAGGGCCTCCTCCCTCGAGGAGGAGACGCCCAGCGCCCACATCAACTTCACCAGGGCCGTCTCAGGCAGCATATCGCCTAGAGGCTCAACGCCGATCTGCTGGAGTTCACGGCCCGTCGTATAGACGTTCATATTCACCCTCCCCCAGAGACACTGGGAGGTCATACCCACGATGAGGCCCTCCTTGACGGCTCTTCTAAGAGGCCCATAGCATTTGGAGCTTACATGGCCGAGGCCCGTCCCCTCTAGGATTATGCCCCTATAACCCTCGTCGACAAGCCATTCGATGAGGGCTGGATTGAAGCCTGGATGGAACTTGATGAGGGCGACCCGCTCATCGAAGCGATCCTGGAGCTCCAGCTCCCCCTCCCCCCTAGGCCTATAATCCTCGGCGATCATCTCAACTCGGCCCTTGACAACCCTCGCCAGGGGCCTGGCGTTCACAGACCTGAAGGCGTATCGACTGCTGGTGTGACACTTCCTCACCTTCGTCCCCCTATGCAGAGCTATGCTGGTATCCGATGTGGTCTCATGCATCGCCACGACCACCTCGGCGAAGGGAGCATAGGCCGCAGCGGTGACGGCTCCTATGAGGTTTGTAGCTGCATCGGAGCTGGGCCTGTCGGAGCTCCTCTGGGAGCCGACGAAGACCACTGGGACGGGGAGGTTTCTTAGGGCGAAGCTGAGGGCTGCGGCTGAGTATCCCATCGTATCGGTTCCATGGGTGATGACGACTCCCATAGCTCCGGCCTCGATCTTATCAGCCACCTTACGGGCCATCCCCGACCAGTGGTGAGCCTCTATGTTCTCGCTGAAGAGGCTGTATAGGATGTCGGCCTCAACCAAGGCGATGTCAGCCAATTCGGGGACTATGCTTAGGAGGTCTCTGGAGGAGATGGCTGCGTGGACTCCTCCGGTGACGTAGTCAACCCTGCTGGCTATGGTTCCACCTGTGCTTATGATGCTCACCTTCGGTAGGCCGCTCCTCTGCTCCGGAAGGGGTGGAGGCCTGAATTCGGGTTTGACGGCGGCTCCCAGCCTCGTGACTCTCATCGAGGGCTCGTAGGCGACGCCTATGTTGTATCCACTCCTCAGCTTCAAAACTAGATGCCACTCATCGGCTGTCTCTAGGCGGGGCATTAGATAGCCCTCATAGATGCGGCCGCCCTTCTCAACTCTGATGAGGTCGCCTATATCGACGCCGCTCCTCTCTAGAAGCTCCCTGAGAGGCCCCCTATAACCCTGGAGGTTTGGCATCATTCTCACCTCTCACAGCATTCTGAGGTAGATTCGCTTCTCCGCTTCACAGCGCTCCACGTCTATTAGATTGGTGAACTCCTCATATAGGCGCTTCATGCGTTCATCCCCCTCCACCGCCTCCCTAACCTTCATATAGTGTTCCTCATCTCTGAAACGCTCTATCTCCATCCAGTGGCTTGGGTCTTTGGCATCCCTATATAGCTCTATGGCGAGGCATCCATGTTTGAGGCATATCTCCATCGCCCTCCTCTCCAGGAGGACATACTCCCTAGCCTTCTCAGGAGGCACTTTATAGTGGTATACGACGATGAACAAGGCCCTCCGAGTATTGAGGGTTCTAGGGTGATAAAGCTCTAACTCAGTAGCTTAGACATATAGACGCCGTCTCGATGATAGCCCAGTCTTGCGTAATATGGCTTGGTTCCTAGGGCGCTCATCACCGCCAGCTTCCTGGCGTCATACCTCTCCAGGGCTGTCCGCTCAGCCTCCTCCATGAGAACCTCACCCCAACCCCTATGCTGCCAGGCCTCTTGTGGCTGCTCTCCGACGGGAACCATGGGGCCGTAGACGTGGAGCTCCCGAACTATCGCCGTGCGACCCCTAAGCTCAGGTCTATGAACCCTCTCAGAGGGGATTCTCAGCCTCAGCAACCCTATGAGGACATCGGCTTCAGGATCCTCAACGGATATGAAGTCCTCCAGGCCCTCTGAGGCCTCATAGACCCTATGCATAACCCTAATCCTCTCTGGATCTGGCTCCACGCCCTCCAGCCGACGCTGACCGACCTCCCTGCATCTTATACATCGACATCTAAGGCCGAGACTCTGCATACGCCTCCAGACCAGCTGCCTTAGATTGCTCTTCTTCACCCCTGCGACGATAAGTTTCGACGGAATATCCCTCTGAACCCTCATGATCCTAACCCAAGGGGGAACAAGGGCCTTCACCTGGGCCAGGAGCTCCACAGCCTCATCGGTCTCCAGCGGCCTGTATAGGCCCTGACGCCACCACTCATAGAGCCTCGTCCCCCTCAAAACCAGCGTCGGATAGATCTTCAACATATCCGGCCTGAAGTCGGGGTCCTCGAAGATGCGTCTAAATCCCTCCAGGTCTCGCTCCGGCGTCGAACCAGGCAGGCCAGGCATCATGTGGTAGCAGACCTTAAGCCCAGAGTCCTTCAGAATCCTCGTCGCCTCGATGACATCCTCGACGCTGTGACCCCTATCCACAAGTCTGTAGATGTCGTCATAGACGTTTTGGACGCCGATCTCAACCCTGGTGACCCCCATCTCCAGCAGCCTGTCGACGACCCCTCGGCCAGCCCAGTCGGGCCTCGTCTCAACAGTGATGCCGACGTTTCTTATGCCGACAGCCTCCTCGGCGAGGGCTTTAACCTCCTCGAAGCTCCTGGCTCTACGGCCCACGAGGGCTTCTAGGCAGCCCTTGATGAACCATCTTTGATAGCTCAGCGGCGCGGCGGGGAAGGTTCCACCCATGATGATCAACTCAACCTTATCGACCCTATGCCCTATCGACTCCAGCTGTCTAATCCTGCTGGAGACCTGGAGGTAGGGATCATACCTGCTCTGGATTCCCCTCATCGATGCTGGTTCATGCCCCGTATAGCTCTGCGGAACCCCCTCCTCTGGGCCTCCAGGGCAGTAGGCGCATCTTCCATGGGGGCATGCTCGGGGTTCGGTCATCGCGGCGATGACGACGACTCCGCTTAGGGTTCTCACAACCTTACGTCTAAGAACCTCCCTGAGATGCTCCTCACCAGGCCTCAGGGCTGCCAGAAGCTCGGAGTTTCCAGGTATACGTCTAAGGCCCCGCTCACGGCATACCTCCAGCTTTACCCTATTGACATCCTCCTTAGTGGGCTGTGGGATCTCTAGAAGCCTATCGATGATGGTTCTCAGGGCCTCATACTCGGCGGCCATAACCCCCTATCTGCCCTGCTCCTCCTGGCCGTAGATCATTGGGTAGAGGATCCTCACCTTATAGTTACGTCTATTCCTACGCCTTGGAAACGGCCTTGTTCGGGGTATAGGCTCGATCTTCGGCGTCTGAGACCGAACCTTACCCGCCTTCGTCAGAGATCCATGAGTCGGCATGGCAACCGGTAGGGCTATGGCTTTGACTTCTATAAACCTTTCTAGGGCTTGAAGGGGGCGTCATGCCCTGGAATGACCAGAGATGGATCCAGATCTCTAATCCTCCTTAGACTCTCAACGGCCATCTCTGGATCGTAGTTTAGGGAGACCACCCTCGGCGGTCGGAGCTCCAGTAGATCCTCCTTAACGATGACGGCGTCCCCAGCACAGATAACTCGACCCTCAGGGGTTTCGGCGACGACTGAGATGCTTCCAGGCGTATGTCCAGGGGTTTCAATGACCTTAACGTTGCCCGTCAGCTCCTTATCGCCCCGAATGGCCTCAACATCCATGATGCCTAGAAACGCATCAGCGAACTCAGGCCAATAGAGCCTATGGAAATACTCAACCTCCCGCTCATGAATTATGAGGGGCTTCCCCCTGAAGAGATAGTTACACTCAACGTGATCATAGTGGCAGTGGGTGTTCACAACGATGTCGATATCCCCAGGCTTAAGCCCAAGCTGAGCCAGCCTCTTCTGCATCGCCCCATAGCGACCCAGCTGGAGTATCCCAGGGTCTACGAGGATGTTTAGGCCCTCATCCCTGATGAGCACCGTGTTCGTGGAGCCTATGTTGAAGACTAATCCCCCATAGGCCTCCGAGATCTCAGGCTCAGGCATCGGGGTCAGAGGCCATCGGAGGCTGAGGATCGGATGCCCCTCATAGACGCCGAATTGGAGATAGAAGCAGTGGAAGAGTATCTCAACCTCCGCCAAGATCTACACCAGTTAGGGATTGGGCGATGACTGTTTAAAGCCTCCCAATCCACGTTGGCTATGAAACGCCTCCTCTACTCCTCCAGGGGTGTAGGCCTACCGGAGGGGTCTAGACGGCGACGGCCGAACTCATCTAAAACCCTGCGGAGCATCTCGCCGTTGAAGACTGGGCCGTCTCGGCACACCCTATAGGGGCCGATGGCGCAGCTGCTGCAGAGGCCGATGGCGCACTTCATGTATCGCTCAAGGCTCACCTGGATGGGTAGGCCACGTCGCTCGGCGGCCCTATAGATGGCTGCCATCATCGCCTCTGGGCCGCAGGCGTAGACGGCGTCGAAGCATCCCTCATCTAGGAGCCTCTCGGCATACTCCGAGGCCGGGCCGCTGAAGCCTAGGGAGCCGTCATCCGTCGCGATGTGAAGCTTGGAGCCGAGGAGCCTCCTAAGCCTATTTAGGAAGAGGAGTCTATCCTTGGTTCTGGCGCCGAGGATCAGCGTAGGCTCCAGGCCTCGGCTCAGCATCTCCTCCACGAGGGGTTTAATGGGCGCCACCCCTGTTCCACCGGCGACGAGGAGGGGTTTCTCACCCATCAGGGTGAAGCCTCTTCCGAAGGGGCCTCTAATCATGATGAGATCCCCCTCACTGAGGGATGTCAGCCTCCTCGAAGTTGGGCCTACGGCCTTAACCGTTATGGAGGACTCCCCGCCGATGGTGGAGAGAGACATGGGAATCTCCTCCGCCCCAGGAGGCCAAACCATGATGAACTGTCCAGGCTGGGCTTTCCGGCAGAGGGCGTCTCTGAAGTAGAGGGTTGAAAAACCCTCCGCCTCCTCGACGACCCTTAGAATCCTAACGGCCCTATGGGCCTCAGCTCTCATGCGCCAATCCGACAAGCTCTGAGACCTCCCTAAAGCCATTCTCCTCAAGGTAATTCCTCAAACCCATGTTGATCTCCCTGAAAACCCTTAGGCCTCGGGTCATTATGGCCGTCCCAACCTGGAGGGCTGAGGCTCCGGCGAGGAGATACTCGACGGCATCCCTCCAAGTGGTGATGCCCCCACAGCCTATGATTGGGATCTCAACCGCATCGTAGATCTCCCAGACGCATCTTAGGGCGACGGGCTTCAAAGCCGGCCCTGAGAGGCCTCCGGTGACATTTGACAGAATCGGCCGGCGGGCCTCGACGCTTAGGGCTATCGCCCTCAAAGTGTTGACGGCTGTCAATCCATCTGCTCCACCCCTCTCGGCGGCCCTGGCGATCTCGGTGATGTCGGAGACATTCGGCGACAGCTTCACGAAGAGGGGTTTGTCGATGCATCCCTTGACGGCCTCCGTCACCCGTTTTACAGCCCCTGGGTCGCTGCCTAGGATGCCGACGCCCTCGACGTTGGGGCAGCTACAGTTCAGCTCCAAGGCGTCGACGCCGGCCTCCGACAATCTTGAGGCCACCTCCACGAATTCGTCGAGGGTTTCGCCGAAGAAGCTGGCGACGACGGGTATACCTCCAGCCTTCAGCTTCTCTAATTCCCCTAGGAAGTATTCAACACCTGGATTTGGCAGCCCCATGGCGTTTATGAGGCCTCCCTCAACGATGGTGACCGTTGGATTCGGGTGGCCCATCCTGGGTTTTAGGCCTATGCTCTTGGTGACGACGGCTCCAGCCCCCTCCTCGTAGACCCTTCGGAGCAGGTCAGCCGTCAATCCAAGTATTCCGGCGGCGTTCATCACCGGATTTCTCAGGTTTAAACCCGCGATTTCTATGGCTAACCTTATCTCAGCCATCCCCATCAAACTAAGCGTGTATCAAGATAAGCCTTCGGAGACCATCCACCTCGTCGACACCCTCCTAGGCCTCTTCGCCCTAGATGAGGGGGGAGAAATCATCGATTATGTCCTCTATCCCAGGGAGGTGGAGGCGATCGCCGAGAGTCTTGAGAGACATCTAGGGGGAGAGCCGACCAGATGGCTTGAGGAGCTCCTCAAGGGGCTTAGGGAGAGGGGCATCGGGAGGGTGACCACCTCGAATAGGGGTTTAGCGGAGGCCTCCATGAAGCTGGGGTTCAAGGCAGAGTTCAAGGTCTCCGAAGCTGAGAGGAGGCTTCGAGGACGACTCGCCGAGCTGGGGGTGGAGCTAGGCGTCCTAGATCACCCCCTGGAGCTCCATCAGCTAAGCCACAGGGTCTCCAAGCATCTCACCAGGAGGAGGGTATCCAAGGCTCTAGCTGAGAGGGAGACCCATATCTCCCACGCAGTTCACCTCCTAGCCAACCTCGATAAGGCTCTCAACGCCCTCAGCAGCAACCTCCGAGAATGGTATGGAATCCACTTCCCAGAGCTCAACCGCCTAGTGGCCGATCACGAGACCTACGCCAGGATAATCGCTGAGCTGGGCGGCAGGGAGAATATGGAGGCTGAGAGGCTGAGGCGTATAGGCATCCCAGCTGAGCGCTCCGAGCGGATCGCCTCCTCAGCCCACTCCTCCATCGGAGCCCCACTTGGAGAGGGTGACCTAGAGGCCTTGAGGGAGCTGGCTAGGGGAATCCTCAAACTCTACGAGTATAGGCGGCATCTGGAAGATTATCTATCAGCCTTGATGGAGGAGGTGGCTCCAAACCTCTCAAGAGTGGCCGGATCGATCCTGGCGGCGAAGCTGGTGGAGAAGGCTGGGGGGCTGAGGAGGCTGGCTATGATGCCGAGCAGCAAGATACAGCTCCTAGGCGCCGAGAAGGCCCTCTTCAGAGCCTTGCGGAGGGGGGTGAAGATGCCTAAGCATGGCCTAATCTTCCAGCATCCCCTCATCCATAGAAGGCCAAAAGCCCTGAGGGGGAAGGCTGCGAGGCTGCTGGCCTCGAAGCTCGCCCTCGCAGCCAGAGCCGACGCCTTTACGGGGGCCATGATGGGGGATAGACTTCGAGATGAATTGGAGAGGGAGTTGAGGGATTTGAGAAAAAATCGTTGAGGCCTCTACTTCTCCTTTGACAGCGTTATCGCTATCGTGGAGACGTTCCTCGCCTGATCGCCCTCGCCGACGGTCTCTGTGCCGATCTCGATGTTCTCGATCTTCAGGTTCTCTATGAAACTCCTCCTGGCGACCTCCACCACGTCGACGGCGCTGCTTATGGCTCGGCCTCGCGCCAGCACCTTAACCTTATCAGCTCTCTGGAAGGCGTTTATCACGGCGAGGACGTAGGTCAGGATCGGCTTAGAGCCGACGTAGACGGTCTCAGCCTCCTCAGACATCTCCGCACCCCAGAGCGATTACTCCGATAGGATTAAAATATTTTCCATCAGGTGGACCCCTATTCCGGATCCCTAAACCCTGAAAGATTTACATATCAGAGGGAGCATATCTTATCGGACTCTGAGAGATGGAGACGCTGATGGAAGCTCTGGAGCGGCGGTTTCGAAGGAAGGACTGCCCCTTCATAAAGGATTGCACCGTAGAGGTGACGAGGGACTATTTCACCAGGGTTTGCAGCACCCCCGCCTATGTTAACTGCCACCACTATGCGAGGAGGGTTGGAGAGCTTAGAACCCCACTCGGCTGGCTTCAGAAGATCGCCGTGGATCAGGCTAAGATGATAGAGAGGGATATAGAGGCGAGATAGGAGTTCACGGCATGGAGCTATCGCAGCCCTATCCAGGGGTTTATAAGCTGAGGATCGATAGCCGAGAGCATCTGGCAACCCTAAACCTCACCCCCGGCATAAGCGTCTACGGCGAGAGACGGGTCACCATCAACGGAGATGAATATAGGATCTGGAATCCCTATCGGAATAAGCTGGCCGCAGCCCTCCTGAAGGGTTTAAGCGAGATGCCTATAAGACCTGGATGTAGGATTCTATACCTCGGAACCGCGACGGGGACGAATTGCTCACATGTCTCCGACATTGTAGGCGTTGAGGGACATGTCTGGGGCGTCGACATCGCCCCAAGACCCATGAGAGACTTCCTGGAGAGGGTTGCCAGGCATAGATCTAATGTCTCACCGATATTGGGGGACGCTCGGAGGCCGGAGGCCTACTCCGCGCTTATACCCCTCGTCGACGTAATTTACGCCGATGTAGCTCAACCCGATCAGGCGTCGATAGTCATCAGGAATGCGAGGCTATTCCTAAAGCCAGGTGGATGGGCGTTGATGGCGATAAAGTCTAGAAGCATAGATGTGACGAGGCCTCCGGAGGAGGTATATGAGGAGCAGATCGGGGAGCTTAAGGCTTCGGGCTTCACTGTCTTAGAGGTTGTGGAGCTTGAACCCTATGAAAGAGACCACGCCATGGCCCTCGCAAGGTATCAGCCCTGAAAGAGGAGTTTACGCCTAATCCTCTTAACCGTCGACCAGCTACCCCTTATGAAGGGGGGCACCTCACGGGGATTTCTACGAAACCAATCCTCTAGGAACCTAACCGTCCTCGAGTCGTGGGGGTATCCCGATCCGAAGTCGCCGTAGCGCCGTTGGAGCTCCTTTATGATGCTGTCCCTCCGCACCTTCGCCAATATGGAGGCCGCGGCCACCACGGGGTATCGGGCATCAGCCTCATGCTCCGAAACTATCTTGGGCTTCTCCCGTAGGGCGCTGAGGATATGCTCCCTAAACCTCTCAGCGTTGATGTCCGAGGCGTCGACGTAGACGATGTCAGGCTTCAGCCTCCTAATCACCTCAGCCATCGCCAGGGCCTCTAGATAGTTGAGCCTCCTAAGCTTCACACCCCTCTCCACAACCCTATCTATAGCCCTCGGGGGGATCTCGAAGTAGGTGTAGTCTAAGGCGATCTCCTTGATCTCCGCAGCTAACAGCTCTCTCCTATGGGGTGAGAGGGTCTTGGAGTCGTGGACGCCTAGAAGTCTAAGCCTCTCAACGGCCTCCTCATCGAGGAGGACTCCAGCTATGACTAGAGGGCCTATGACGCATCCCCTCCCAGCGTCGTCGACGCCTGCGATCCTCATAGCAGCCTCCCCACGATATAGGAGACGAGTTGATCAACCCGCTCCCTCGTCACCCATAGGAGCTCCCCATAACGCCTATAGGCTTCGGCATAGCGTCTATGAACCACGGCTATCACCGGCTTGACTCCCTCTAGTATACGCCTAACAACCTCCTCGAAGGCCCTGGAGTATAGTTCCATCCGGCCGATCTCATCGATGCAGATGACGTCGCAGCTCTCCTCTGCGTATCTCAAGGCTGGGAGGGCTACAGCCTCGAAGCCCTCTACATCGACGCCGTATCTCCCAACTCTATGGGGAGACTTGATGTCCACCGAGGCCATTAGGCCTCTCCGGCCTGTTGCCAGGTCGACGACCTCGAAGGCGACTCTACGGCCTCCCCTCCTCACCTC
>JAGHBJ010000123.1 GCA_021161045.1 Candidatus Bathyarchaeota archaeon
GCCGAAGTCTATGAAGACGAGGCGGCTTGGGGTGAGTATCATGTTGGAGGTTGTGAGGTCTCCATGGATGATGCCAGCCCTGTGAAGCCTGCCGGCCTGCCTACCGGCCAGTTGGAAGACTTTAAGCCGTTCCTCCGGTGATAGCTCGTCGACTATGTTTCTCAGCCTACTGCCCTCGATGTATTCCATAACCATCGTCGCCTCCTCAGGGTCAACCTGATAGATGACGGGTGTCGGAACCCCAGCTTTCTTAGCCCTATGGATGATCTCAGCCTCCCTCAGGGTTCTGAGCCTCCTCAGCTCCCTGTCGATCTCTGGATGCCTATATCGCTTCTCAACTCGACGCTTTATGACGACTCTCCGCCCATTCCAGTCGGGGTCGAACCAGAGGTCAGCCTCAGCCCCCTTCGCTATGAGCCTCAGCGCCATGGAATCTCCACCTCGTCGAGCCTCCATTTGGGGTCTATGTAGCTCTCCTCTATCGGCGTCTCCACACCGCTTTGATAGGCCAATAGGCCTGTCCAGGCGATCATCGCCCCATTATCTGTGGCATACTGCTTGGGGACATACTTAGGCTCGGCTCCATGCTCCTCAGCTATAGACCGTATCATGTCTCTAAGCCTCATGTTCGCTGCGACGCCTCCGGTGAGGAGGAGCTCCCCCTTCTCCGTATGCGCCAAGGCCCTCTCGGTGACTTCGCCGAGCATGGCGAAGGCATGCTCCTGGAGGCTGTAGCAGAGGTCTTCGAGACTCCACCTCCCGCTCTGGAGCTCCCTTATGGCTGCTGTGAGGAGGCCGCTGAAGCTGAGATCCATACCCTTCACAACGTAGGGCAACCGGATCAGCCTCTGCCCCCTCTTCGCCAGCTCCTCCACCGCTGGCCCTCCAGGATAGGGGAGGCCTGCTTCACGGGCGAAGACGTCGAGCATATTACCCACAGCGATGTCAAGGGTCTCCCCAAACACCCTGTATCTGCCTCCCTCGAAGCCTGAGACTATGGTGTTCCCCCCCGAAACGTAGAGCGTCAAGGGGTCTTCAGCCCCCGCCGTCAACCTCCCAATCTCTATGTGGGCGACGCAGTGATTCACGCCGACGAGGGGGACTCCAAGCCTGCAGGCTATCGCCCTCGCAGCCGTCGCACCCGTTCTGAGGCATGGCCCCATACCCGGGCCTTGACTAAAGGCCACAACATCGATCTCCCTGGCCGTTATATCCGCCTTCTCCAAGGCCTCTGCGATGACTTCCCCCATCACGGCTGAGTGATGTCGAGCTGCCTCACGGGGATGTATGCCCCCCGTCTCCGGTATGTGGACGCTCACAACGTTTGCGAGGATCTCTCCCTCCGAGGTGGCGATGCCTACGCCTAGGTTGTCGGCCGTCGACTCTATGCCGAGGCAGATGAGGGGTTCAGCCATCCCCGAGCATAGGGGTCTGAGAGGAGTAAAAACCTTGCCGTATTCACCTATCTTGATAGAATAACTGCTCCTCGAGGCTCTCCTCCTCCAACTCTTGTAGGGTGGTCTCAGCTATTTTCTCGCCGTGGAGGGAGAGCCAAACAGCATCTATGGGTTTAAGCCTCATCTCCCCTCCTACAACGCGGATCTCCATCAGAGAGCCCCCACATATACCCAGCCTCTCGGCGATAGGCTTTGGGATAGTCAGTCTTCTCCTCTTCCCAACCCTCACCCTGATGCACTGCTCGATCATGTGGTCAGTAGGGCTATTGGATTTCTATCTTAAATCCGACTCCCCTTCTCAATGTGATTCTCAGCTCCTCGAAGAGGGGGCGTAGAATCCTCACCCTGCCGTAGCGTCGCTCCTCCACCAGGCCGAGGCCCCTAAGTCTCTCCACGCATCGCTCCACCGCTACGTGGTTCAGCCTCGTCCTCCTGGCCACCTCCGATATGTGGAGTTCCCCCTCCTCCGCCAGCACGGTCAGCACCCTGATGATGGCCTTGGAACCCAATAGTTCGTGGAGTTCCTCATCGTTCAATTAGTCTCTTCACCTCCCCTTCGAGGGCGCCGGCTGGGACTCTCAGCGCTATCCGGTGGGTTCTCCCCCGTGTCGCCTCTAGGCTTATGGAGACTACTTCGAGGCTTCTCAGCCTCCTGAGATACTTCCAGAGCTGTGTATGTCCCCTGGGCTTCTCACCGAACTCCTCGCAGACCAGGCGGTAGGCCTCCTCAACCTCCCCCGTGGAGGCATAGGCCTTGGCGCTCTCCCTGAAGCATCTGGCTATGGCGATGAGCAGCAGCTTCTCATGTAGGCTTAGGCTCTGGAGCTCCTCGGCTCTGAGGCCCCTATACAGCGTGGTGGAGGCTCCCCTCACATGGCGTGGCAGCACTCGTCTAGAGCCTTCAGCCTCGGCGTATTTCCCAGCTCTCCATAGTAGGTCTATGGCGTATCTTGCGTCGCCGCCCTCCTCGGCTGCCAGCTCGCTGATGAGCTCCAGCGCCTCATCGGTGATGGCGTCCTCCCTGAAGGCCATGGTGGCCCTGCTTTTGATTATGTCGAGGAGCTGCCCCCTGGTGTAGGGGCTTAGGGAGATTATGTTCCTCTGGAGAGTGCTGAGGGTGCTCTGATCCAGAGGTCTGAAGGCTTCGAGGCTCTTTGCGATGACGATGAGCGACAATCTCCTAGGCCTCTCAAGGCGCTCCTCCTGGACTCTCGTCAACAGGTATAGGGCGTCCGGCTCGGCCTCTATGAGGGGTTCAACGTCGTCGAGGCAGAGGAGGAGGTGAAGCCCCCTCTCGTCCAGCAGCGTCAATAAGGCCTCTAATAGGTCTTCTATGGAGTATCCCCTCTCTGGGAACTCAGGCTTCAGGGTTCTCACTGCTTTTCGGAGGAGGAAGAATAGGCTTCCCCTCGCCTCCCTGCAGTTGAGATGGAGGTATCTGACAGCCCTCCCAAGCCTCTTCGCCTCCTCTTCTATGTCGAGGCCGAATCTCTGAGCCAAAGCCGTCTTGCCCACGCCTACGCCTCCTGTGATGATGACCCTCTGAGACATCTCCCCTGGAGCCGTCAGGAGGTAGCTGAAGACCCTGCGTAGAAATCTCATCTCCCCTCCCCTGTGGAGGAGGATGCGGGGTATGTAGTTGATGTCTAAGACGGCCTCATCCCTGAAGATTCGACTAACCTCCAATCCATACACCCATGAGGAGAACTAGTATATCTGGTTTAGTGAAAGTGTGAGAAGAGCTATAACTGTTTAGGGGCGCATTATTTGAGCGGAGTTGTCGAGGAGATTCCCAACGGGTAAGGTTCCCCCAGATGCTCTAAAGGAGATCGTCTTCCAGCGTCTCGGCATCCCCTGCGAGGAGCTCCTGAAGGGGCCTGGAGTGGGGGAGGACGCCGCCCTATTGAGGATCGGAGACCACATCGTGGCTGTCGCCTCTGACCCCATAACGGGGGCTGTGGAGGACATCGGATGGCTTGTGGTTCACATAAACGCCAATGACATCGCCTCCTGCGGCATAAGGCCCAGATGGTTCCTCTGCGTCGCCATGCTCCCAGAGGGGGCTGACACAGCCATGCTTAGGGGCATCATGGATGATATTCACAGGGCATGCCTCGAAGTCGATGTCAGCCTCATAGGGGGGCATACGGAGACCACACCTGGATTGGATAGGCCCCTACTGATAGGCTTCATGATGGGCGAAGCCGAGGAGGGGCGTTACGTCACAACTGGAGGGGCGAGGCCTGGGGACAGGATCATCATGACGAAGGCCGCTGGAATCGAGGGAACCGCCGTCCTCGCCAGAGACCTGAGACACATCCTAATCGATAGGGTTGAGGAGGAAACCCTAAAACGGGCTGAGGGGTTGCTGAGACTCATCAGCGTCGTCCCAGAGGCCCTGGAAGCCATGAAGGCGGGTGGAGTCCATGCGTTGCATGATCCTACGGAGGGCGGAATCCTAAACGGCCTATGGGAGATGGCGGAGGCCTCAGGCCTCGGCCTACAGATAGATGGAGACTCCATACCGATTTTAGAGGAGACGAGGGTGATCTGCGA
>JAGHBJ010000107.1 GCA_021161045.1 Candidatus Bathyarchaeota archaeon
CATCGAGGAGGAGCTCCACCATCGGCGAGGTGGCGATGTTCCCAAGCTTTAGGAAGCCGAGCCTCGCCATAGGTATCACTCCAATCGAAGCCTACCCCACTCTATTTAAGACCTTCCAGAGGCCTCAGGATGACTATGGGGTGATGCTCAACCCTCCTCAGCATGCTCCATGTGACCCCCGTCAACTCTACGCCGAGCCTCCTCGCCATCTCCCACACGGTTCTGCCGGCTCCATAGCCCCTCACTCTATCAGCAACCTCGGCCAGCGTCAACGCCAGATCTGGGTTCTCTACGCCGACGGAGGCGACTGGTGTTGCTCTGGCCTTTAATCTGAGCATACGGCCGAGGAGGAAGGTGAGGAATCCGCCTATGTGTATGAGGCCTGGGGTCTCAACCCTCCGTGGGGCGAGGTGGAGATTCCTCCAGGTGAAGGATTTGTCGCTGTCGACGATGAGCACTGATACCCGTTTACCCGTCTCCTCTTCGATGGCTGAGGCTATGCGCACCGCCTCCCTATACGCCTCTGGGAGGGGGAGGGCCACATAGGAGTAGGGGAGATTACTGGCGTCTATACCCCCCTCGGAGTAGTGCCTCAGGGCCTGTAGGAGGCCGACATATCTCAGGGCAACCTCCTTATGCCTCGCCCCCAAATCCAGGGGGTAATTCCTCAAGCTCCTCAGAGTCTTAGACCTAAGCCTCGCCCATCGACCGAGGGGGCCTCCCCATAGATGTCTAACCCAGAGCCTGACGATGAGCCTGGCCAAGAGGCCTGGCTTAAACCGATCTTCATCTATGATGAGTCCCTTAGCCGTTGAGATAGCCTTCTCGGATACGACGACGATGTCGCCATCCCTCACCAACCCCCTCACGGCCTCGACGATCTCAGCCAAATAATCGGTTCCAGGAGTCCAGTAGCCTGTCCTAACCCTTATGGCCTTAACCCTCAGCCTCACATCCTTAGAAGCCATATCGATCCTTCAGATATTCTTTCAAACCCCTCAGGGCCTCTATGGCTGGGGAGTGTTCATCGTGGTCGAGGGGCGCCACACCTAGGAGCTCGGCCTCCTCTATCGAGGGGTCGTAGGGTATGTATGCCGCTATGGGGGTGTCGCCCAGCTCCCTCTCGATGAGTTTTCGGCTTCGCTCATCCCTCAACTTATTCGCCACCGCCAGGACCTCAGGTATCTCTATGTCCTCAGCCAACCTCACTATTCGCCTTAGGGTCTCTATGGATTTCAGCGTCGGCTCGACGACGACGAGCATGGAGTCAACCCGCTTAGCTGTGCCTCGGCCTAGATGCTCTAGGCCGGCGACCATATCCATGACGACGACCTCCCCCCTGGATAGGAGGAGGTGCTGCATCAAAACTCTTAGAAGGGCGTTGGCTGGACACATACAGCCCGTGTCTCCACCCTTTACGGTTCCCATGACCAGAAGCCTAACGCCGTCGGGGGCTTCGACGCAGAAGCGTTGGAAGATGTCGTCAACCCTCGGCGTCAACCTGAAGACGAGGCCGTAAGAGCCTCCAGGTGGAACACCCGTCTTCTCAGCGATGAGACGCTCATTCTCTGAGAGGGGTGTGATCCGCTCGGAGATCTCTCGTGGTATCCCCAGAGTGGAGGCGAGGTTTATATTTGGATCGGCGTCGACGGCTAACACCCTATACCCGTCTCTGGCGAGCAGCCTGGCGAGGGTTCCCGAGATGAAGGTTTTACCCACTCCTCCCTTACCGGCTACAGCGAGCTTGAAGCCTCTATCCCTCATCGCCATCTACCCCCAGGAGCTCCGAGAGTGGTGGAGGCCTCGGGCCATAGCCAGCTCTACGTAGGATTCCCCTCACCGAGATGTAGGCTGAAGAATCCTCAGGCAGCTCTAATAGGGGTTTGCCCTCCAAGTTGTATTGGTAGACGAGGTCGTCGTATTCGACTCGGCCGAGGTATGGGAAGGGCTGTTTCTCAGCCATAGCCTCCAGCTCAGCTGGGAAGCGGTATCCGCCGACGATGTAGTAGTTCTTGAATTCGATGTCCAGCTCCTTCATCAACCTATACGACCTATAGGCGTTGTCGAAGCTCTTCTTAGAGGGGTCGAGGATGTTGAAGACGTCGTCGACGCTCTTCGTGATCCTTCGGTTTAGATGCTCTACTCCAGCGGGTGAGTCGATGATGACGGCGTCATAGTTCTCAGCCCATCGCTCCATAACCTCGCTCAGCGCTCGATCTGGGACGCAGTAGCATCCCTCAGACCATTTGACGCCGACGGAGACGAAGTCGAAGTAGCTGTCCCCCTCATATAACGCGTCCTCGAAGAGGAATGGCTCCAACTTCTCGGAGGCGGTGGCGCCCACCATCTTTGTGAAGAGCCTCTTCTCCAGCACGTCGTAGAGTATCTCGGAGATCGTCTTCTTCCCCTCAGCCTCGAGGTCTATGCCGAGCATATCTGCGAGGCTTCCATCGGGGTCGATGTCTACGACGAGTAGATGCCCGTAGCCCATCTCCCCTAGGCATCTGGTTGTTAGGGCTGTGAAGGTGCTCTTACCGCTTCCACCCCTACCCGTGACGACGATCTTCACAACCATCGAGATCCCGTTCGTCGGATAACGAATCCATGTGATTTATAAATCTTCTTTAAATTCTCCTCCTCATCCTCCACTATAAGATGTGAATTTTTCATGTTCAACACAACTAAACGTTTAAATTCATCAGCAATCCTTCATCAAGGAAAGATGGGTGATAAGCTAGGCGGACTCGATGTCAGGGGCATCGTTGAGATGCTCCTCGACTTCAAGGGGGAAAAGATAATCGAGTTCTGTAGGGAGCGGCTTGATGAGGGCGTCGATCCCTACGAGATCTTCAAGGAGCTTTCCAGAGGCCTAGACGAGATAGGTCGGGGATATGAGCGGGGGCGCTACTTCACCTCAGACCTCATCGTCTCAGGGTCGAATATGAAGAAGGCTATAGAGTTCCTAAAGCCTCATCTAAGCAGAGGGAGAGGCGGCCCCAGGAGGGGTAGGGTGGTTCTTGGGACGGTGAAGGGGGATATACATGACATAGGGAAGTCGATACTCGCCATCCTGCTACAGGCGAATGGCTTCGAGGTGATAGACCTCGGAATAGACGTCGATGAGGAGAGCTTCACCAAGGCGGTTGAGGAGTGGCAGCCCGACATCCTCGGGATGTCAGCCCTACTGACCTCGACGATGCCCTACATGGAGAGGGTCATCAAGGCGCTGGAGGAGAGGGGGCTGAGGGATAGGGTTAAGATCATCGTGGGAGGCAGACCCGTAACAAGGGAGTTCGCCGAGAACATCGGAGCCGACGCCTACGCCGAGGACGCCGTTGAGGGTGTGAGACGCTGCCTGGAGCTCCTGGGTGAAGAGCCATGAGGATATACATCATCTACTCAGGCCCCGCGGGGGAGCAGTTCATAGACAACCTCGCCTACCACGGCTTCGGAGGGGAGATCGTCTACATCTACAACCTACAGCCTGAGACCATAGAGGAGGAGCATCCCGACGAGCCGAATGTCCTGGAGAATCTCTGGGAGGAACCTGAGAAGTATATTCCGAAGAGCATGCCCATCGTCGAATGCGACCTGCTACTAGTCTTCGACATCCATCCACTGCTCGGAGACCTGATACCGCCGATAGCTGAGAAACTCAAAGCCAAAGCGGTTCTATACCCCCTTGACGACAGGGAGCGGATACCCCAAGGCCTAAAAACAATAATGGATGACCTCGAAAAGCTGGGTATACACTGCGAATTCCCGAAGCCCTACTGCATATTGGAGGAGAGTGAAGACCCCTACATCTCAAGGCTGCTGGAGAAGATGGGGAGACCGAAGCTGAGGGTTGAACTCGACGAGGATAGGGGCATCATAAAGCGGATAGAGGTTTTGAAGGATACCCCCTGCGGCTCAGCCAGGAGCGTCGCGAAGAAGCTTATCTCCTACCCCTACAGGGATCCCATGGCCCTGAAGGAGAAGATAATGCAGGAGCATTCCAACGAGGGGAATGAACACTACTGTCTAGCATCCATGGACCCAATAGAGCCCCTGATGCAGGAGGCTGGGGACATCCTCGTCGAAGCCTTCTTCGAGGCGATAGGCCACCCAACGGTGAGAGACCACATCCTAAAGGAGCTGGAGAGCAGAGGCCCCATGGAGATAGATGAGCTGAAGAGGCTGCTGGTCAACGAGCTGAAGATCTGCGAAGCCCCGAGAACCGTTGAGAGACATCTGGAGAGGCTTCTCCAGGAGGGCTTGGTGGAAGAGAAGGAGGGTGTTATCAGCCCTCGCCGTAGAACCTCTTCTTTATGAAATCCTTAATCCCCGACGAGTCTCTGGGACCTACGAGGACCTCCCAGCCTGATACCTCCTCGGTTTCACCGCTTATCCTCGCAGCCATTCCAGGTGAGATGATCTTCCTATGATCGACGAGTTTCTCTATGCCCGTCTCCTTTATCGCCTCAGCCACCTTGTCAGCCGTCAATTTCCCGCCCGCCACGGCGGACTCCACGCTTAGGCCCTCGGTGTCTATGACGAGGAGGTAGCAGTCGAGGTCTCTCAGATCCTCCATGACGGTGTAGTAGGTGAGGGCGAAGTTCGTGGTGTATAGCACCGGGGAGCTCCTATCGGGTTTCCCTATCACCCTCAACCCAGGCTCGACGCTGACCGGCTTAACGGGGTCATTGTAGATGTTCTGCCGGAGGATGACGACGGGGAGTATCGACCAGGTCTCAATGCTGTTGAGGATGAGGATGTCGGCGAACCTTAGGATGAGCATACAGGCGAGATAGGACTCCTTCCACGCCTTTATAGTTGGATCCTCGTCTCCTTTCCAGGCGACTATTGGGGCGGCGAGGAGGGGGAATCCTGAAAGCTCGTCTTCAAGCTCGCAGGCGCATCTCCTTAGCATGGTGAAGTTGTTGATGGTCGTCTTCAAGCCCTCATCGGGGTAGGTTCCAGGGTCGAGAACCAGCTCCTCAACGCCGTATTCGAGGAGGGTCTTCGTCAAAGACCTAAGTAGATTCAGGTCTCCTGGGGCTGAGACGACGAGGGGGCAGCCATACATCAGGGCGAGGTCGGCCATCTCCTTCCAATTACCCTTATTGGCCGCATAGATGAGGGGCCTTGAATCCTTTAGGGCTGAGAGGCCGCTTTCCATCACCGCTGGATCGTAGGAGCAGAGGATCAGAGGCATCTCCGTCGCTTCGGCGACCTTCTTAACCCTCTCACCGAATCTGTCTGGGTCTCCGGAGACGCATCTTACAGCGATCATGTCGAGTGTCAGGTCCATGCCGATGTAGCGGTATTTGAAGTCCTCAGCCCTCTTCACCTTCTCCAGCATCTCCTCCTCAGGCATTGTGTCGCTGACGGCTATCGCTATGGCTGTTGGGTTGTCGTATCGGAGTTCATGCCTATACATCACAACCTTACCGCCGATGCGAACCTCCCTTGAGGGGCTTCGAACCCTAACCTCCAGGACCGCCGGCCTCAACAGGGCTTTAAGCTTCTCCAGATTCTCCTTGAAGCTCTCCTCGAAGAGGGGTTTACACAGCTCCAGGTCAACCTTCCTGTCAGCGAGCTTAGTTGCGAAGGCGAAGCAGGTCTCCTCACCGCATTCACCGCAGTTGGTCTTCGGCAGGAGGTTGAAGATGTCTATTGGGCTGACCCTCTTCGGCATCGCCTACACCTCCATGGAGACCCAATCCTCATAGGTTGTCTTCACGGCCTCACCCTCAGCCATAAGCCAGTCTATGACATCCCTCAGAGTCCTCATCGCGGCGGGGTGGAGCATTATGAACATGTCGACACCCGCCAGGAGGAAGGTGAGCGATGCGATGGTCTCCCAGAGCGGCCCTCTCAGCCTCCTCGGGCCGAGTTCAGGGGCCTTCCTCCAAGCCTCCCTAGCAGCCCAGGAGTTGGAGGTGGCGGCTGCCATGGGCATCTGGAGCTCCTCGTCTCCCCAGAGGGCTGCGAGGCGCATCCGCTCCATGACGGTGAAGGCGTATTCGATGCCGTAGCCGAGGGCCGCCGAGGTTGGATCCATGACGATGCGCTCCTTTGGGAGATACTCGAAGAGGCGTCGATCCAGCTCCTTCTGCTGATTTATGTCCAGGGAGGTCCAGGCGAGGACGACGTGTCCATACTTCTTAGCCGCCTCGGCTATCGGCTCATAGAGGTCGAGGGTTGCAGAGCTGAGGAGAACCCGCTCACCCTCAGCCACCTCAGCCGCCTTC
>JAGHBJ010000101.1 GCA_021161045.1 Candidatus Bathyarchaeota archaeon
CCCAGGGCCTTAGCCAGCCTCTCCATCATCGCCCCTCGAGAGGCTAAGACGGCTACGTATCCGTCTTTAGCCTTGAAGAAGCCTCCAACGCTCACCTGGCCGAGGCTACGCCTCTTCCTCCTCGCCTCCAGGGGCGTGAGGCCGGAGACGGTGTAGGTGACTATGGCCTGGGAGGCCAGCGAGACCATGCAGTCGGCCTGGGCGACATCGATCCACTGACCCTTACCCGTCTTATCCCTATACCTTATGGCGGCGACGATGCTTAGAGCCGCGAAGAGGGCTGGCCCCAGGTCGCCGTAGGCCTGAGGCGATCCACGGGGTTTACCCTCCCTATCCTCCTCTAATCCGGCCATGTAGGCGTGTCCAGTTATCGCCTCGGCTATGGAGAAGTAGCTCGGCCTCCTGGAGTAGGGGCCTGTCTGGCCGAAGCCGCTGAGGCTAGCGTATATGATGTCAGGCTTCAGACCCATCAGAACCTCATAGCCGAGGCCAAGCTTCTCCATGGTTCCAGGGGTGAAGTTCTCGACGACGACGTCGGAGAGCTTCACCAGCTCCTTGAATATCTCCCTACCCTTCGGATGCTTCAGGTTGAGAGTGATATCCTTCTTGTTTAGATTCATGGAGATGAAGGTGGGACTCTCGTTTTCAACCAGCGGTGGAAAATACCTCGTCATCTCCCCCCATGGAGGCTCGATCTTTATCACCTCGGCCCCTAGATGGGCGAGCATCATGGTGCAGTAGGGGCCGAACCAGACGTGGGTGAGGTCTAGGATTCTAATATCCTCCAGCGGCAGCTTCATATCAGGAGGCTTAAAGCGAGTATCCTATTAACCTTACCATCAATAGGTGTATGGCGTTGAAGACCCTGAGAGAGCTGGGTGAGAGGGGGTTGATAGAGCGTATTCTGAGGCTTATAACACCTCTGCCATCGAACCCCCTCCCACCCTGGGAGGATGCCTCAGCTCTGGAGCTCCACGGCGATCTAGTCGCCCTATTGAAGACCGATATGCTGATTTGGAGCACCGACGTCCCGCCTGGTATGAGGCCTAGAGATGTTGGATGGAAGACGGTGGTGATGAACTTCAGCGACCTCGCGGCGAAGGGTGTTAGACCCCTAGCCTTCCTCGCCTCCCTCGGCCTTCCAGCGGATACTCAATTGGAAGTCGTTGAGGAGCTTACCAGGGGGATCGATGAGGCCTCTAGGCATTATGACGCCTACTTCCTAGGCGGCGACACAAATGAGGCCTCGGAGATCACCGTGGCGGGCGTAGCCTTCGGCGTTGGGAAACGCGAGAGGCTGATGAGGAGGAGTGGAGCTAAGCCTGGGGATATATTGGCCGCGACCGGCCTCTTCGGGGACACAGCCGCCTCCTTCAAGATACTTCTAGAGGGGTATGAGGCGCCAGGGGATCTGAGGCGCCGCCTACTCAGGGCGGTATACCACCCAGAGGCGAGGGTTAGGGAGGGCGTCGCCTTAGCGGAGAGAGGTGTTGTGACGGCCTCCATAGACTCCAGCGACGGCCTAGCCATGAGCCTCCACGACCTCTCCAGAAGCAGCGGAGTCGGCTTCAGGGTTGAGCATCTACCCATCACGGAGGAGGCGATGAGATTCGCGGAGCTCCACGGCATAGATCCCTGGAAGCTCGCCCTCTACGGGGGAGAGGAGTATGAACTCATCTTCACGGTGAGACCTGAAAACCTGGAGGAGGCGAGGGAAACCCTCAGAGAAGTGGGGTGTAGCCTCATAGAGATCGGGGTTGCGACGAGGGATCGAAGACTCATATACATCGATGGGGGGATGGAGAAGTCCATCGGCGGAGGCTGGGAGCACTTTAAGAGCCGGCCTCCCCCCGCTCCTCAGGCGGCCTGATATCCTTGAAGAGGAGATACATCAGGGCTGCGGAGGCGAATTGGAAGGAGGCGGCTATGAAGAAGGGGAGGGACATCGACACATATTGGAGGACGTAGCCCGTCACCGTTGGAGCTCCAGCTGAGGTGAAGCGGCTGACGACTGTGACGACGCCGGCCGCCGAGGCCTTTCTACGGCCCATGATGCCCATGATATAGGACTGCCTTAGAGGGACGTCGATCATGGAGAAGAGGGCCATGAAGAGCCTCAGGGCCGCGACGATGGTGAAGCTCGGCATTAGAGGCGTCAAGATGTTCACGGCGACGACTGGAAGCCTAGATAGAACCGTCGCCCTGATGATGCCGAAGCGCCTCGCCATCTTGAAGCCGAGGATATAGGAGAAGGATGAGATCACCCTGGAGGCTCCGAAGAGGGCTCCAATGATCTCGGGGCTGACGGAGAAGCGTATATAGAACCAGTATGAGAGGAGGCCGTAGATGAAGGAGCCTCCAATGATGTCGATGGCCACCACCCCGCTCCACTTCAACAGCAGTAAACGCTCATCCCCTGAGATCTCCACCTCCTCAGCCTCAGCCTGCGTCTCCCTCATCGTCTCCTCAACGGCTAGGAAGGCGAGGAAAGTTATGAGATAGGCCGCCGCATATATGGCGAACAACACTCTATATGCGGCCAGCTCCCCCAGGCCCAGCGATTGTAGAGCGCTTAGGAGACCGGTGGAGAAGGAGCCGACGACGGACATGAGGGTTGCGAGGAAGGCGTTGACGCTGAAGATCGCCGTTCGATCCGCGTCTCCAGCGCTCTCGGCGAGGACGGCTTGCTCAGCTGGGGGGAAGATGATGGTGCCGACGCTGAAGAGGATCGCCGATACCACCAGGATGGGGAGGCTTCCAGAGAAGGCGTAAACCAATCCGCCGAGGGTTAGGAGGCCGGCGGTGAAGAGGAGGATGGGCTTCCTCCCGAAGCGATCAGCCGCCAAACCCTCTATCAGGCTTCTAAGAGCCAGGAATAGGGATCTACCCGTCATAGTCGCCCCGATGAGCAGAGAGGAGGCTCCAAGCTTGCTGAGATATATGGGGAAGATGACGTTGAGGATGGCAAAGCTAAACCTCCTCAAGGCCTGGGTATAGATGACTATCTGGACATCCCTCGGAAGCGTTCGGAGATAGGATAGCCTCTGGGAAAGGCTACTCATCTCATCTACCAGGATAGATAGGATACTTATAATTTTTCGACCCAAGATTTAAAGGGTTGATGAGGGTTATCGGGGATAGCCTTGAATGGAGATGTTGTGAGGCCTAGGGAGTGGTGGAAGGCCCTGCCGAGGCCGATATATGCGCAGCTTGAACGCGTGGAGTCCCCTCAACCCTGGTTCGAGGTCTATAGAATCGAGCCGGATATATACGC